>JAESRU010000168.1 GCA_016764455.1 Hyphomicrobiales bacterium | reverse complement strand
CGCCGGACCGGATTGCGAAGGTTTTGGAATTATCCGGCAGTTTTGGTATCGCCGAAGGTGCCTGGCCGCGCCAGCGGGATGTGTTTCTATCGCTGATTGACGGGCTGCTTTTTGGTGATGATCCACGCGAAGGCTTTATCCGTGATCGGACCTTCCTGCATCCCAATCTCCGGTTTGCTTTTGATGTTCCTGAAGGCTTCAATCTGCAAAATTCATCCGATGCGGTATTCGTACTTGGACCAGAAGGAAGTGCGATGCGGTTTGACGGAGTTGATATTCCGCCGCGCCAATCACTTGAACGGTTTGTGCGCAATGTCTGGGCGCGCGGTGTCACCGTTCAGGATATGGTGTCAGGTCAGGTTGGCGGCATGGAGGCAGTTTTCGGGGCGGCCCGCCATGGGGGATGGAATTATCGCCTGGCGGCGGTTCGGTTTGCGCCCGACAAAGTATTCCGGTTTTTGTTGGCGGCGCGCAATATTGATGCTTCGCTTGAAGATGGGTTTCACAGCACCGTCAATAGTCTGCGTTCTTTAAGCGCGGAAGAGGCAGCGCAGGCGCGCCCTTTGCGGATCAGGACCGTACAGGTGGGGGCAAACGACAATCAGCGCAGCATGGCGCGTCGTATGGTGCTCAACGACAATGCCCTTGAGCAATTTCGTATCCTGAATGGATTGAGTGCTAGTTCACGACTGACTGCTGGTCAATCGGTCAAGATTATAGCTGAATAGTGCATTAAAAAAGGGGCCCGGAAAACCGGACCCCTCCTGAAGTTTCATATTGAAATTTCGTGACAGAATTTGGATTTATGCAGCAGCGCTGCTTGCACCGTCTTCCGATGGCTGGGTTGCGCGTGCCCGTTTCGGGCTGTTGATCAAAATATCCTCGATGATCGCGATAACCTCTGTTTCGCTCAGCTTGCGCACGGCGCTAACTTCGCGGGCCATGCGGTCGAGGGCTGCTTCGTAAAGCTGGCGTTCAGAATAGGATTGCTCCGGTTGGCTATCCATCCGATGCAGGTCGCGAACCACTTCAGCAATAAAAATCAGATCGCCGGAATTGATCTTGGCTTCGTATTCCTGAGCGCGGCGGCTCCACATGGTGCGTTTGACTCGGGCACGGCCCTTCAAAGTGTTAAGTCCCTTATCAACAAGAGCATTATCAGACAGCTTCCGCATGCCGACATTCTGAGCCTTGTTGGTAGGAACCCGCAGGGYCATTTTGTCTTTTTCAAAGAGAATGACGAAAAGCTCAAGCGTGGTGCCTGCCACTTCCTGTTCTTCGATATCGATGATCTGACCGACCCCATGGGTCGGGTAAACAATAAATTCCTTGGTGCGAAAGCCTTGGCGTTGGACGGGGTTTTTTGATTTTGAGGCCATATGTGACTGTAACTCCTACATGCCGAATTAAGCGATTCCGCAATCCCTTCCCGGAGATGCCGTTTCACCAAACCTGTTTCATCTGCCTCGATTGCCGGACAAGGTTATGCCCGGCAGGGCAGACCGTGATGGAAGAAATTCCTGAGCCGGAGGGCAATTCAGCCAATTCCGGTCAAAAATACCTGCCCAGCCATAGGCCGGGGCAAAATTTCTTAATCCTGAGCTTTTATTTTATAGCAAGACTTGAGATAGTTTGACGCTTCTCAGTTTTTCTCAGATTTCAACCTGTCAAAAACACCATATCACAAAAATCGGGGTTTTTGAAGCTTTGGGGCGCAAGAGATCCAAAATGGTGAACGGTCACAATGCCCAAATTCGCATTATGCAAATGGCAGGGATAATTTTCCTAACCATGACGCAAGGTCAAGATTGACCATGACGCCAAGTCAAGATCGCAAATCCAATTTGGCTGTTAGCTATGAAATTTAATCGCCTTCGCCAGCTTTCTCGGAGAAGTATTTGTCAAATTTTCCGGCTTCACCGTCGAATTTTTCGGCGTCTGCCATCTGGTCTTTTTTGACCGTGATATTTGGCCAGGTTTCCGCAAAATCGGTATTGATCTTCAAAAATTGATCAAGCCCCGGTTCTGTATCAGGTTTAATTGCTTCTGCTGGGCATTCCGGTTCGCATACACCGCAGTCAATGCATTCATCCGGGTGGATGACCAGCATGTTCTCGCCTTCGTAGAAACAATCTACGGGGCATACTTCCACACAATCGGTGTATTTGCATTTGATGCAATTGTCCGTGACGATATAGGTCATCGATAGTCTCCGGTTGCCAGATCAGGGCCAAACATTTCCATGTTGGATTTTGCTATACCAAACAGGCGCAGCTTTCAACCGGGTCTGACAGGACAATTCCCGACGGGATGCGAAAATCGCAGAAAATGGGGRTWGATATWTTTGTGTTGCWGGTGGCTATCCATGCTTGTTTTGCAACTGCTCGATAAGACGCCGATCCCGTTTTGTCGGCCGTCCTGACCCGCTTTCCCGCATCCCGGATTTTATGGCAGAGGTGCTTTTGGATATATCTGAGGTTGATTTTGAGCGTGCCTCGATAGGCGCCAGGTCTTCATAGAGCTGCGTCGATTGGGCAGCGGGAACGCGCCTCTTGGCAAAGCCGACTATTTTCAAACAGCGAATATGGTCGCCTTGGGGAGCCAGCACGATATTGCCCGCTCGAACAGTTTGGCTGGCGCGGGTGACCCGGCGGCTGTCGAGCCGTATTTTTCCGGAATTGGCGAGGGTTGCAGCAAGCGTCCGGGTGCGAACAATTCGGGCATGCCAAAGCCATTTATCGATGCGTTGGCTCTCGATCCCGGGATCAATCAGGTCCATTGTTGGTTTATTCTGGGTCAGTCTTTTTTCCCGGCAGGTTTTTTCGCCTGGTTGCGCTTTAGGTCTTGTTTCAGGCCGGCAAGCGCGGCGAAGGGAGAATCAGGATCAATCTTGATGGGCGCGGGTTTTTTGTTCCTGGCCGCATTTTGAGCCTTGCGAGGACGGTCACCATTTTCCTTTTTGGCATTCCCCTTTGCAAAACCTCGTGAGCGATTTTCGTTTTTATTGTTGGGCTTGGTTCTGTTCGTTCGCGCAACACGCCAGACCGTAATTGTAGGGGCGGGTTCCTGGGTCTCAGGTTCTTCTGCGGAAGATTTGCTCTCTCCGGTTTTATCTGGTTCTGAAGGGGTTTCAGTGACCCCAACCACAGGGGCAACTGATTCGATTGCGGTTTCTGGTTGCGAATCTGTTGGGGTTGGTTCGGTTACATCATCTGGTTTGATCTCGGGTTTTGGCGGGGCCGGGATGGTCTCGCCGTGAAACCCGATGCAGCGCAGCAGACTTGAAAGTTCTTCCGCGCCAGTACCAATCAGAGACATCATGCGCGGTGTGGAGACAAATTTGCCGCGGGCGTGCCAGCCATCTGGCGCAGTTGTAGAGTCTTCGCTGGATCGCCAGGATAGAATTTCACGAACTTCATCTGCTAGGCGCTCAAGCATATCGATTCGCACAGCGCGGCCTGCAAAAACATGATAGCCGATGGCCCGATAGTAATTTTCAGGCACGGTCGCTTCGGTCGCCAGCGACATCAACCCCTGAGATGCAGGTTGGGGCAGGGACGACAATTCAACCGGGTCTTTGGCATCTTGTTTCAAGTGCCAGAAAATCCGTATCAGATTGGCACCGGCGGGCTTCAAAAGGGCTGGCACGTAAATGGTGTGGGCCCCGAAGCGTACGCCGCAGGCGCGCAATGCGGCGCGGTCTTCCTTGGCCAAATTTCGCATCTCTTCAGCGATGGCCTTGCGCGAAACAGATCCGTAATTTTCAGCCAACCGGAACGCGATCCCTCTGGCAATGCCAGACAGGTCTTTTGCATCCGTGAGTRCTGCYAAAGAGCCGGTACGTTCTGCCAAAATTGTGGTGAGCCAGGTATCAAGCCTGGTGGTAATGGCCTCCCGGTCGCTGGCCTGAAGCTGCTCGGCATGGGTGAGCTGGATGCGTGGTTTGAGACTGTTTTCTGTCGCCACAAGTTCTGCAATTTCATCACCGGCCCAAACCAACTTGCCGGCATCAGACAAAATGATGTCCTTGTCGGTGGCCTCCGTCAGGCGCTTTGCCCGATCGGCAATTTCGGTTGTGAGTGCTTTCAACGCCGCTGCGCGCAAGGCCTTGCCTTCCTGACCGCCAGCGCCGGGGTCTGGCGAAAATACAAAGCCTTTCAGATTGCCGACAAAATGACCTTCAACAGACACTTCGCCATTGTCGTTGATGCTCATGTCCAGGTCTGAATTATCGCGAAGCCGGCGCATCAGGATGCTGGTCCTGCGATCGACAAAACGCTGGGTAAGGCGTTCGTGAAGGGCATCTGAAAGCCTGTCTTCGACTGCTCGTGTACGATCCTGCCATTCCTCCGGGTCGGTGAGCCAATCGGGGCGATTGGCGACAAATGTCCATGTCCGGATATGGGATATCCGGTTTGAGAGGGTATCGATATCACCATCTGTTCGATCTGCATATGCTATCTGACGTGCAAACCATTCGTCAGGAATGCGCCCATCCTCCACCAAATGGCGGAACAGGTTGGTAACAATATCGGCGTGATGGGCCGGTGCGATCTTGCGGTAATCCGGCAATTGGCAGGTATCCCAGAATAAAGATACCCGTTCAGGGCTGTCCATCAGCGCGGTAATTTCAGGATCGCGGGACGCCAAATCCAGCACCATTTCATCGGACGCCGTTGGTGCTCGCGACAGGCCTTGTTCGCGGGGAACTTGCGCCAGACTGTCTTTCAGCGTGTGAAGCGAAGAAAAATCAAGGCGCGGGTTGCGCCATTGCAGGATTTTCACCGGGTCAAAATTATGCCCTTCAAGGCGCTCRACCARTTCRGTRTCAAAWGGTTCAAYATTTCCTGTGACMCCAAARGTGCCGTCATGGAGATGGCGMCCGGCRCGYCCKGCAATCTGRGCCATTTCAGCCGGGTTCARSAYCCGGAAYTGGTGKCCRWSANMRKWWGMGSTTGGCGGCAAATGCCACATGGTCGATATCGAGATTTAAACCCATGCCGATGGCGTCGGTGGCGACCAGATAGTCAACCTCGCCCTCTTGATACATGGCGACCTGGGCATTGCGGGTGCGCGGGCTAAGCGCGCCCAAGACAACGGCAGCGCCACCGCGTTGGCGGCGGATCAATTCAGCGATGGTGTAAACTTCACTCGCTGAAAAGGCGACAATTGCTGAGCGGCGCGGCAGCCGGGATATTTTCGTCTGGCCGGTATAGGAAAGCTTTGAAAGCCGGGGGCGGGCCATGATATTCACCCCCGGCAATAGCATCTCGATCAGGGGGCGCATGGTGGCGGCACCTAGAATGAGCGTTTCGCGGGTTGCGCGGCGGAACAAAATTCGGTCGGTAAAAACATGCCCCCGGTCGAAATCCGAGGCGAGCTGGATTTCGTCGATGGCCAGAAATTCCACGTCCAAATCAAGCGGCATCGCCTCAATCGTGCAGACAAAGTATTTTGCCTGCCTTGGCTTTATCTTTTCTTCGCCGGTTATCAGCGCAACATTTTCCTGGCCGATCCGCGCGGCGATGCGCGTATACACTTCGCGTGCCAGCAGCCGCAAAGGCAGGCCGATCATGCCGGATTTGTGCCCAAGCATGCGCTCGATCGCAAGGTGGGTCTTGCCGGTATTGGTGGGCCCGAGAATAGCCGTGACATTGCGTGCACGGGCAGAGGCGGGGAGAAGAATGAATTCGTTATCTGCGTTTTGCATTAACCGGATTTCCGGGCTGAGTGTATCGTTTCAGGACACATCCTGAAGGTGAAAGTAACAATTAGAACCAAGCCCGAACAAAACCTGCCCGAATCGCTGACTCCCGGAATGTCATCCGAAAAACACACTATATCTTGGGCCCGGATTGTCACCAGCCACAATTTTGGTTGGGGAATATTTTTATTTGATGGACAACAAGTTAACCTGATCGGTTGGACGAAGCGAAGGGTGTTCAAATAGAGACACCGGATTTTGAAAATCAGGGCCGGTTGTTAAGGAATGAACCAAATACAGAACGAAACCGGCCCGAATCAGCGACCCGCAAATGGACGCTTGGGCCTGTTTCCTGCTAAAAATCCTTGATCACCATGGAATTTGTCTGGAACACTGCATTACCAAGCGGGGTTGGGAATGAACCGTAAATTGGTACAAACACGCGGGCCACATAGACCGGCATCAGCCAAAACTCCACCCCGTCATTGTTGGCCCAGTCAAACATTTCATTGTCGCGGTTTATCCGGTGGCCCGCGATCGGCGTATATTTCAAGCTACAGACAAAGACCGGGACCATATTTCCTGGCCGTTCGGTAGAGGGGCGGGAAATGGTGCGGATATAATTCATGGAAATTTTGAACCGGTGCCGTCCGTCAAAAATTTCTTGCTCACGGTTGCACGCTTGTGCGCCATCAGGTTCGCCGTCGCCAAATGGCAAAATGAAAGCACTGATCGGATCGGAAACATCTTCTCTGTGTTCCGGCAATAAAGGTGCCCGCCCGACAGGCGAACCGGCTGGTGGCTGGATATCAACATCCGTCACATTGGTTCCGCTGAAAGCCAGATCAACCTGCCGGTTGCGACTGACTGTCTCATAGGTAAGATTGTAGGTTGTAGATTGAGCTTGGTCTCCGACCATTGTGCCAATGCTTCTCGACGTGCCGTGAAACGGATAGAGCTTGGCAAAAGAAGAACTTTTTGCGGTCAGGTCGACCCTGTAATTATCTCCTTGAATATAGCTATTCATATAAATTCTCGCGAACCTGAACCCGGCTAGATTGAGTTGGTAGGCAAGTTGGATTTTCCCGACATTTGTGTCTTCGGCGGCATTTGCCGTGCTGGCGTTTGGGATAAGAAGGAAGGCCAGCAAGGCGGCAAAAGCGGTCCGGTTCAGGCGTTTGAATGTGTTGGTGAAATCATCAGGCATAGATATTTCCCCTCAAAGGGTTACCGCCCCCGGTACCGTTCCTGAACAAGCTTTGTTCGCGAACATTTGCTTGGCTACAGGCTGAATATGACGAATTAGTGGCCCGTGGATATTTCGCGGCTGGTGTGCGGCGATTCTATTGCCTGAAACGCTTGACAATTTCGCTGTTAAGCCCCTATATCCGGCGAAATTCTTTTCGCTCATATGTCTGGCCTGTCGTCTTTTGGCGAAGGTCGAACAATTTACAAGGAATATAGTGATGTCTCGTCGTTGCGAGCTAACAGGCAAGGCAGTTATGACAGGTAATAATGTCAGCCATGCAAAAAACAGATCGCGTCGGCGGTTCCTGCCAAACCTTTGCCAGGTATCACTGCAAAGCGAAACTTTGGGACGTCAGGTACGTTTCAGGATTTCAGCAAATGCTCTGCGCACAGTTGAGCATCGTGGCGGTCTGGATGCGTTTTTGATGAAAGCCAAGAAGGCCGATTTGTCTTCAAACGCCCAGCGCATCAAGGTTTTGATTGAAAAAGCCCAAACCGTATAGTTTGATTTATGCTTGGGCTTGTTGACAATCGTTCTGTACCAGGACCCGGAACATCATGTCTCATACCGCCCCGATAACATTWCCCCGGTCTTTGTTGATCCCGGTCGCTTTGATGTGCGTGATTGTTGTCGCGTCAAATATCCTTGTTCAAATCCCGTTCACGCCATTTGGCCTTGAGAATTATTTCTCCTGGGGTGCATTCAGCTATCCGGTTGCGTTTCTGGTGACGGATCTTACCAACCGGCGTTATGGCGTTCGTCTGACACGGTTGGTGGTTGTGGTCGGATTTGTGTGCGCGGTTATATTGAGCATTTATTTTGCAACGCCCCGGATCGCGCTTGCATCCGGGACAGCGTTTCTGGTGGCGCACTTGCTGGATGTGCAGGTTTTTGACAGCTTGCGCCATTCAAAGCGCTGGTGGCGAGCACCATTATTCTCGTCCCTGATCGGGTCGGCAATTGATACCGCCCTGTTCTTCACCCTCGCATTCTGGGGTGCTGGCATGGGGATGGCCGAATACGGATTTGGCGGTCTCTTGTTCCTGGCGCCGGTCTGGGTGGCATGGGCGTTTGGAGATTTTCTTGTAAAACTCCTGATGGGCCTGGTCATGCTTATCCCGTATCGGGCTTTGCGGACTATTGTTTCTGCGCCATCATCGCTGCGGCAGGGCAAATTGCAGAATTAGCGTTCGCTGAAAATCATTGAAATTATTGTCTGAAACAAGGGTGAGAATTGTCTCGCCGCTTGCGGACAGGTGATTTGCAAGACCTTCCATATTATCAATGGCTTCGCGGTTTTCGGCACGCAATAATTCCCGCCCGGTGATCAGGCGGCCAGCCCGCAATTCTGTCGGTTCTACCAACCTTAACCGCATGGCCGGGCCGAACAGAAATGAGAATGACCGTTCAAGGATGATGAGACGACCGTCGGGCAGGATCGTCAATGCGGTAATATCAAACGCATCGATCCGGGCAAAAATGAGCTTGACCGGAGCGCCCGGCCCGAGCAGCCAACCAGTATGGTTGCCGTCCTGGTCCAAAAATCGCTCTGCAATTGCAATGACCGGGCTACCGGAAATAGTCTCGTCTGCAAATTGTCCGATGGCTTCAATGCCCTTGTTATCGAATAAATTTTCAATCTCGTCGGGAACCGGGATATAGCTGGCGCGGGCCCGCCAATGGTCTGATGCTACATCATATCTGGCGATGCGGTGGCGGCGCTCAAAGGCTATAAGAATGTCACCATTGATACCAAATCCCATGCCTTCGGCGTCGGTTTGATATTTCCCCGAAAGCCGTTCGCCGGGTGCCCCCAAAATGGGTGCCATAAATACATTGTCGATGGCTACAAGTCGGCCATTTCGATAGTGAATATCGGCGCTGATCCACTGGCCCACATCGGTAATTGCGAGCAGGTTGTTGCCTTGATTGTGGGTTCTGATGCCTGAAATTCCGCCAAATGCGGCGTCAGTTGAGCGGATTTCTATACCGCCGCGCCATTCAAGCGCGCCGAATTGAAACGCCTCAGGCGCGGTACGGTCGAAAATGAGCGGGGTGATGGTCACCGCTATTGGGGTGCCGGAATTCTTTATCGTTGCCGCAAGGAGCGGAAATGCGAGAAAACATGAGAGCAGCGCGGGGAAAAGAAAAGACGATACCCGGCATTGTGATTGCAAAATCTTGCTCAGGAAAATCAATGCAGGGTGCGGCCGCGGCGGCCAGTGGTCCGGCCTCTATTCTTCTGCAGGTTTTCGTCAAACAGTTCGGCCAGTTTTTCCATGATGGCCCCACCAAGTTCTTCCGCATCCACCAGCGTGATGGCGTGGCGATAATAACGGGTCACATCATGGCCAATGCCGATCGCCAATAATTCTACCGGAGACCGGTTCTCGATCTCTTCGATGACCTGGCGAAGATGGCGTTCGAGATAATTGCCGGAATTGACCGAGAGGGTTGAATCGTCCACCGGTGCACCATCAGAAATAACCATCAGGATGCGGCGCTGCTCCGGGCGTCCAAGCAAGCGGCTATGGGCCCAGCTCAGGGCTTCGCCGTCGATATTTTCTTTGAGCAAGCCTTCGCGCATCATCAAGCCAAGATTGCGCCGGGCATGACGCCATGGCGAATCTGCGGTCTTGTAAATTATATGACGAAGGTCGTTGAGACGGCCCGGGTTGGCCGGCTTGCCATCTGCCAGCCATTGTTCGCGGGATTGCCCGCCCTTCCAGGCCCGTGTCGTGAAGCCCAGAATTTCAACCTTTACACCGCAGCGTTCCAAGGTGCGCGCAAGGATATCGGCGCAGGTGGCGGCGACCGTGATCGGACGCCCGCGCATGGAGCCTGAATTATCCAGCAACAGGGTGACGATGGTGTCGCGAAATTCGGTTTCGCGCTCATATTTGAACGACAAAGGCGATAACGGGTCGGTGACGATCCGCGACAGGCGGGCAGCATCAAGCACGCCTTCTTCCAAATCGAAATCCCAAGCCCGGTTTTGCTGGGCCAGCAGCTTGCGCTGGAGCTTGTTGGCGAGGCGGGAAATGGTGCCTTGCAAACTCACCAATTGCTTGTCGAGAAATGTGCGCAGCCGGTCCAGTTCTTCGGTGTCGCAAAGGTCTTCGGCGTGAACGACCTCATCAAATTTGTTGCTGAAAATCTGGTAATGATCGCCCGGGCGCGAATTGGCGCCTTGGTAATCAGGCTGCCAGGGGTCTTCGGCGTCTGACGCTGCATCCAGATCATCATCGCCGCCGGTCATTTCAGTATCCATGTCGACGGCTTCAGCCGACCCGTCTTCGGTATTTTCATCGCCGTCAGAATCGGCCTCTTCCATGGAGGTGCTTTCCGACTGTTGAGAGGCATCGGATTCCATCTGGTCTTCATCGGTTTCTTCCGATTGCTGATCCTGATCATCGCCGGTTTCTGAATCCGGATCCTGRCCMAGTTCATCAGCCATATCGAGGGCSGCCAGCATGTCGCGGACAACGCGGGCAAAAGACTTCTGGTCGTCGAGGGTGTCGCCAAGGCGCTCAAACTCATCGCCGGCGCGTTCTTCAATCCAGTCACGCCATTTGTCCATGATCTCGCTGGCGCCGTCTGGCAGCGTTATGCCGGCGATGCGTTCGCGGACGATCAACCCAAGAGCCTGATCAAGCTGGGCAAAGTCATCACCTTCGGCCGGTGTAGACGAGTTTGAAAAACTATCTTCCAGCATGGCGGAAATATTGCTTGCAGTGCCTGCCATCCGTTGGCACCCGATGGCTTCAACGCGGGCTTGTTCAACAGCTTCAAAGGCGGCGCGGGCATTGGCGCCCTGGGGCATCATGGTCTGGTGAATGGCAGGATCGTGACAGGCGGCGCGTAAAGCGACCGCATCGGCCTGGCCCCGGGAAATAGCAACATCGGCTTTGCTCATGGAGCGCGGTAATTCAGGCAGAACGGCCTTTTCACCATCAAGGCGTGCTTCGTCGTTGCCAAACCCCACTTCAAGGTCGGGTTTGCCAGCAATCGCCCGCAGGGTTCCTGTCAGGGCTTGCTTGAACGGTTCGTTCGGATTTGGTCGCGGCTTGATTGGGGGCATGGACTAGTCGGCGGATTTTCCGGGCTGGTAAGCAGGCGAACTGGTTTCAGGCAATTCCTCATCGAAACAGCGCTGATAGAGTTCGGCGATCAGGTTGCGTTCAAGCTCGTCACATCGATTTAAGAARGACAGCCGGAAAGCAAATCCGATATCATCRAARATYTCSGCATTTTCAGCCCAGGTAAGGACMGTRCGYGGGCTCATGACCGTTGAAATATCRCCRTTCATGAAGGCGTTKCGSGTYARRTCSGCYACCCGCACCATTTTYGAAATRGTCTCGCGGCCYTCTTCGTTGGCAAAGGATTTGGCCTTGGARGCGACAATATTGACCTCGTCATCGTGGGGTAGATAATTCAGCACTGTCACAATCGACCAACGGTCCATCTGGCCCTGGTTGATCTGCTGGGTGCCGTGATAAAGCCCTGATGTATCACCAAGCCCGACCGTGTTGGTGGTTGCGAACAAGCGGAATGCGGGATGGGGGCGAATAACCCTGTTCTGGTCAAGCAGGGTCATTTTACCCTGAACTTCAAGAACGCGCTGGATAACGAACATCACGTCCGGGCGTCCGGCATCATATTCGTCAAAAACCAAAGCAGTATTGGATTGGAGCGCCCAGGGCAGAATGCCTTCACGAAACTCGGTCACCTGTTTGCCGTCGCGAATAACAATCGCGTCTTTGCCAACCAGATCAATCCGCGAAATATGACTGTCCAGGTTAACCCGGACGCAGGGCCAGTTGAGGCGTGCGGCGATCTGCTCGATATGGGTTGATTTGCCGGTGCCGTGGAAACCTTGCACCATGACACGACGGTTGTGTGAGAAGCCCGCCAGAATGGCCAGTGTGGTTTCCCGATTAAACAGATAATCGGGGTCTGTATCGGGCACATGGTCTGATGTGGCGGAAAAGGCCGGCACTTTCAATTCGCTGTCGATGCCAAACAATTGGCGGACCGATACCTGGATATCGGGGATGGACCGGGAATCGGATTTGGCCTCTGTATCAAACGCTTGCGTTGCCATGCTTCCTCTCATCTGCACCTGTCTGGTGCATTGCGTAATTTTTGTTTCGATTGTTACTGGTTGTGATTTTTATGAATTGAGACCTTAGCAAAAGCCAGCGGTCTTTAGATAGTTATATGCTTGAATTATTTCACGCAATTTATCTTCGCTGGCCCGGTCTCCGCCATTGGCGTCCGGGTGATGACGTTTAACAAGTTGCTTGTAGCGAACCTTGATCTCGGCAGCGCTTGCGGTCTCGTCCAGATTGAGCGCCACAAGGGACTTGCGTTCCACTTTGCGCACTATGCGGCGGGTGGGCTCTTTTTGTTGTTGCCCGCTTGAGCCGCCGGCAACATCAAACGGGTCAGACACATTCTTGGTGTTTACGCCTTTCCGGCCGCTCGGTTCACCCTTTCGGTCGGCCACTTCCCAGGTTGGGCGATGGCCGGTAATTGCAGCTTCCTGATATTGCTTCAGCTCGGCGTCGTTCATGCCGGAGAAATAATTGTAGGATTTGTTGTATTCCCGCACGTGGCGCATGCAGAAGCGGTAATATTCACCTTCATGGTTGCGGCCTCTTGGTGCGGGGTGCGTACCTGGACCATCACAGCCCTGCCACGCGCAGCGTGGGCCATCGTCCTTGCGGGTCAGGTCTTTTTCAGGTTTGACGCGAATCGCGTCGAAATATTTTGATTTGATATTCATGGCAGTGATTATGGGTCGCCCGGTGCAGGTTCACAAATGAAAGATTGTTACAGCTTGCAGAAATTGCTGCGGTCAATGGTATATGTGTGGCAGTTCTCTCCTGTCCATAGGAAAATCGAATAAAGGGGCATCAATGTCTGTTGTTGATACGATTACTGAGAAGCTAACCAAAAGCCTGACGCCTGTTTCGCTTGAAGTTATAGATGAATCTCACCTGCATGAAGGCCATAGTGGTTCTCGTCCGGGCGGGGAAAGCCATTTCCGCGTGAAAATCGTGTCTGAGGCTTTCATCGGAAAATCTCCGGTTGACCGGCACCGCATGATAAATTCCGTTTTGGCAGAAGAATTGGCCGGTCCAATTCATGCCCTTGCGATCAAGGCCGGGGTGCCGGATTAAAATAGATACGCGGTCTGGTGGTTATGGTGTTTCGTTTGGACGTTTCGCCGGAACAAGATTGACCGGTGTGAGACGAACCGATGTTATTTGGTTTCGTTGTTTTTCCAGGACCTCAAATTTGAAATCGTGAAATGTGAAGACCTGGCCAGTTTCCGGAATAATCCGGGCTTCATGGATGATCAACCCGGCGATGGTGTTTGCGTCATCTTCTGGCAAATGCCATTCAAACGCCCGGTTGATATCGCGGATCGGGACAGTTCCCTCGATGATTGAAGACCCGTCCGGTTGACGGCGCATACCTTCGATATCGGTATCGTGCTCGTCGGTAATTTCGCCGACAATTTCCTCCAAAATATCTTCCAGAGTGATAATGCCCATTACCTCGCCATATTCATCGACCACGACGGCGAAATGGGTTTTACGCTTCAGGAAGGCGTTCAACTGATTTTGCAGGGATGTGGTTTCGGGCACAAACCAGGGTCTTGAAGTGATGCTTGCAAGGTTGATGTTTTTCAGTCGCCCCTGGACACGGGTCATCTCGCGCGCCAGGTCGCGGGTATGCAGGATGCCGATAAAATTATCAGGTTCCCCGGACCAAAGCGGAATACGGGAAAACTGACTGGCGAGAATTTCCTCAACAGCTTTATCGGCAGGCTGATCCACATCAACCGCGATCACGTCGGTGCGGTGGATCATGACGTCGGAGACCTGGAGCTCGCGCAGATCGAGCAGGCCGCCGAGCATGTCGCGGTCCTGCTTCTCGACCTTGCCCTCGTGGTGCAACAGGTCGACCGCGCCGCGCAGGCGCTCGGTCGGCGACAGGATCGCCTGGTGCTCGCCGGCCAAACCAAACAAGCGCATCAGCAGACGAACGATGACCTCGACGATCCGCAGCAACGGTCCCAGCACATACATCGTCAGCCGCATCGGGCGGGCAACCGCAAGGGCCATGCGGTCGGGCGCG
>JAESRU010000046.1 GCA_016764455.1 Hyphomicrobiales bacterium | reverse complement strand
GGCTATGAGAAAGTCCGTATTTTTTCCCGAGATGAAGAAAAACAACACACCCTGCGCACCCAGTTGAATGACAGTCGGGTTGAATTTTACATTGGTGATGTTCGTGATCGGGACCGCGTGTCGGCGGCAATGATTGGTATCAACCATGTGTTTCATGCAGCTGCACTGAAGCAGGTTCCAAGTTGCGAATTTTTCCCAATGGAAGCTGTCCAGACAAACATCATCGGCTCTGAAAATGTGATGGAGGCCGCGATCGGTCGCGGTGTTGAAAAGGTCGTGTTGCTCTCAACAGATAAGGCTGTTTTTCCCATCAACGCCATGGGCATGTCGAAAGCGATGATGGAGAAGCTGGTTGCTGCCAAAGCGCGGCTTCAACCTGATTGCGAAACGGTGTTTTCCATCGTGCGGTATGGCAACGTGACCGGATCACGCGGTTCTGTCATTCCGCTTTTCATCGATAAAATCATGAATCGCCAACCACTCACGGTTACCGACCCGGAAATGACCAGGTTTTTGTTGCCGCTCCCACAAACGGTGGAACTCGTGCAGCACGCTTTTGGCCATGCCAATCAAGGAGATATATTTGTGCGCAAGGCGCCGGCAGCAACAATTGGTGATATTGCATCCGCGATGTTGGAGATTTTTGAGAGTGATGTCGGGATAAAGATCATCGGCGAACGACACGGCGAGAAGCTCTATGAGACGCTTGCTTCAGCGGCTGAAGTACGCCGCGCAGAAGATATGGGAGACTATATCAGAATCCCTGTTGATACCCGTGATCTGAATTATGAACTCTATTACAATCAGGGGAATGCCGAGGAGACCTCCGTCGAGGACTATCATTCTCACAATACTGTGCAACTCGATCTGACAAAAACACGTGAACTTCTATTATCGCTCCCTATCATCCAGGATGGACTGAAGCAGGTTCACGCAAGACGCGATGGGTAATTCCCAAAAACGACCGATCGTAGGAATTACCGGTTCGGCCGGGCAACTTGGCATCCATTGTCGCGCAAGGCTCCAGCACCAATTCGGGTTCGATATAATTGCCGCAGACCGTGCATCATTTGGCAACCAGGACTGGCTGACGGATTTTGCCAAACGCGCCGATGTCATTGTCCATTTGGCCGGCGTTAATCGGGGGACCGATACTGAGATTGCTGACGGCAATCCCGCACTCGCGGATGCCCTGATTGCCGCTTGCGATGCCAGCGGCTCTGCACCTGACATTATTTACGCATCCAGCATTCATGCAAATGGCGATTCCGTTTACGGCAAATCCAAACGATTAGCCGAAGAACGTCTTGAAGCATATTGTGCAAAAGCTGGCGCTCAGTTTTTCAATCTTGTTCTTCCCAATCTTTATGGTGAATTTTCAAAACCGGATTACAACAATTTCACCGGCACTTTTTGCCACAAAATTGCGCGCGGTGAGACACCCGATATTCATCAAAATTCTGAAATGCAGTTGATGCATTATGGCGAAGTTGCAGACCTAATGGGTCGTTGGGTTTTGAACCGCAAGACTGGCAAGACTGAACCGCGCGGGACAACAACAAATGTCCGTGCCGTTGCTGAAAAACTGCAAGGGTTTCACGACCAATATTCAGGTGGCGTCATACCTGATGTCAGCGATATATTCGATCTCAGGCTGTTTAATATGTTGCGCCAGGTCATGTTTGAAACCCAGTTTCCGAAAAAGCTGGTGCAACATACAGACGATCGTGGTGCCTTTTTTGAATGTGTGCGCGCCAATGGTACCGGCCAGACCTCTGTATCCACGTCTGTTCCGGGAATTACCCGCGGCGACCATTTCCATTTTAACAAGGTTGAGCGGTTTCTGGTTCTTGCCGGACAGGCGAAAATCTCAGTGCGGCCGATTTACCAGGACAAGGTTTTTACCTTTGATGTATCTGGAGACGTGCCTAATATTGTGGATATGCCAACAATGTATACGCACAATATTACCAATACAGGAGACAATGAATTGATGACCCTGTTTTGGTCGAATGACCTGTTTGACCCGGACAATCCGGATACATATGCCGAGTTGGTGTGATGACCGGGAAGGATTTTAAATTGAAAGTAATGGCCATATTCGGCACGCGCCCGGAAATCATTCGGCTTTCGGAGGTTTTGAAACGTCTGGAAAAAAATGTTGATCTGGTTAGTGTTCATACCGGCCAGAATTATGATTACGAGCTCAATGAGATTTTTTTTGAAGATTTGGGATTATCCAAACCGGACCATTTTCTTGCTGCTGCCGGGGCCACGGCGTCTGAGACCATGGGGCAAGTTATCATAGAGACCGACAAGATAATCCGCGCCGAACAACCAGATGCGGTGCTTATTCTTGGCGATACGAATTCCAGTATCGCGGCCCTGCCCGCGCGCAAAAATAACGTCCCCGTTTATCATATGGAAGCTGGCAACAGGTGCTTCGATCTGGATGTACCGGAAGAACTCAACCGGCGGATGATTGATCATATTTCGGATTTCAATCTGGTTTATACCGAACATGCGCGGCGGCATTTGATCGCRGAAGGYCTSCAGCACCGGCAYATTTATCTGACCGGGTCGCCRATGTTTGAAGTGTTGKCAAAACACCGCGCTGGCATTGAAMAAAGCAAAGTGCTTGAAGATCTCGGGCTCGGTGAAAAGCAATATTTTATTGCGTCCTTCCACCGCGAGGAAAATGTCGATAATCCTGAAAACCTGACACGCATTTTATCTGCGCTTGAGCAAATTTCTTCGGATTATGATTTGCCGATCGTGGTTTCAACCCACCCGCGCACGCGAAAGCAAATCGACAAGTTAGGCTATCCGGAATCCGATAAACTTCGCTTCATGAAGCCGTTTGGTTTTCTGGATTATAACAAGCTGCAAATGATGTCCCGATGCGCAATATCAGATTCAGGTACGATCAGTGAAGAAGCTTCCTTACTGAATTTCCCCGCCGTCACGATCCGAAACGCCATCGAACGCCCGGAAGCGCTGGACACAGGATCCATCATTATTACCGGGCTGGACCAGCAAATTATCGTTGAAGGTGTTAGGCTGGCCATTCGCGAATTTGAGGCCGGTGATATTCCGCCAGTGCCCGCAGATTATCTGGTTGAAAATACGTCCCAACGTGTGGTCCGTTTGATATTGGGCACGGCGCGCCTGAATGCGCGTTGGCACGGACGCGATTTGGCCAGCGATTAACGGGAAGCCGGTAAAGCGCGCATGAAAATCACGATTGTTTACAGATATTTCTGGCCCGATACACCGCCCTATGCGGCTATGCTGCGAGATATGGCGGCGTGGTTCAGTAATGCTGGCCACGATGTCGAGATCATCACAGCGCAACCAGCATACAAACCTGAAGCCGGCATTCCCCGCCAGCCGCGGCGTGAAATACGCAATGGCATTAAAATTCGGCGGTTGCCGTTATTGCCTGAGCATGGTCGCGGATTTGTAAAGCTATTGAACGGCGCTTTGTTTATCCTCCAGGCCTTCTTCATCATATTATTCGGGCGGCGTCGCGATCTGGTCTGGACAGCAACAATCCCGCCTGTTGTGCAAGCGGCAGCGATTTTGGCGGCTGGCAGGATACGAGGCGCTGCGACGCTCTATCATATGCAGGATATTTATCCCGAAATTGCAGAAGTTTCCGGACTAATGAAAAATGCGCTAGCGGCAAAAGTCCTACGCGCGATCGACAATCATACCCTCAAACGGGCCAGTGCCGTTGTCGTTCTCAGTTCAGATATGGAAAATTCGATCCGCGAACGCGTCGGCTCTGAAGCCACTATTTCGGTCATCAATAATTTTGCTTTTTCAATTGGCGAACCGGTGCCAGACAAAGCGCCGCCGACAGCGCAAAACTCCAATCCATCTTTCCGGTTTGTGTTTGCCGGGAATATAGGCCGGTTTCAAAATCTTGAAATTCTGGTGGATGCTTTTGGCAGGCTGGATGGAACAAAAGCTGTCCTTGAAATTGTCGGCGAAGGCAGGGTGAAACAAAAATTACAGGCCATTGTCGCTGAACGAAATTACCAGAATATCCGATTTCACCAGCATATGAGTTCTTCTGAAGTATCCCAATTTATGGAAAGCTGTGACGTCGGTATTGTCTCACTGTCACCTGGTCTTTATCGCTATGCCTTTCCAAGTAAAACATGGACCTATATGGCGGCGGGGCTGCCTATGCTGGCCCTTGTTGAAGAGGATAGCGCACTGGCACAAATAATAACCGACAATCAATTCGGCATTGCAGTTCCACAAACAATTGACGCGGAAGGTCTGGCCAAGGCAGTAACAGAAATCATGGAACAGGTTGGCCTCGATAATTTGCGAAATCCAAAAGACAGTCTTCTTTATCGTCCCGAGACAGCCCAGGCAGATTGGTTACAATTGATCGAGACGATTGACCCCTCTCAGCAGCCCGGGCCGGCCACATGAACAAAGCTCCATTGATCATTATTGGCGCCGGGCGTTCAGGCACAAACCTGTTGCGAGACACACTTACATCGCTGGAAAATTTTGCTACCTGGCCTTGTGACGAGATCAACCTGATCTGGCGGCACGGCAATATCGCTCAACCCCACGATGTCTTTGGCCCTGAATTGGCAACACCAAAGGTRACCTCATATATCCGTGGGCAATTTGACAAACTCYAACGCAGAACCGGTGCCGATATCATCATTGAAAAGACCTGTGCCAACTCGTTGCGGATACCTTTTATCGACGCAATATTTCCCGAGGCACGATATCTGTATATTGTGCGTGATGGGCGCGATGTGGCAATTTCAGCCATGCGCCGCTGGACATCAGGGATCGATATTTCATACCTCGTGCGCAAACTTCGCTTCGCGCCGCCAACTGATATCCCGATCTACGCGATGAATTTTGCGCGTAACCGGATTAAGCAAATGCAATCGCCAGACCGGCGACAAGGGTCCTGGGGTCCCCGGTTTCCTGATATTGATGACTGGGCTAAAACACGCCCGCTGGTTGAGGTTTGCGCCARACAATGGGCAGAATGTGTTCGATTGAGCGATGAAGCTTTTGCTAAAATGCCRGACCATAAATCATATAAAATCCACTATGAGGATTTTGTTTCTGACCCGAAGCAAGCACTTGTAGGGATTGAATCCTGGCTTGGCACGGACATAATTTCAACAATGCCCGCGGCAGCACTCGCTTCAATCAACACAACTTCCAAAGGCACATGGAAAAATCCCGACAACCCAATTTCGGATGAAGCAGCAAAAATTATGATGTCGGTATTGAAGGCGCATGGCTATGTTTCAGCCGCTTGAACAAGATGAGCGTGTTCCTGGCTTTTCCAGCGTAAACCGCCTGATCAAACGGCTGTTTGATGTTGCCTTGGCAATGTCTCTGTTCGCGCTTTTGTTTTGGCTGGTGGGTATTTTGATCCTGATCGCCCGTGTCGATACCAGGGCATCAGGCCTATTTCGCCAACARCGYATTGGCCTTTGGGGCGAACCGTTCACGATCTTAAAAATCAGGACAATGCGACAGAATGCAACTATCAATACCAATGTGACGATCGCTGATGATCCAAGAATAACGTCGATAGGTCGCTTCATTCGTCGTACAAAGCTGGATGAATTGCCCCAGTTGGTGAATGTGRTTCYTGGCGATATGAGCTTTGTGGGTCCAAGACCAGATGTCCCKGAAATGTATGACGGATTGAGCAAAGGCGACCGACGTATTTTGACCATATCGCCAGGTATTACTGGCCCGGCTTCAATCGCATTTAGGCGCGAAGAAGAAGAATTGGCGAAAGTTGATGACCCGGAAAAATACAATAGGGACATTGTTTATCCGGCGAAAATCAGGATCAATCTGGAATATCTGGGCAAACAGAGTTTTTTCGGAGATCTGAAAATTATGATCAGGACGATTTTTTAATGGAAAAACCAAACTCCGAAAACAGGAAGATTTTTCTATCGCCACCAGATATTTCAGGGCGCGAGCGGGTCCTTGTTGACGAGGTGTTTGACAGCAATTTTATCGCGCCTGCAGGTGAAATGCTTACCCGGTTTGAAAACGATATGTGCGCCTATACAGGGATCAAGCACGCCGTCGCCCTATCAAGCGGAACAGCGGCACTTCACCTTGCATTGCGAATTGCCGGCATTGGTCCTGGTGATGAAGTGTGGACATCCTCCATGACATTCATTGGTGGCGCGTCCCCAATTATCTATCTCGGTGCGGTTCCTGTATTTTTTGATCTCTCCCCCGATAGCTGGACCATTGATTGCGACCTGCTGGAAGAAAATCTCAAAGAGGCAGCGCATTCAGGGAAATTGCCAAAGGCCATCGTACCAACTGACCTCTATGGGCAATCCTGCGATCTGG
This sequence comes from Hyphomicrobiales bacterium, assembly GCA_016764455.1. Classification (GTDB taxonomy): domain Bacteria; phylum Pseudomonadota; class Alphaproteobacteria; order Rhizobiales; family NORP267; genus NORP267. The sequence goes on along the minus strand of JAESRU010000046.1, from coordinate 7,868 downwards.
ATCGCCTGGTTGACCTCAGCGCACAATTTGACGTGCCTATTATTGCAGACAGCGCCGAAGCGCTGGGCGCATTTTTCAAGGGACGTCATGCCGGCAAAGGCACGCACTCAGCAATCCTTTCGTTTAACGGCAACAAGATCATCACAACGTCTGGCGGCGGCATGCTTTTGTCGGATGACCCGAAAACAATCGAATATGCGCGTAAATTATCAACCCAGGCGCGCGAACCAGTTGTCCATTACGAACATACCGAGATTGGTTACAATTACCGAATGAGCAATGTGTGCGCAGCGATCGGGGTCGGGCAGCTTGAGCAGATCGAAGAAAAAATTACAAAACGAAGAGCGATTTTTGAGCGCTATGTAGAGGCATTCTCGAAATTCCAAGGGGTTGGGTTTATGCCCGAACCAAAGGATCGCCGCTCATCGCGGTGGCTCACATGCCTGACAATCGACCCGGATATGCAGGACGCGCGCCTGGACAATATTCTTTCGGTCTGTGACGCGGCGCAGATTGAGGTTCGTCCGCTTTGGAAACCCATGCATATGCAACCCGTATTTGCCAATACCCGTTTTGTTGGGTCAGGATTTTGTGAGCGTTTGTTTGCCACGGGGCTGTGCCTGCCATCCGGCAGCGCCCTGTCGGGGCAAGATCAGGACCGTGTCATTGACATAATTACCGGGGCGTTGCGCGTTTCAGGCTAGAATGAACTCGGTGAGTATCCCTAAATTTGGAGTGACGGTTAACCAGCTCTGAAAAAACCTATGTGCATTGCAACAAAACCACACCAAAATTGATTTCGTTTTTCACCGTGCCGGTTTATGACCCTTGGTTACGGAATGCTATGAAATTGAAAATCGCCTTGGGGCGTGGGAGTGACTGTGAGTTTCGACAATATTGCCTTTATCGATTTGAAAGCGCAGCAAGCGCGGATCGCGAACAAGATCGACGCGGGGATTGCCCGGGTGCTGGCCCATGGCCGTTATATTTTTGGTCCTGAAGTCCAAGAACTTGAAACCCGCCTTGGTGCCTTTATGGGCGCCGACCACACCATTTCCTGCTCCAGCGGCACGGATGCTTTGCTGCTACCGTTGATGGCGTGGGGAATYGGGCCTGGTGACGCTGTTTTTGTTCCAAGCTTCACATTTGCCGCCACCGCTGAAGTTGTGTCCCTGGTTGGRGCCACCCCGGTGTTTGTTGATATTCTCGACGATAGCTACAATATCGATTCTGACCATCTCAGCCTTGCGATTGAAGGCGTGCTGGCGGAAGGCAAACTCAAACCAAAGGCGATAATCGCCGTTGATCTGTTTGGRCARYTKGCMGAYTACCCGGCGCTKCGCCCGATTGCWGATAAATACGAYCTGAAAATTATTTCCGATGCGGCCCAGAGYTTTGGCGCRACSATYAATGGCACCCACCCAAATCATTGGGCTGATGTTGTCACCACGAGCTTTTTCCCGGCCAAGCCACTTGGCTGTTATGGAGATGGCGGCGCGATCCTTACCGACAATAGCGAGACGGCGGATATTATTCGCTCCCTGCGCAATCATGGCGAAGGCAAAGATAAATATGACAATGTTCGGATCGGGATCAACGGGCGGCTGGATACGATCCAGGCTGCGATCCTGCTTGAGAAATTTGCTATTTTCGAAGACGAGCTTGTTGCCAGAGACAGAATCGCCACACGCTACGCACAAGGCTTGAACGGGTCAGTAGTCGCGCCGGTTTTATCAACCGGACATACCAGCACCTGGGCGGAATATACGATCCGGGTGCCAAACCGGGATCAGCTCGCTGACCGGCTTCGCGAAAAAAATATCCCGACCGCGATTTATTATCCAAACCCGCTGCACCAACAAACAGCCTTCAAGGCATTTCCTATTGCCGCCAATGGGTTGCCGGTGACAGAGCGGATTGCCAAGGATGTGATCAGTATTCCAATGCATCCCTATCTGGAAAATGATCTTCAGGATTATATTGTTGAAGCCATTCTCGGTGCCGTAGAAAGCGTCTGACGGCCTTCAATCCCTGGATTTCTTAGTTCCAGTTTATGCTTTTCAAAAATGAATTAATCCACCCAAACGCACAATTTGAGCTCGCAAAATGCGATATCGCAAGACGTATCCTCAGATACTTGATCCGATCGCTATTTCAAGCTTTTCAACCAGCTCACCGATCTGCGCATCTTCGATGATATAGGGCGGTGCCAGTAAAATATGGTCACCACTTATCCCGTCAACAGTCCCACCCATGGGATAGCAAACAAGGCCAGCTTCGAAGGCTGYCTGTTTGATTTTTCCGTTTATGTTTCGCGCTTGCKCAAAAGGTTTTTTTGACGCGCGGTCTTCGACAATCTCGATCCCGTGGAATAATCCTCTCCCCCTGATATCCCCCACATGAGGATGTCCCGCAAAGGCATCATTGAGAGCGGCTTCAAGCTTGCACCCCATATCGTTTACGCGGGCGACCWGGTTGCGCTCAAGAATAGCTCTCAAAACCGCGAGCGCCGCGGCGCTTGCAACCGGGTGTCCCAAATAGGTGTGACCATGCTGGAAAAACCCYGWSCCYTSCTYGATRGCYSRRTAWATTTCWSCCGAACAMARCATTGCGCCRATSGGTTGATAYCCRGCMCCCAGSCCCTTRGCGAYARCGAYRATATCGGGSGMRATSTYTTCCTGTTCRSARGCAAATARYGAWCCSGTGCGSCCCATGCCRCACATSACTTCATCAAGGATSARMAGCACRYCATRKKKRTCRCAAATTTYKCKRATGCGTTTGAAATAKCCKKSCACCGGMRSCACSGCKCCAAGGGTTGCRCCSACRACSGGTTCAGCAAYGAASGCCAWCRYWTTSTSCGSSSMRRSRMKYNNGATTTCYGYTTCCAAYTCRTTSGCRACSCGTTGTCCGTATTCATGCCGGGTTTCACCATCTGTACGCCCGCGATATTCAAAGCATGGCGCAATATGGCTCACCTCGACAAGCAATGGCGCAAATGGCGCACGGCGCTTCTGGTTGCCGCCAGCCGCCAACGCGCCCAGCGTATTGCCGTGATAGCTTTGCTGGCGGGCGATCAGATATCGCCGATCAGGCGCGCYCTTTTCCATATGATATTGKCGGGCRAGCTTGATCGCKGCTTCCACSGCCTCCGACCCACCGGATACAAGATAAACCCGCTCGATCCCGGATGGCGCGATCTCGATTAGTAAATCAGCCAGCTCTTCTGCCGGCTCAGAGGTAAAAAACCCGGTATGGGCGAAGGCGATTTTGTCGAGTTGCTCGCGGATCGCGTCCGCCACCTCCTTGTCAGAATGGCCAAGGCATGAAACCGCCGCACCGCTGGAGCCATCAAGATAGCGTTTGTCCGCAGCGTCGATCAGATAGCAGCCATCGCCACGAACAACGACCGGGTTGAAGCGTTTGGAATGACGGGGAAAAATATGAGGCATAGCGATCTTCCGAGCTGAGCAATTTCTCAATTGAGCAAGAATGTCATGAAACAGGATTTGAGCAATATTAATTTTGGCTGTCGGGCAAAGCAAGGATACCAAAACGCACCTTCGGTGACGTCCGAAAATGGCTCACGATCGCATTACCGGACGCAAATGCTCCTCTTGCCTCAGCCCGCTACGAAGCCCTCCCAGCTTGACATATATTCCAGGAAGTTCTCGCCCAAGCCTTGGCCGCGTAAATATTGCGCCGTCACAGGTAGTTGGACCGCCCTGAATGCAGAATCATCACGCACTTGATCAGGAAAATCGTGGTGCAAAATAGCGCCCCGGCCAAGCAGAACGAAATCACACCCTTCATCAAGGCACCAATTCGCTGTTTCGGCATCGTAGATTTTKCCGGCCACACCAAGACGCACTTTACCCCGATCAAGCTCGGTGAAATAGCTCATCAAGTTGCGTCCCTTGTGCGCCTCTTCTTCGGGTTCCTTGCGTACGTCCCATAAGGACATGTCGAGAAAATCAATTTCACCATCGCTCATTAGCTTTTGGGCAACGGCAGTGACGTCGCTCAGCCTCATGCCGAAGCGTTCGGGCGATAGACGGACGGAAACACTAAAATCGTTACGACAATTTTCTCGTATACCAGCAACGACTTCATAGATCACCCGCGCTCTATTMTCCAAAGAGCCRCCATRTTTATCGTCACGCCGGTTTATGTCCGGACTGAGAAATTGGCACAAAATGTATCCATGCGCCCCGTGCACCTCGACGCCATCGAATCCGGCTTGTTCTGCACGTTTGGCAGCAGCGATAAAGTCGGTGATCAATTTTTCTACTTCGCCGATCGTCATTTCCCGGGCGCCGGTTTTTTCGTCCGCCGACGGACATAACGGCGCTACGCCGGTCAATTCCTGCGGTGAACGCATGCCAGCATGGTGCAATTGAGCGATGGCCAAACTATTTTCTTGCTTGATGCCGGCGGCCAGTCTGGTCAAGCCCGGCAGATGATCGTCGGAGAAAATTCCCAACTGMCCCGGAAAACCCTGCCCGGCGGCTTGCACATGTGACGCACAGGTCATAACCGCCCCAAACCCACCTTTTGCCCGCATGGTKAGCCAATTATACTCGTCGTCGGACAGAGAGCCGTCCTTGTGACTTTGGGTGTTCGTCAACGGCGCGAGCATGAACCGATTTTTTTGCGCCGGGCCACGGACGAAGTCCATCGGATCAAATAATTTAGACATAACACCTCACTGATTGTCACGGATTTGGTTTCAAAAAAATGGCCGAACCGGCGCTTGCGGGCCGATTTTGCGGCATTCTGGTTTTTCGGAATGTAGGGACACTCGATGGCAAAATGTATCAGGTCAGATTGTGAAGTCCAGAGGCCTCAATGTCCACTATGGCAATGAGCGGATATTGGACCAGAATTATACATTGTTAGCGTCGTGCCCATAAGCGGGCATCGTCAATATGGAAGATTTCCAAGTTAATTTTTGCCGCTCGCCACCCAAAATTGGCCCAAACGCCAAGCCCCATTGATTTAAACGGAAAACTGATGGTATCGGCACCTTTAGCCGACGCTCTGACTGGCAAAACCAAACAGCCGCTATGCGGGCTTAGCGGGCCTTTGCGTACAGCAAATCATGCCGTCGTTGACGCGTAATTAGACAAACACGTCCACAGCTTCCTCGGCGACATTGGATACTGAAAGGGTTTGCACGATATTTTTCTCTGCGGTTTACTGTCTCTACTGCTAGCAAGGGTGGGAGGTGGGAATTATGTCCGGAGAAAGCGAAGTATTTGGTAGCGACGCACAAAAGCGCATGCTTCAGAAGGGGCACGAGATTTGGGAACTGCTGTCGCACGACCCGCGATATTGTTGCCACGGACGAGGCGTTCAAGTAGCCCGAGACTGTGAAAACGCGATTGGGCTCGTGACCTCTCTCGCACGGTTGCACGGGGTGAGCGCCTGCGAGTGTGTTGCACGTGAAAACTCCGACGATTTCGTTGCTGGTCTTAAAGGCCGAGGCTTGTCTACAGAGGTGTTTTGTAGTTTTGAAGGGGGGCAGGAAGCGGTCGAAATTTCGAGAAACTGGTTGTCCGGGAATCCGTTGGCCAGCGATCTTTCGGTGCACATCATTGGCCCGGAAAGCCCTTCTGGGCTTGTTGCAGCATATGCAGAGGTCGCTTTGGCACAGGGCGTTTTGCCAGCTGACGGAGCGGTTTTGCGGGGCCTTTACAGACAGGCGTTCGGAATGGTGGCAATGGAAAGTTCCTCCGGCAAGCCAATAGCAACCGCGAGTGCGGTGCTAAATCACCCCGACAACAGTAAGGATAAAGACTCTGCCCAATGGGGCCAACTAGCCACAATCCCAGAAAGGCAAGGCCAGAAGATCGCAAAAACACTGGGTGCGCATTCATTGGTTTATGGATGGGACAAAATGGGTATGCGGCACTTCAAGACCGGCGTCAAAGCCGACAATATTTCGTCAACGCGCCTGTGCAATGGATTGGGTATTGAAGATCGAGGCAACGATATTGTGGTTGCAATTGATGTGTCCAGTTTTGAATCTGACTCGATGACCGCATAGGGGACTTAGCTGCTCTTGATACGCAACGGGCTAGGGAGTTTGATTGAAGTAACTTCGTTTCCAATAAATAACTGCAAGAAAAATCAACGCCGCAACAGTTGGAGCTATTATTTGAGGTATTCCTATTTTGGCACTCACAGTAAAAAGAGCAACCGTATTATTGAGAATGAAAAAACCAATATACGCGAATGCCCATTTTGGGGCCCACGATCTTCTGGTCCAAAGTCCGAACAGAAAAAGCATAGGCCCTAAAATGTCCAAGAAAAGCACAATAACTGCCGCAAATTTTCCGAACACAAAATTACCAAAAAGCGGCAAGCCGTTTTCCACTAAATTCGGAAGATTGATCACAGCCCCCACAAGCCAGAGGATAAACACAACAAACAGTATTTTGAGTGGCAGCGGGATCGGTTTCCAGCCATTATTATTTGTTGCTCTGGTTTCTATTGCTTCGCTCATCCTGCCTTCAACTCCGCAAGCACTTCATCAATGATGGCGTACCCGCCGCCCCATCCGCCACTCATTCCGTCCTTCATCTTGGCAAAACAGGCAATCTCGGCATCGGTCGCATCTAGTGGGATCTGAGAGAGGCGCACATTGGTTTTGTTGCCGCTTTCCGTGAACGTCACTGTCGTCAACAATATGCGAGGCCAATCTGGCATCATGGGATTGGCGGCGATGTTCCAATCAGAATCGACAGAACAATGATGCCAAACCAGTTTCTGCGGTTTGGTGACTTCCTTAAATATGACCTTCTGGAAATTTGAACCGTTTTTCATTTTCATCTCGTTGAGCCAAACGCCATCTGGTTTCAACTCAAATTTGTGAACTACCGTTTCGACCCCAGGACCGTACCAGCGATGCAAATATTGGGGGTCAGTCCATGCCCGCCAAACGAGTTCACGCGGAGCCTCGAACTCTCGATCCAGTACAAATTCAGGCAAGTCAGCCATTGTTTGGTTCCTACTCATTTTCTTGTTTCATTTCGATCAGGAGGTCATCCAACTGCCTGAAGCTTGTCCCCCACTTTGGCCTGAAATCGGCTAGCCAATTGACAGCGGCAATCATGTTCTCAGCCTTCAGCTTAGCGGGGCGGCGTTGTTCATCGATTCCTCTCTCGATCAAACCCGCACGCTCAAGTACTTTCAAATGTTTTGATACAGCGGGTTGGCTTATGTCGAAGGGTTCAGATATCTCTTTGACGGATGCCTCGCCCTCAACGAGTCGCGACAGAATGGCCCTTCGTGTGCCATCTGCCAGCGCATGAAAAACTGCATCTAGATTTACGTGACTTGATATATAACCAATTTGTTCCATAAACATATGGTTATATAATAGAAATGTAATGTCAACACCCAATAAGCACCGCTCTTCAATCCCAATAGCGAAGTCTAATTGGGGGTACCTAAGGGCATTTTTGAGACCTTCGCTGCGCAGATCACGAACGGCAGCTTTGAAATTGACCGCTAATTTGGGTCAATGTCCTGATGGAAGGGTCAAACATCCCGGTCGTTTTATTTTTGATTTTTTTATTGGCGCGCCTCGAAGGAGAAACTTCGAACGCGTTATTTGAAGAATTATCTGACTGGAATGAGCATTTAAAGGGCAAAAATATTGATTTTCGGGGGCCAACGCCATGAGAACCCATGGCCCCTCACAAAGTGTCACCACCGTCCGTGATTCCTATGCAATCGCGTCTGCGGCATTACCGAAGCCCAAAAAACCGGCCCCTCGCATAACACTTCGGTTGACCGAAGAAGAACTGGCCAAACTTAAAAGCCTGTCCAGCGGCCTGTCTTTAAGCGCCTATATCCGCAAATGC
>JAESRU010000045.1 GCA_016764455.1 Hyphomicrobiales bacterium | reverse complement strand
GTTGCAGATGATCCGCAATACTGGGCCTTCAATTTCTTTGGCAGGAATGCGCCAGCCATCACCTTTTTTGTCTCTGCGATGCACGATCCTGTTGKWGAWGTRRTWGYGRWWKCRRRYGTSGWTCNNGAYNTGACCTGCGCCCCAAGTTCCCTCCACTAATTTGTAGAGTCCTTGGGTTTGATTTGATGGCTTTACGCGGCCARTTTGTCCATTGATATTTTCTTTGTCCGTTGTGCAAACTCATTCGGTGTCAGATAACCGATTGATGAATGCGGCCTTTGGTGGTTGTAATCTTCCTTCCAGTTTTCCAGCACTTCGCTGGCTTCCACCAATGCTGTGAACAGTGTTTCGTTCAAACATTCGTCCCTGAGCTTGCCGTTGAAGCTCTCGATGAATGCATTTTGTGTTGGCTTTCCCGGCTGAATGTAATGCCAGTCAATGCCGTTTTCCTGAACCCATTTTAGAATTGCCATGCTGGTAAACTCGGTTCCATTGTCAGAAACAATTGTCTTTGGAGCGCCGCGTTCAGCAATTGCCTGATCCAATTCCCGGGTTACCCGCAAGCCGGATATCGATGTATCAGGAACCAGTGCAACACATTCCTTGGTAAAATCATCAACGATTGTCAGAATGCGAAACCGTCTGCAATCGGTGAATGCATCGCTGACAAAGTCCAGGCTCCAACGCTGGTTCGGGCCATCAGGTACCTCCATAGGTCTTCGGGTGCCTAAGGCACGCTTTCTGCCGCCTCTGCGCCGCACTTGCAGCTTTTCCTCAGCATATATGCGTCGCAGTTTCTTGTGGTTCATGTAAATGCCTTCGCGTTGCAGCATGACGTTGATCCGACGATAGCCAAACCGCCTACGCTCTTTCGCAACCCGTTTGATGGCCTCACGCTGCTCAATGTCATCAATTCGTTTCGAGTGATATCGGATGGTCGAACGATCCACTTCCAGAACCTCACACGCCCGCCGCTGGCTCACTTGATACTTGCTGATCAAATGCACCACAGCTTCCCGCTTTGCGTCGGGCGTTACCACTTTTCTGAATTGACATCACGCAGCATCGCAACATCCAGCATCGTTTCCGCAAGTAGCTTCTTCAACTTGGCGTTCTCAACCTCCAGCGACCTCAGCTTCTTGGCGTCTGAGGCTTCCATGCCGCTGTACTTCGATTTGTATTTATAAAACGTGCCCTGGCTGATCCCGTAGCGTCGACAAATATCTGTCGCACCCTCACCAGCCTCGTGTTCCTTCAGCAATTTGATAATCTGCTCGTCCGTAAATCTCGCCTTCATTGGTCCGTCCTTTTGTTGGCCGGACTCTACGTTATTTCGGAGGAGTTTTAGGGGCGCAGGTCASNTSKRTYYACGMMWCNNAAKTCWSWRCCRYKTCRNCCAKSAGWKRMAKAYMRWNTCGGCTATGCGGAAATACAGGTTGTGTCTTTCGCTGACTTATACGCGGGCAAACTTGTTGCCGCGTTGGATCGCCAGCATCCCCGTGACCTGTTTGATGTGCGCGACCTTCTTGCCAACGAGGGCATTGATAACCTGTYGAGAAATGCCTTTATCGTTTACCTCATCAGCCATAACAGGCCGATGGCTGAAGTGCTGTCACCGACGCGCCAGGATATATCCGAAGAATATGTGCGCGGCTTTGAGGGTATGACGGACACGCCAGTTAGTCTCGAAGATCTTCTGCAAACCCGCGAAGATTTAATCGCCGATATTGTTGGCAAAATGCCGGACAAACACCGTCGCTTTCTTGTTGGGTTTAAACGCGGCGAACCAGATTGGTCTATATTGGGGGTGCCGGATGTGGAACATCTTCCAGCGGTCAAATGGCGGCAGCTAAATCTTGCGCGCTTGGATGCGGATAAACGCGAAGCGTTCTTAAAGAATTTAGAAGCCGTATTATTCCCGAATGGAGAGTGATTTTGAGCTTACCCATTAGAAATGGAACATAATGAATTAAATGAATTCGGTTGGTGTGCGACTGACACTGGCGTAACAGATTCTGGAAAACTGCATGAGTTTATGACCAACCTGGGGAGCCAGCTGGGGGAGATCAGGCCTTGCTGGGGCGCAGCCCCGTCGCCGTAAAAAATGGATAAAACTGTTTGCGCCCCCCCCGCAACCAATCATTTCAAGGACTTAGCAGAAACACCAGATCCTTATTTTTTGTTCTGGGGACAAAATAGGCACAATTGCCAAATTTTTAGATGTCAGCAAAATTGTGGCTGGTGCTGCGACCACCTTCTGAACTCTTCACCAGGATTTCCCGCTTCATTAAACCCGAAATGTCCCGATGCGCTGTGTCCGGTGCGTATTTGGTGCGTTTTGCCTATTTGGATGCAAATCGCTCAGCGATTTTGTCATTGATCATGTGTAAGGTTTCGAACAACTGCATCAAATGCAGCGCTCCATGGTTCCAGTGCACAGCGGTCTTCCAATATCTTCAAACCATGCGCTGTAATTCCCCCCGGCGTTGCAAGTTTTTCCAAAATAGCCCCGCTGTCTTGCTTACTTGCCAATGATACTTTGGTTGCTGCAGCAAGGGTTTCCACCGATATCTGTTTTGCTGAATCGGGAGAGAGACCCGCATGAATGTTTGCCTGCACAATTTCGTCTATAAGAGCGAAGTACCAGCCATAGGCTGCAGCATTCGCCGTAGCGATATCAAATTCTTTCTCACTAGCCAGGGGAATAATTGATCCGATATGAGATAATAATTCCGACACCTCCGGGTTCTCGGGAAACATGATTGTCGGACTTGCCATCAGGGCGGCAGCAGATATCGGCATGACGCGCACGATATTTGCACCCACAGCAAGTTCTACCAGATTTGAAATCTTCACGCCCGCCACTGCAGATATTAGTGTTTGATTATTGGGCCAGACAATACCGGATAATGCTTGTTTGATTTGTGCAGGTCTAACGGCAASAANCACCGCTTTGGTACGATCAACAACCTGTTGATTATTGTCTACAATACGCACATCAAAACGCCGGCGAAAGCCTTCGGATTTTTCCCGATTGTGGGGCGAGGTGACCAGTTCATTAGTCCAGCCCGACGCGCGAAGTCCCTCACAAACAAATCCTGACAGATGCCCTGCACCAATTATRCCYAGRCTGTCGATCATGRYTGCTTGCTTTTCGCCAATTGGATGAGGTGAGGCACCATATCTTCAATTTTRCGACAGACCAGCGCGCCTTCTTGGCCGAGCTCTTTCGACACATCGACGGGCAGGCTGGTATTTGACCCCTGCGGAATCTGGTTCGTTTTGCCGCCCATCAGGATCGGAACATCGATGTCGTTATCCAGCAACGTCTTCCTCAATTGCTTCAGATAATCCAATGCGATCCCGTTATAGGTGCTGATTGCAATCGCATCTGCATTTTTGGTCCACACCATGGAAGCAATTGTATCCGGGTTCGCATGAACACCGGCATCGATGACTTCAACTTCAAATTTTCCAAGCAATTCTTCCAGCAAAATCTTGCCGTATTCATGGACGTCGGTGGTACAGACAACTAGCTTCAATTTGCCCTTTTTGATTATCTCGCATTGGGTTTTATTGATTGCCCGAAATTTTTTTCCAGCAGATATTTCAAGCGCGCTGATTGTACTTGCCTGCACGATTGGGACGCGGCCATGTCGGCGGGTCTTGTCCTCACCCCCTGGCCCAAATTCTTCCTCCAGTTGATTGGCGCCAATTCGCCTCAAGGAAAGAAGCATTTCAAATGGATTATCTGTGTCGATCCCGCCCAGTTCCAACCCGTCCAGTACGGCTTGTTTGAATTTTACAGCTCCTTCGACAAGTTGGTTTGCGGTCAATTCTGCTTGTTCAAAATCAAAGACACTATCATTGCTTTTCGTCTGCTCGATCATGCGACCGGCAAACGCTACCGCATCAACCACTTCATCAATATCAGGAATTCGGGCTGCTTCGGTGATCGGAACCGGATTGATGGCGTGACCAGATGGCCGATAAATTTGCGCTGCTGCATCGATACTCAAATACGAAGCCAAAGCTGAATAGTTTTCCGGCCCGTCTCCCTCATAGGCAACGGTATTGCCGTAAACCATGGTTCCTGGATTGTTGGATACCTGTTCAAGTGCCAGTTGAAATGCAAGGCGCTTGGCAGGCTCGGAAAAACTATGCCCGTAACAATGGCTCATTTTTCCACCAATCAAATCTTCAACGATATATTGCTCAAGCAATACAGCTCCCAAGCTGCAGGCAAGATCAGTAAAGAGCGCTGCAAAACCATCATCCAGATTAGAATGGATCAGCACTGGCACCGGTTGCGCGGCGGCCAGCGCCAATGCCTCCAGTGTCACTTCAGTATCCGCGACATCATCATTCCATCCCGGCAGGCGAAAGGTGAAATATTGACCCAGATTACCAATCGCCGTAGAACCCGCCTTGAGAGCTGCAACCGTATTTTCCAACGCAGCTGGCATGCCCATCACAAAGTCACCAAAATGCGCCGCAACCGGCGCCTGAGATGTCAGGTCGGCAAAGGCGTCTTCTGAGGCCAGAATTAGCCCTGTTCCCTTTTGCGCAGTTTTTCTATCCGCGCGTTTGAAACCCATGGACCAATCCAGACAAATTCCATATCGGTCCACCCGAGCGTTGCGTTCGCCAGCGCGTTGCCAAATTTCGCGATAAGCGCGCTTGGTCTTTGCAGGATCCCGATATCCAATTTGCGAATGGATCATGATTTCAGCATTGGCGTTGCAAATATTCTTGTACGCAGCCTCGCAAGATACATTCATCTCGTCGAGAAAAGCTGATCTGCCCACTCTCACGCTGGATGCAAGCTCACGCCCACGTTCCAATACAGATTTTGCATCGGGAAGTTTGGGCTCTGGAAATATGATCCGTCGGTCACAATGAGACTTGGCAGCAGGTGTGGCAGGCGTGGCAAATTTTGAAATCATTCTTGCCCCGAACAATATATTGTGGGTGTGGGCCATGTTGTCGCCAATCCGGCGCATGCAAACCCATCAGCAAATGGTGCAACGACACATATTACGATGCCTCTACATATCCACACAGCATTATTTGCATAGTCACAAATTCAGGGAAAATTATTCTGATCCTGCCTTCACAATTGGGCATTAAAGGTTCTCCGAGACAAGATAAAACCATTCCAGGGGCTACAGGTTGGTATCCAGGTTTTTTGGGAATTCTCCGGATTGCCGATTATGCTTTCCACATTGCCTTTTCACAAAAGGCACCATCATGTTCATAAATGCAGTTACAGCAGGTGCTGGACGATAATCGCCGCGTGTCGCAATTCCCAGATCCCGATACAATGTTGCGTCAGAAATCCTGACGATCGCAATACCCGGATGACCTATCAGCAAGAGTGCCAGATACGGCAACATGGTTATTCCACGCCCGGCAGCCACCAAACCCCCAAGGGTAAAATGATTTGAAACCTCTTCAATCGGCTCAATGCGAATAGAGCGTCCAGCGAAAAATTCATCAACTTCCCTTCGAACCATGGTGCCTGGCTTCATAAGAAGAAAATTCTCTTTTTTCAACGCATCGATGGATACTTTTTTCTTCTTCGACAAAGGGTGATTTTTTGGAACAACAACCACATATTCGTCTTTCGCCACAACACTGAAACTCAGTCCTGAATTCAAGGTTGGCTTTGGTCCAAAATAAAAATCCAGTTCGCGGTCAATCACCATCCGCTCAAGTGTCAGCGTCGGCTCATCTACGAAATGTACCCGAACCCCGGGGAATTTATCTTGATACGACTGGAGGATTTGCGGCAGCATATATCCTGCCAGCGTTGGCGTAACGCCAATGCGAACTTGGCCAGATTCCAATGTGGCAATATCCTGCACATCGTTCAGAAGGTCGTCCAACTCAGCCAGGATACGTTCGACCCGAGAGAACAAAAGTTCGCCTACCTGGGTGAGTGATACACTCCTGGTTTTGCGATGGAAAAGCGGGACACCCAGGCTTTCTTCCAGGCTGCGAATTTGTTCGCTAACAGCAGGCTGGCTCCGCCCGACAATATCTGAAGTTCTCTGGAAGCTGCCGGTTTTAGCAAGGACCACAAATGTCCTCAATCGATTAAGGGTCACCGCCATTCTTTGTCCTCCTTCCGCCTGAAATTCAAACAAGTGTTATTGGTGTCTGTCTTATTTTCCAATCTTCTCGCGCCAGAATAAAATTTTCAGAAGATTTTGAAAAACACAGTGTTGCGGAAGCCAGAAGGGCACACGCTATATGCACGGCTCCTTTCGCCAATATCCAGAGAGCTGAATATATCTTTTCCAGTCTCTGGATCACTCAATTTTCACGGTCAGACGTGCAAAGGAATTTGCCTCAGGATCATATCCATACCGCTCGGTATTATTTATATTTTTCCCATAGACATGCAACGACAGCGTGACCTCGTCCGTCAGGTTCTTGATGCTGTGGATATCAGATTCCTTGTTCGACATGATATCACCTGGTCCAAGGTCAAGGTGGCTCGTCTCAACGATCTTTGCATGGCCGGTCTTGGAATCATGCTCAACAAGGTCCCATAGATAATTTCGTTCCACACCTTCGATGCCGGCAACAACCGACCAGGTTCCATGGTTGTGCGGAGGAATTCCGAACCCCGGTAGCCATGCCGCAACCAGAATTGCCAGCGTATGGTCTTCTTGCTCGTGAAGCAGGTGAACGCCAAAACCTTGTTCTGACTTGCAGGTGCGATATTCTGGCTGCACCCAATCCGGGTTATCCGCAAGGTCTTTGACCAAGGGGCGCACAGCCTCGATGATCTTCTCAGTAGACAATCCGCTTGAAGTGATTGTTTTCAACTCATCGACAAGATGCTCAATTCGTTTATGCATTTCATCCCCTTTTCATTGAGACGTGGTCATTCTGGCACTTTGAAGCCAACCCTCTACCCCGGCGATAAAATAATCAATTCAACGGAAACGAATGAGAGATGCGCATAGCGTCTTGAAACTTTGCCCCGCACTGGCTGCCCCATGCAATTTCAAAGCTTTCCGGTATATATCAATAAAATTTATGAATACTGATTTTGAAACAATTCAGCCGATCCATAAAAAATCACAAATCAAGCAGCAATGGCCCTTGCAACGAACGGCTCACGCATACGCATATCTGGTCGCCTTTTTCCTTTTCGCCATCAGTAAAAAACTGATCTTCGTGTTTGGGGACGCCTTCCAGCACCTTTACGCAGCAGGTGCCGCAAATCCCCTGTTCGCAGGACAATTCAACCTCAAAGCCTTCTCTCAACAAGGCTTCTGCTATTGTCTCGTCGGCACCGACAATTACCGTCAAGCCAGCCTTGGCCAATTTGACTTCAAACGTATCGCTATTTTCCACAATGCCGGCCGCCGTGAAAGATTCCATATGAAAAGCCTCAGGCGGAAACCCGTTTGCAACAGCGCTATCCAGCACGCAATCCATAAATGCAGCAGGACCACAAACATAAACATGCGCCGCCTCTGTCATGCTCGCCAGCGCTTCGTCAACAACCTTGCGGGTGTCATCTGGCCCGTGCGCTAAATACAAATGCTGCGACCCGTCATACGCCCGTAATTCGCCTTGAAAAAGCGCACTGCCTTCGTCTCGCACAAAGTAGGACAGATCGAACACCCGTTCGGCCGCATACAAATAGCGGACCATCGACAGGATCGGCGTGATGCCGATACCACCGGCAAATAGCAAAGCCGGACCGGCACCTTTATCCAGGAGAAAATTATTCCGGGGCGCTGAAATTTGTAATTGTGAACCCACAACCAAATCGTCATGCACATAAACAGAGCCGCCGCGTGAAGCCGGTTCACGCTTCACTGCTAGGTGGTAATGCGCCCGGTCGTCGGGACCATTGGTAAGTGAATATTGCCGGACTAAACCCTCACGCAAAAAAAGATCAACATGATCACCAGGACCAGCGGGTGGCAGAGGTTCGCCATTCGCCGCCCGCAAGCTAAGCAAGCGAACATCCGCTGCCACATCATCTATGGCATCAACAACAACAGGTATTCGGCTCACGCTGCAATGCCTCTCATCGTTGATAATTTTCCCGGCAGCAATGTCATTGCCACATATTTAGTCTGCCTCACGCATTTTTTCGATAATACGACGCCACCGAACAATACCAACATCAACCTCCAAAAAGACCGGGTCCAGATCTTCAGGGGCAAACATTTGCATCATCTTGTGTTGGGCCATGATCAACGGTTCGTCCTGCTCCTGGAACGCGTAACGTCGCATATCCGCAATCTTGATCCGCATCTCATCGCTCTCGCTGCCAGGCGAAATATTCCAGCGGCATACGGCSGTGAAATAATGGGTCGTATTCTCCGTTTCGGGCGTCAGGCAATGAATCGCAAAATATCCSGTTCCATCTTCGCGGTTTCCRCCAGGMGGACAAACGCCKACGTCCAACAACATGCAGCTTGGCGCATCCCAGCGAAARTCAGTCCAGAAATCAACATTYTTCCCGTCTTGRCGATAAATCATATCGAACATACCGGATGGCGGGCCATCYTTGGCATATCGGGTSACATGGAARGTGTTACCTTCCTGGTGTATCTCWGTTGGCGTTTTGATCATTTCTGTTGTGCCCAAAATGCCCTCATGCACGAAGCAAATGTGAGAAATATCCACAAGATTATCGATGATCAGCTCATACGGCACCTTCATCACAAAGTGATCGCGGCGCGTAACATTCGCGCCTAATTGATCAGGATCGAGTTTGCCAAAATCTGGTATCAAGGATGGATCTGCTCTGTCGGGGTCGCCCATCCACATCCAGATCGCGCTATGGCGTTCGTGCGTCGGATAAGCCCGCACATCTGCTTTCTTGGGGATTTTTCCCGAAGGATGAGGATTGTGGACACATTTCCCGTCCATCCCGAATTCCAGTCCGTGATACGCGCAGACAACTTTGCCATCAACCAGCTTGCCCATGGACAAGGGTGCGAACCGATGCGGGCATAGATCGTCCATAGCGGTGCTATTGCCCGATGGATCACGCAATAACAGGATCGGCAAACCATTCATGGTTCGCGCAAACATTCCACCCTCAACGACCTCTTCAGACCAAGCCGCGAAATACCAGGTGTTTTTTAGGTATTCCATACAATCCTCCATTTATGCTGTTAAAAGCCTGTCAGTATTGCCCGCTTGCTATGCGCCTACCGAAACAGTTTCGGCCGCAACATTTCGATGCCCGCTAAATTGATCGGTCGGATAAAAAACATCTTCCAGTTTAGGGGCTTTTTCTATCAATCTTTGATCCACGCAATAACCAATAAAGTCATTGAGGTTTTTCCGGTTCACCTCAATACCCGAACGCCAAACATCCGCATTATAATTGGCCGCCTCATATTCCAATGTATTTCTGGCATGCATGATCATTGAAAAATTCGGATCTATGTAAAAATCCCGTGCGCGCATTTTCGCGTCCTCAAACATGCGCATCAGCTCGCCAGCCAATTCAGGATGGCGTTCAAGTAATTCCGTCTTCACGCCGATCGCGTGCATGACGGGAAAATATTGGTGCTTGTTAAAATACTGGCCCGTCGTTTCACGCCAATCGTTGAATAATCGGCTAATCCCGTTGCCAGGGGTCATAACGCTTTCCGGTGGATGCGGGTTGATATAGGCATCCACTTCGCCATTGCGAAGTGCTGATACCAGGTCAAAATCGGCAGGCAGCTGTTCAATTTTTACATCCCCGCCATAGTCTTTTTGAATCTCTTCCGGCTTCTGGGTCAACCAGTGAATATCACGCCAATCAACGCCATAATCCCGCTTAAGGTCACCTTTTGCCAGAACCGACATGGTGACCTGGAAAGCCCATATCACGACCCGGCGTCCCACCAGATCAGACGGTGTTTTGATCCCCGAACGATCACTGACAAAGATATGGTTTTGACTGAACAAACGACGCGGGAATATCGGAAGCGCGACAATGTCCGTCATCCCCTGATCGCGGGCGACAAGATATGACGCGATGGAAATTTCTGCGACATCAAATTCTTTGTCGACCAGCATGCGTTTGTGCCGGTCCGTCCCATTCCTGCGAGGCGGAACCATTCCGACTTCCAAAAATTCAAAATCCAGATCCAGAGAAGATGGAATATCACCATTGAAAAGCGGCAAATGCCGGTCATACGCGTCGATCGCCACAGAAATTTTTTCCCGAACCATTCCCATTTCCTCTAAGTGAGTTATCAAAACCCGGCACACATCTGAAAGAAATCAGATGTGTGGAAATTAGGTCACAATTGGCAGGAAACTTACAAATTCAAAGAATTTTCCTATTCATTCATTTTATGTACTTCAGGTTATCGCAGGCGACCACGCTCCGGTTTTGCAACGCTGATTAGTCTTGATGCCGGCTCCAAAAATTGAGATTTCCCGTCACAATTGCAGCGCCCAGGAGTATCAGGCCAAATCCCCCCATCGCATTCCAGGAAAGGCGTTCGCCGAGAATTGCAACGCCAAGGACCACAGCCGCAACCGGCATGAAGCATGCCAGCAGGGAGGTGTTTGTTGCGCTAGCATTTCGGGCYAACCAAAACATCAGCATCACCGCAATGGCCGTGCCAATTCGTTGTCACCACCTTCGATAATATTGCGCAATGCGGTCGCAATTTCGCCAGACGAAAGGCCCAGTTAAACCTGCAACAGCCTGCCATATTCATCCGATGTCAGGTTATCCAATCCGCCAGGTTCCTGACCAGACGCATCTTCCTGCCAGATCCAGACCATATGATAGCCGATCCGGGCAATGACATGTTCGCGCGCCGCCAGATAGGATAGAAAAATTTCCGGATGGTTTTGCAAATCAGGCGGGATCAGATTGAGCCGCACAATATCCTTGACCGAATATCCGTTGCGGATGTGCTCTCGCGTAACCTCAACCAGCCATTTATAGGCATCGCGAAATCCATTAATTTCCCTGGGCCCGTACAAAACCACCAATTGATTATGCCATGCAGAATGTGATCCAGGTTCCGACTTATAACCTCGTCCATTGTGGCGACAGCGCTGTCGATGAAACCTTCCTCAACCCACGGTTCGTGTCTGACGTCAGACACTAAAAACCCTGACGACGGACACCTTTGATTCACTATGCGTACGGTGATTTTTTCCCGATATTATATGTATATACGCACAATAATAATGTGCAATTACACCTACTTTCAGGGCCAAGCTTGAATTTTTGCACAATTGAAAACATGATCTTTGATGGGTGATCGCGCAACAGCATCAATTCACTTGCCCGGCGCAAATGACGAAGATGCGATCAATATCGTGGAAGCTGATGCCGCTGCAAACAGATGGAAAACAGAATTTGCAACCAGGGGCCGGGGCTGGATTGACGATACCCGGACGCATTGCCTGTCGGCGAAAAACCTGGTGCTGAATGACGCTTCTGGCGGCCCTTGCCTCATACCGGGCAGACAAAAAATGGATTGGAAAATTCCTTCTCACCCAGCCGGGCGCAAAATATCTTGATCTGAAGCGGGTTTCTGCCCTGCGCCTGAATGTCAGAATATTGCCATCACATCTATTGAGATCAGGCAATCGCCGCCCAACAACCCGCTGACCGGCAGCCCCGTCGAAGCCGGTCCCGGCTCGACGTAATAGCTATGCCTGACCTTCATGTTTCCATGCAGATCTTCCGCCGAAGCGTCACCTACATAATGTGTTGTAATCTTTGCAACTTGGCCGAAAGACAGCTTTTTTGACGCCAATATGCGCTCGATACCTGACATAATTTGCCGTGTCTGTTCCACCAGATCTAACTGCGGATCGTTGCAAATAGCGCTGACCCACATGGCCGACTGGTTGCGCCGTGAGACCAAAGCGAGATTGCCATTTTCATCCGTTTCAACCGTCGCTTGCACGGCGTCACGACAAAAAGTCAGCACCCCGGAAATCGCATTACGTGGCTGCAGCGCAAGGCGAATAACGGCATTTGGATTTGAAACCAGATTGCTCTTTGGAACATCGTCACTGCCCGCAATGAACCAATGGTCTGACAACAAATTGGCAGGGGCAAGACCCTGCTGTGCAAGAGCACAAGACATTTCCGCCATGCAGTTTGCCATTGTCTGGCCGCCGGATAATTCGCAACGAACGAGAGCCCATGTCAGATCGCCGCCATCCACAATTTGCAATTTGGTGTGRCCATTTTCCTGAATTTTACGGGGCGACACCTGTGGTCCAGCAAACACATCCACTTCGATCATCATGCCATCATAATAAAAATATGGGACCGGGATTGGCACAACAAGCGGGCCATGGGGAAAATGTGTCGCCAACATATCTAATGCCGCACGACCTTCGCTGGCATTCGCTGCAACATAATAGACATGCAATTTCCCGATATTGCGGCTGTTAAATCCACCACGCTGCAGGACAGTGTCAATCATGTCGCAAACAAATTTTGTTTGCGCAACAAGGTCTCCGGGGGCAAAAACATTGSCACTTCGGTCAAGCGGGCATTGGCCGCAAGTCCAACCAAAATCTCCATCGCGCACCAGCGATGAGACAGGCACTTCCACCTTCATGGCAAAAACATCAAACGGAACGTATGATCTTACATTCAAGGCGGTATTTTCCAATTCTTCGATATAAACACGTGGCCAATACTTGATGCTATCAGTCAGAACAGAAATTGGTATCTTCCTTGCGCGTTTCAAAAGCAGCTTTGCACATGCAGACAATCACAAATATCGCCCTGCTGGGGGCCTCAATGTCGATGGGCACGACAAGATCCCGATGGCGGGTTTACGCGCCCTATGTGCTGATCTTGGATGGTCGGATTATGTCGGCAAGAACCCTTTCCCGGATATCGTGGACGCACCGGGCGCACCTCCTGAGGCTGGCGCGTTCAAAAAAATCCATTGACGTAACTTATAAATATGAAAATGGTGTCATATTCATATAATGAGGCGATCCATGACCCAAACGGCATCTCTGGCAATACGGTCCAACAGTCGTGACAATTACAATTTCGGCAAGGCTCTGCTGCTGGAGGCGGAAGCTTTGCGCAAACGGGACCGGACCCGGGCTGAATTATTTAATGCCGGATGCAGCTTGCTCAAACACAATTCCCTGTCGTCTCTCAAAATTACAGATGTCTGCCGCGAAGCGGGTGTCGCCCACGGAACTTTTTATATCTATTTCCCAAACCGCCTGGAGTTTGTCGCGAACTTGCTGCTGCGGTTTATTGATTACCTCCAAATAGTCATGCTTCAGGTATCCCAATCGGGATCGCCAAATAAAATTCGCGCGACAACAGACGCCTATTACCAATTGTTTGCGCAAAATACCGGATTGATGAAATGCCTGCTCAATCATTTAGACGAGTTTCYGGGCACATTGGCGGCGTTTCAAAAGCTCAACCGGGAATGGGCAACCACGATTGTTGCCGCCGCTGAACGAGAACAGAGCCAAGCCAAAGGAACGCAAAAAATACCGCGCGACGAACTTTTCCGCCGCGCCCATGCCCTTGGCGGCATGGTCGATCAATATCTCTCGGCTCTCCTCTTGAACCGCGACCAATCCCTGATCGACATTTCCAGCGACAAAGAAGCCGTGATCGACACGCTCTCGCTGATCTGGGAACGGGGGATGACCGCATGACCCTGTTGGAAAACGCGCTATCTTTAAATGCAGAGGAAATGTTCTCCCACCAGCAAACGGCTTGGCAAACCCAAAGCGATTATGTCAGCCGGACGTCTGCATTTTACCAAGACCTTTGGRATGGGAAAAAGCCGCCACAGGATTTGCGAAACCTACCCGACCTGCCCCTTTCCAACAAAGCTCAATTGCGAATAGCGCAAGAACAGCGCCCGCCTTTTGGCACGTATCTGGCAGCCGAGCGGACAAGCGTGAACCGCCTTCACCGCACATCTGGCAGCAGCGGACAGGCCATGAACCTCGCCTTGTCGGCCCGTGATTGCGAGATCACCGAAATAGTAGGCGGGCGCTGCCAGTCGGCTGCTGGCCTTGGCCCCGAACATACCGTGGTTCATTGCCTGAATTACCAGATGTGGATGGGCGGGGTCACTGACCATATGACCCTGGAACGCACCGGCGCAACGGTGGTTCCTTACGGCGTTGGTGACACGGAACGCCTGATCCGCACCATTCTGGATATCGGCATCAACGCCATTTCATGTACCCCCTCCTACCCGGCGGTCCTGGAGCGTGTTTTGAAGGAACAATTCCCGAATCTGCAACCATCAGACCTTGGCCTGAAGCTCGGGCTTTTCGGCGGCGAGCCCGGACTTG
>JAESRU010000167.1 GCA_016764455.1 Hyphomicrobiales bacterium | reverse complement strand
TCCAGCGCGGGCTTTGTTACGGGCTTCGATCAAATTCTCTACTTGCCCCTCATCGACGCCCTGAAACATGTGTTGAGGTGTTACATTTTTGGTATCCAACCCGAGGAATTTGCACGTAGCATCCAAGACTGCACCTTGCGCTTGGCTGGATTTACTTTCTTCCAATAATTTGTACAGTTCTGTAAGAGCTTTGGGGGTATTCAAATCATCCATTAATGCGGATAAAACCGCCTCAGATGGTTTAGTGTCTGGAACATCGTGTCTGAATTCACGAATGTACATTAATTTTGCACCTGCCTGTTCCAACCGATCTTTTGTCCAGTCTATTGGCTGGCGATAATGCGTTGACAACATTGCTAGGCGAAGAACTGCGCCAGGCCACCTGACTCCCTGCCACCCAGTCAACAACTCGTTGATCGTCACAAAGTTCCCATCTGACTTGCTCATCTTGCGACCTTCGACCTGGAGGTAGCCGTTATGCATCCAGACCTGGGCCATCTCGCTGGTGCCGTGGACGCAGGTGGATTGGGCGAGTTCGTTTTCGTGGTGCGGGAAGGTCAAGTCGATGCCGCCGCCATGGATATCGAAGACTTCGCCAAGATATTCTTTCGACATGGCCGAACATTCGATATGCCAGCCGGGGCGGCCGCGGCCCCAGGGGCTGTCCCATCCAGGTTGTTCGTCGGTCGATGGTTTCCACAGAACGCTGTCGGCAGGGTTGCGTTTATAGGGCGCCACTTCAACCCGCGCTCCAGCGATCATTTCATCGAGCGTGCGCCCGGAAAGCCGGCCGTAATTCTGAATCGTCGTGGTATCGAGCAGGACGTGGCTTTCGGCTTCATAGGCGTTGCCCTTGGCGATCAGCACTTTGATCATCTCGACCATTTGCGGGATATGGTCGGTGCAAGCGGGCTCGACATCGGGAGGCAAAACACCGAGTGCCTCGATGTCTTTGTGAAACTGCACAATTGTCAGCTCTGTTACCCGGGCGATGGCCTCGTTCAAAGGCAGGTCTGGATATTCCTCCGCCGCGCGCGCGTTGATCTTGTCGTCCACGTCGGTGATGTTGCGGGCATACGTGACATGATCCGCGCCGTAGATATGACGCAGCAGCCGGTACAGCACATCAAAGACGATGATAGGCCGCGCATTGCCGATATGGGCATTGTCATAGACAGTTGGGCCGCACACATACATGCGGACCATTTTTTCCGATTCAGGAATCGATGAATCTTTCCAGTCGAGCGGCGTGAACGGTGCCTTCTTCCGGGTCAGTGTATTGTGGAGCGTCAGTACCACTTTATCCTCCAGCGCATTAGCGCAAACGTATGTCCGCAAACGGCGGTTTCCGCCAAATGGCGGCCGCTGGCCGGGACGTTCAAATTTCTAGGGGAATTTCAGGAACGACCGCAGCCAGCTATTTGCTAGTTGGTAATAATAATGCACGGGCAAATACGAATATCGTATTTACGTGGGGCACATATTATCGTTGTTCCGGTTTTCATGAAAAGACAGAGACCATGTTGTGATTGCCCGGTCAAGTTTTTGCAGGCTGCAATTTCGTTCTATCGCATGGACTGGGGCAAGAACAACACCAGCCAGGGCACCAGTACCAGAAGCAGCAGGCGCAAGATATCCACCATCCAGAACGGGGTCACGCCACGGAAAATTGTGCCCGTGGTGACATCGCCAAGCACGCCCTTCAACACAAAAACATTCAACCCCACCGGCGGTGTGATCAGGCTTATTTCAGTGATAACAACCACGATGATGCCGAACCAAACAGGGTCAAATCCAAGATCGGTCACAAGCGGGAAGAAAATCGGCACGGTGAGGAGCATCATCGAGAGGCTCTCAAACACGCACCCAAGCACCAGATAAACCCCGAGAATGATAAATATCACCACCATCGGCTCGACGCTAAAGCTTGTTACCAAGGCGAGAAGATCTGTGGGCAAACCCGCATAATTCACGAAATTCGAGAATATCCAGGCCCCGATCAGAACCGAGAACAGGGTTGCCGTGGTTTGCGCTGTCTCAAGTAACACTTCGACCATATCTTTCCAGGAAAGATTGCGCCGGGCGAGTGCGATAATGAATGCGCCCATGGCACCCATGCCAGCGGCTTCGGTCGGCGAGAAGGCCAAATTCAACGGCCAGACATTGAGCGCGCCGTAGAGTCCGCCAATCACGACAAAGAACAGCAACAACACAGCCCAGACGCCATACAGCGCTTTGATCCTGTCTCTCCAATTGGTGCGTTCCCCTGCCGGGCCCATTTCAGGATTGCGAGCGACCGTGTAGCGCACCGCAAACAGATAAAACAGAATACCGATCATGCCAGGCACAATGCCCGCCATGAATAATTGACCGATCGAGGTTTCGGTCAAAAGACCGTAAATCACCAAGATGACGCTTGGCGGAATCAAGATACCGAGCGTACCACCGGCGGCAATTGATGCGGTGGAAAGCTGATCGTGATAGCCATATTTGCGCATTTGCGGCATGGCAACCTTGGACATGGTTGCAGCCGTTGCCAGCGACGAGCCGCAAATTGCCGAAAACCCGCCACAGGCCACGATGGTGGCCATGGCCAGGCCACCCTTGAAATGCCCGAGGAACGAATATGAAACCTGATATAGCTCGCGCGAAAGCCCGCCCTTATTTACAAAAAGCCCCATCAAGATGAAGAGCGGCACCACCGACAGGCCATAATTCTGGGCGGTATCGATGATCAACCGGCTGGACATGGAAATGGCAGCCGGCATCGAGGTTTCGCTGGCATAGCCGAAAAGCCCAACCACACCCATGGCAAAGGCAATCGGGAGCCGCATAAACACAAGCACCAGCACAAGGGCAAAACCAATAAGACCTTCTATCATTGTCAGGTCACCTGATGATCTGTGTGGGCGGTCGGTTGTCCGACAAAGAGAATGTAGAGACCGCGCGCGACCATTACGCCAGCGGTCAGGAATGTGAAAAAGGCGATGAACATGGTGATGTAGACCTGCGGAATACGCAGATATTCAGTGACATCGCCATATTTGAGCGCCCGCATTGCCAATCCGTACACTTTGAAGGCAGGCCAGAACAACAGGCCGCCGCTAAGCAGATTGACCAACCCGTCGCGGAGGCGGGCCGCGCCTTTTGAGAAAAACCCGTCGAATAAATCAACCACGATCTGTTCGCCGCGCACAGACACTAACGGCAGACTGGCAAACACAATGACGGCCATAAAAATCCGGGTCAGTTCGGTGGCGGATTCAATGGGGTCGTTGATGACAGACCGCAAAATCACGTCGCTGAAGGTCATGACCATCAGCGAAAACAGGGCAAAGGCCGCCAACCATGATGGAAGACGGACCAGCCAAATGCCGATCCGTCCCCATATTGTATCCTGGAGAGGTAGTTTCATGCCGCTTCAGGACTTTCTTTCAACAAGATCCGAAACCTGGATCAATATGCTGCCATTTCGGAAGCAATGAAAGCATGTGCAGCAGCGGCATCGATGCCCATGGCGCTTACTTCAGCCATAACATCATCGATGATTTTTGATGCGATTTCGCCATATGCGGCCTGATCAGCTGCAGAGGCCAAATTGATGCTGTTGCCATCGGCACCAGCAGTTGCTTCCCTGCCCATAACATCAATCTGGTCCCAGACAGCACCAGCCATGGTTGAGAGCGGCAGTCCAAACACCTTTTCTTCAAGTGCCTGGCGGATATCCTCTGGCAGAGAATTGAACCGATCATTGTTCATGACGATGGCAAATGARCCACGRTARAAGCCATTTGGCATTTCATAGACATTCTGTGCCACTTCTGTGAGCTTGAAGCCTTTCCGTGACTCCATCGGCATCATGACGCCATCAGCTGCATTCGAAGCAAGGGTTTCATATACCTTTGGTGCAGGAACCCGGATACCGGTTGCGCCAAGAGCAGCACCAACAGCGCCGGAAACACCACCACCAAGACGGAGCTTCATGCCTTCAATTTCAGACAGGCTGGTCACAAGAGCACTTGAGTGCAACTGGCCAGGACCATGGGTCATAAGTCCCACAAGCCGCAATCCGTCATGCTCGTTGGCGCCTGCAAAAAATTGCTCGTAAGCGCGCCAATATACGTTGGAAGCTGCTTCTGCACTGCCTTCATAACCAGGCAGCTCGATCATTTTTGTGGTGGTGTAACGACCAGGATTGTAACCATGGAACATCCAGGTCAAATCAGCAGCACCGTCCTGAATAAGGTCGGGCTGTGATGGAGGCGGTGCCAGACCATATTTGATTTCAGCAGTTACTTGGCCGTCAGTTGCCTCTTCGATCATCTTGATCAGATTGGGCCACATGATGGCATTSATGCCGTGGCTKGGYGGYGCCCARCTTGAAATGACAAGTGTATATTCTGCAGACCAAGCCTGCATTGTGCCGAGCAGCATGCCGGCTGCCATTGTTGTGGCGGTAATTAGTGACGTGAAGAATTTCATGTCTTGCTCCCTATTTTCCTTTGGTACCCTTGATTGCCGCCTGCAATTTTAAACGCAACCTGTGGTCCCTTGCGGGGAATTCAGGCAGGCGACGGCATGATCCGCAAACAATATCCAAAATAAGGTTACATATGCAACCATTTTTCTAAAATGAGAAAATCATGATGATCCCATTCAACTTCTTTGATCGATGACAATGGCCCGCACCTTGTCTACAAGAACCTTGCCCATTGTATTGCGCGGCAGTTCTTCAACGAACAGAATTTGCCGGGGTTGCTTGAAGCGGGCGAGGCYTTTTTCCAATGCCATGGCAATCGCCACCTGGTCTGGACCATTATCAACAATCGCCAGAACCGCGACCGGCACTTCGCCCCATTTTGGGTCCGGCATACCGATGACCGAAGCTTCTGTCACGCCGGATATTGCCAACAACACCCGYTCGACTTCGGCGGGATAAATATTTTCACCACCTGAGATAATCAGGTTTTTCTGGCGATCCTGGAAATACAAAAACCCGGCTGTGTCAAATTGGCAGATATCACCGGACCGGAACCATCCGTCACGCAGGGCAGCTTTTGTCGCCGCCTCGTTTTTCCAATAGCCCTGCATAAGATGGCCGCCGCGAATTTCGATCTCGCCGTCGGTATCAGGTTCAGTGACCTCATTCCCATCAATATCCATCAAACGGATTTCGACTAACAATCCAGGCCTGCCCATTGTGCGTGGATTGACCTTGCAGTCTCCGGGGCGCGGGTAAACCGAAACCGGACCGGATTCCGTGGAGCCATAAATCGGAATGACCGTCAGGCCTTTTTCTTCAAACTGGTTTATATATTCCACAGGAACAACAGACGACCCCGCCGCGATAACCCGGATGCTGGAATAATCCGCTTCCCGCCAATTGGGCAATTCCAATAATGCCTTCATCGTGACAGGCACCAAAACTGTTAAATCCGGGCGCAGGGAAATAATCGCTTCGCTCATGGCGGCAGCATCAAATTTTTCGTGCAGAATAATTTCAGCGCCAATGAACAGCCCCGGCATCATTTGGACATTCCATCCACCCACATGGAACATGGGTAGATTAATTAAAATCCGGTCGGTCCGGCGCATGGCATGAGCGTCGATACTGTTCAGGGCGTTTAGATAAAATGATTCCTGGCCAAGCATCGCGCCTTTTGGGCGGCCCGTTGTGCCGGACGTATAGACAATCATCAGCAAATCGCTGAGGTGCCCCTCCCCTTCAAACGGGTTTGGGTTGGATGCTTTTGCAGCCAGATCATTGTGCGATCCGAGATTGCAAATTCCCTTGCCAGCCTCGATCGCAGCGTCCTTAAACCCCTCGCCATATATCAACAGGTTTGGTGCGCAATCGTGAATGATGAATGTGATTTCCACGTTTGACAGCCGCCAGTTGACCGGCACCAAGACAGCGCCGATGCGGGCACATGCGTAAAGCGTTGCGATCATGGCAGGGTGGTTCATCCCAACCCAGGCGACACGATCACCGCAACCAATCTTGTATTCGTCAACAAGTTTGTGGGCAATTTCGTCTGCCCAGCGGTCGAGTGCCTGATAGCTTATTGGCTCTTCGGCCTCAAACCGGATCGCTACCCGGTCTGGATCAAAGGCCGCATGGCGATGAAGGGGTTGTGCCAAATTMYSYATTSMMKRWKAYKKYAWMGMTRNTTTCTTTATTATTAAACATTCATGCAGTTTGATCGAAAGCCCATGGCATCGCAAGGGGTTGAAATCTCACCGTTGAACAATTTTCAGCGTTATTTTCATGTGGCCTTGGTCAATGCTCATCGGACCAAACGAAGCATTCTCAACTTCAAGGCAATTTCCTCAAATACATCTTCAAGATCGCTGGCGCTCGGAGAATTGTAATAATGCTGCGCGCTCGTAGCGCAGTTTCTCATCAAATTTACAGTGTCTGAATCGCTGAGATCGAAGGTGATTGTATATACAGTAATTCCAGAATCCTTGATGTTCTGACAAGCTTCCGCCGTCCGATCATCCATATGGTCGGTCAATTGAGAGCTTGACGCTGAAGATGTTCCCAACCGGCCGGCCCTGGCATAGCCGTATGCTGAATATCGAGAGCGGTTCGGGCTTCCACCAGAGCTACCAAGGTAATTGGCGCCGTCRGTCAGCAGGATCAGGATTTTCTGATTCCGRTTATCTGTATAGGAACGCCCCTGCGTGAAGGGTTCACCCGGCGACAATGCCCGCCAGCCCCAGACCAGACCATGCACGATGTTGGTGGTTCCGAGCGCAAACATGCCCGAAATTCCATTACTGATTGTTGATTGCGAAGTTGTCAGCGGGATCATGTTTGCCACTCTGCAATAGAGCGAGGGCCCAATATTGCGCGACGTACCGTAATAGCCGGTGCTGGCCCATGAACCGGGGCTGTATTTGTCTACATTTTCCTGGCGAGTTTGCCAGTTGCCGCCGGTCTGGTCGGATAAATAACGGCTGCGATATTTGMTGCTTGATCCGCCATTGTCAGGTTGGTCAGGCGCAAAGGCCGGCACAAACAAAGTATCGGGATCAGACGAACTCGGCGTCGTGTCCTGAACATCATACGGGTAAGGCCGCGCTTCAACACATCCATCCCATTGTACATTGACGATATTGTCGTACAGATCGAACCGGTTTGATGGCGTATCAAAATTCTCGTTGTGAATAGATGACTGCCCAAACCTGTCCATCCACGGTTCATTTGCATKGCCCTCGCCGATATCAACAAAGGCCGCGAAAGGCGTTAACGCGAAACTCAAATCAGTGGTGTTYGAAGGCAAGCCATCATACATGGTATCGACCAGCCCGGTTGCAGCAATTTTAAGAGCGGCCAGCTTGGACCCGCTCATGGAGCCTGAATTGTCCAGCACCATGGCAACCTCAATGGTACCACCACCAATCAGGACTGCGGAACTCACATTCAGATCCAGGGTATGAATATTAACGAGACCCATGAAAAAGGTATCGATATTTCCGACCAGTGACAAATCCACCGAACTACCGGTTTTGCTGGCGACAATATTTGCACCCCAAGTACCCGTGCCTGCATAATTGGCGTCGAACACTTCTGCTGCTTTTGTCTGAATATCTGCTTGTGAGGCATCAACCGGCATAAGGCCAAGAGCCAGAGCTGTTGCATCCAGCGCCGACTGGAACGCGACCTTTCTCTGGGCGGCGCGGGAATAATCTATTGCCGCGCCAACAGCCAGGATAATGGGGATGAGCAGGAGCGCGAATATCATTGCGATGTTCCCGCGCTTGTTCCTGGCAAACCCCGAAACAATATCCAGAGACCCCATCGCTTGCCGCGCCTTTGCAAATCGCTTTGCTATCTTGCTGCCGGATATATGCATTGATTTTCATCCTGCTGAATAAATTTCATTGGGCGCAGGATAGCCGATACTATTTGAATTAGAGTAAAGGGCTTGCTTAATTTTTACGATTCTAGTTCACTTTTTGTTTACCTGGAACAACATCAACGGGATATCCGGAGAAGCTTCAGGCGCACGGCAATTTCTGCAAACACGTCGTTCAGCTCGGACGTATTGGATGAATTGAAATAATGGATCGGGGTTGTTGCGCAATTTCGCATCAAATCGATCGTATCGTCATCATCCAATTCAAATGTGATGGTGAAAATTGTGATCCCGACAGCTTTGATGTTGCTGCAGGCCTCCGCCATTCGCATGTTCATATGCGCCGTTACGGTGCTGGTCGAGTTGGACGTGGTGCCAAGACGATTTTCTTTCACATAGCCGTAAGCCGAATAAAGCGACCTGTTCATATTGTTGCGCGCGGTGATGTAGTTCTGACCATCAGACAGGAGAATAAGGATTTTCTGGTTGAGGTTATTGGAATAGGGACGGCCCTCGGTAAAGGGTTCGCCTGGTGACAAGGTGCGCCACCCCCATACCAACCCTTGCACAATATTCGTTGTGCCACGGGCCACCATATTATCGATGCCAGTCTCGATTGTCGTCTGGCTGACAGTCAGGGGAACCAGCTCGGACTGGTTGCACAGAAATGACGGGCCAATATTATAGGTCGTACCGTAATCACCAGCCGAAGCAGATACGGTGGCGTTATATTTGGACACATTTTCCTGACGCGTTGTGTAACTGCCAGAGATATTGTCGTCCAAATAGTCATTGGCGAATTCCCAAGAATAATATTCGTTGTCCGGATTGTCTGGCGCGAAGCTTGGAACATACAGGGTATCAGGAACGCTGGTTACAGGCGCGTCGTCACGCACATCATACGGGTAAGGGCGCGCCTCAACACAGCCTTCCCACTGGACGTTGGAAATATTGTTGTAGAGATCAAACCTGTTGGCGGGTTGAGAAAAATTTTCGCTGTGGATCGACGACAGGCCCTGGGTATCCATCCAATTTTGATTGATATTATCTTCGCCGATATCCACAAACGTCGCGAACGGGGTCAGGGAAAAACTCAAATCGGTTGAGCCAGCGGGCATGTTTTCAAAAAGCGTATCCACCAATTGGTGGGACGCCGTTTTCAACGCCGTTATTTTGCTGCCTGACATTGATCCGGAATTGTCGAGTACCATCGCAATTTCGATCGACCCGCCACCCTGGACCACCTCAGATTCAGCGCTAAACCCGATACTCGGAATATGAGCAATGCCAAGAAATGAGGTCTGAATTTCGCCGGTTATCGCAAGCGAAACGCTTGAATTTGTCCGAGTCAGGTTTATCTGGCTGCCCCAATTCCCGGCACCTTGGTAATTTGCATCAAATACCTGGGCGGCGCGGGATTCTGAATCCCCTTGCGGGGTGGAATTCGGCATTAGGCCAACTGCAAGCGCCGCTGCATCGAGTGCCAATTGAAACTGGGCTCTGGTTTGCGACGCGCGGGAATAGTCAATCGCAGCACCAACGGTGAAGATCACAGTTGCTGTGACGACCGCAAACATTGGTGCGACGTTGCCACGGTCAGATTTTGAAAAAGATGCCGTTTTCTGGACGTTTGAGCGGCATTTTCGCGTAATTGATGCTGACGATAGACAGTGCGACAGAAAAGACCCCATGGATTATCTCAATCTTGATTTCGTTCTGCCCTGGAACAAAATCTAGCAAAGGGAGATTTCAAACACGCAAATTTACGCGGTACAAATTGCTTCAAAAATAAAATTGCGCGTTAGGAAACCGGTAACCAGTCCGGCGCTACGCGCAATTATCTGGAGAGGCGAAGCCGACGCAGTTTTTCGGCAATTTCCTCAAACACGTCATCAAGATCGCTGGCGCCTGGGGAATTATAGTAATGCGAAATAGTCGAGGCACAGTTCCGCATCAAGTCGATGGTATCGCTATCGCTTAGGTTGAAAGTGATTGTATAAATGACGATACCGGTATTCTTGATATTGGTGCAGGCTTCTGCTGTACGGGCATTCACATGAGCGGTAACATTAGAGCTTGAAGCGGAGATGGTTCCCAACCTGTTGTCCTTGACGAAACCGTATGCTGAATAAAGTGATTTGTTGAAATTATAGGACCCAGTGATCGAGTTTGCACCGTCGGTCAACAGGATCAGAATTTTCTGATTTCTGTCGTCGGTATAGGAGCGGCCCTGGGTGAACGGCTCCCCGGGTGATAGCGTACGCCACCCCCAGACCAATCCCTGCACGATATTGGTGGCGCCACGAGCGACCATATCCTCTATGCCGTCCAGAATTGTCGTCTGGCTTGAAGTCAGAGGCACCAATTCAGTTTGGTTACACAGGAAAGACGGACCGATATTATATGTGGTGCCGTAATTGTCAGGTTGGGCGATGACGCCAGGATAATATTTGGCCACATTTTCCTGGCGTTCTTCGTTACTTCCGCCATGCATGTCGCCAAGATRGTTGTTCTTGTATAGCCAGTTGTATCCCGGTGGGTCGTCGCGATTGTCAGGCGCAAAGTTCGGCACATACAATGTATCCGGAGTGCCCGTATTCGGGGTGTCGTCCTGCACGTCGTAAGGATAAGGGCGTGCTTCGACACATCCTTCCCAATGCACGTTGACGATATTGTCGTAGAGGTCAAACCGGTTTGCTGGTGATGAAAAATTTTCGCTATGGATGGATGAAAGTGCGTTTGTGTCCATCCATGATGCATTGATGTTGCCTTCACCGATATCCACGAATGTTGCAAATGGTACCAGCGAAAAACTGAGGTCGGTGGTACTGGATGGCAGACCATCGAACAGAGTATCAACAAGGCCTTTCGCTGCATCTATCAATGAGGCAAGTTTGCTTCCAGACATGGAGCCGGAATTATCAAGAACCATGGCTATCTCTATCGTGCCGCCACCCACAATCACTTGGGACGCGACGTTGATATCCATCGTGTGGATATTTGCGATACCCATGAAAAAGGTGTCAACATTTCCGACAAGGGCCAAATCGATGACGCCATTTGTGCTGGCGACTGCAATATTTGAACCCCAATTGCCTTGACCGGGAAAGTTGGCGTTAAAAACATCAGCGGCTCTTGATTCCATGTCGCCCTGGGATGTGCTGGTGGGCATCAAGCCAATCGCGAGTGCGGTCGCGTCCAAAGCTGATTGGAACGCAACTTTTCGCTGGGCGGCTCGGGAATAATCAATCGCCGCACCTACCGCAAAAATGAGCGGCACCAGCATCAATCCGAATATCATTGCAATATTGCCGTGTTCAGATTTGACAAAGCGGGTGCGTAACGCCTGGAAAACTCTGGCACGCCTTTTAAATCGTGGCCAAATGCCGGTTTTCAACATTTCATAAAACCCCTCAGATTCAAGGCGGGTTATGGTATTTCAAGGTGTAATTTCCGTTAATTTTCATTCCCAACATATTTATGAATGCAACATGAACGTCAGGTTCAGGGTCAATTCACTGCGAATATTGCAAATTGATTCTTGTCAGGACGGAGACATAAGCAAAGTCTGGCAAATCAAGGTTGGTGAGACACGTAATCTTAACCTGCCTGCCCCCGCATCCGATACGGGTTTCATTTGATCTTGAGCCGCCAGGCTTGCTCTCCGTCCTCTCATTATTTCCGTTCCCCGGATTTCCGGGTCGCCCGGTGACAACGAGATTTAGCTTTCCAGCCTTTGTCGGTAGATACCAGCAAACCTGCTGGACAGATCACCCGGTTCCGGCTGCCTCCGGAGCCGGGTTTATTTTTCTCTACGCGCTGGAATTCCTGTAAATAATCAGCGATAGTCCCAATTGTAACTATTGTGGCAATTGGTGAGATCATGACAGATAAATTGAACGCAAGCGTTGATACGAAACCTTTTCTGCCAGAGCGAAATGAAGGCCCCGGATGGGACGTCGCCAAGGCGCAAGACATGGCGRCAGCCTTTGACCCGCTCAATATCCGGCCGGAATTCTATGTAAACCCCTACCCTACATATCAAGCGCTGTTGCAGCATTCGCCAATGCACCTTTGCCCGGACGGTGCCTATTTCGCGACACGCTATGCCGATCTGGTGGCAATTTACCGGGATACGACCAATTTCAGTTCCGACAAGAAGAAAGAATTCTTGCCTAAATATGGTCACAGCCCGCTTTACGAGCATCACACGACCAGTCTGGTTTTTAACGACCCTCCCCTGCATACCCGTGTCCGCAAGCTGATTATGGGTGCGCTGACACCGCGCGCCATTGCCAGCATGGAACCTGGCCTTGTGCGGCTGGTTGATGATTTGCTCGATAAAATGGCTGACAAGCAAGATGTGGATTTGATCGAAGATTTTTCGTCTGCGATTCCCGTTGAGATTATCGGCAATCTRCTGGACGTCCCCCACGAAGAACGGGAGCCCTTGCGAGATTGGTCTCTTGCCGTGCTCGGTGCACTTGAAGCCGTTTTAACACCGGAACAGGAAGAGCGCGGCAACCGTGCGGTAACCGARATGATTGACTATCTCSGCGGRCTTGTYACCCRGCGGCGGAAAAATCCSGGTGACCCGGCKGTYGATGTKTTGACCCGRYTRATYGARGGGGAAGAYGGCGACCGGTTGAGCGAAASCGAATTRCTGCAAAATTGTATTTTYCTCTTAAATGCCGGACACGAGACCACGACAAACCTGATCGGCAACGGTTTGTATTTGATGCTTGAATGGCCCGAAGAATTGGCCCGCCTGAAGGCCGATCCAGACCTAATCGACAAAGCGATTGAAGAATGTTTGAGATTTGAATCTTCAAACCAGCTCGGCAACCGGATCACCACGACAGATATCGAAATTGGCGGTGTTAAAATGGGCCCGGACACCCGCATCTGGCTTGGTATTGGCGCGGCCAACCGGGACCCTGAACAATTTCCTGACCCGGACCGGTTTGATATTTCACGCAGACCCAATCGCCACCTGGCCTTTGGTGGCGGACCCCATACCTGCGCCGGATTGTCGTTGGCCCGGTTAGAAGGAAAAATCGCAATTTCAAGTTTCCTTGCCCGGTTCCCGGATTATAAATTGATCGGCGAACCAGAACGCGGTGGGCGCGCCAGATTTCGCGGGTTTTTAACAATTCCAGCGCGGGTCTGCTAGCACAAAGGCGAAACATGAATTTGAACATCAGCAAAGGCTATTGGGCCGCTTTGGCGTTGCTGGTTTTGACCATTGTCATTTTGCTGGCCATGGGCCGTGACCCGATTTGCACCTGCGGCACCATCAAGCTTTGGCACGGCGAAATAATCAGTTCGGAAAATTCCCAACATCTGAGCGACTGGTACACGCCGTCTCATATCATCCACGGCATGATCTTTTATGGCCTGACCTATCTCTTCATGCGTGGGGCCAATTTTGGCTGGCGACTAGCGGCAGCGACGGCGGTTGAGGGTGGATGGGAAATCCTCGAAAACACAAACCTGATTATCGAGCGCTACCGGGAAGCGACCATCGCGCTCGATTATTTCGGCGATAGCGTGATCAATTCGACATCAGACATATTCGCCATGGGGTTCGGCTTTTGGCTGGCATCCCGTCTGCCATTATGGATCACCGTGGCCCTGGCAATCGCGTTTGAGGCCATCACCATGTTTGTGATCCGCGACGGGTTGGCGCTGAATATATTGATGCTGCTCTGGCCGATTGAATCGATCAAAGTCTGGCAAATGGCATTGTAATCAAGAACCTATTCGGCGCGTATCAGTTCTTGATCAATCGCGCCGAAAATCGAATTGCCTTCGCCGTCCATCATCTCGATCCGAATTTTGTCACCGAATTTCATGAATGGYGTGGCCGGCGTGCCATTTTCAATGGTCTCGATCATCCGCACTTCGGCAATRCASGAATAACCCGCACCGCCTTCACTGACCGGTTTGCCCGGGCCGCCATCCAGCTTGTTTGAAACGGTCCCTGAACCAATGATTGCGCCGGCGCATAGAGGCCGGGTCTTTGCTGCATGGGCGATCAGATCATTGAATGTGAATGTCATATCAATGCCTGCGTCCGGCTTGCCGAATAACGCCCCGTTCAAATGGGAGAGAAGCGGCAGGTTGAGTTTGCCACCCTCCCAGGCCGCACCCAATTCTTCTGGTGTCACGGCCACTGGAGAAAAAGCAGACGACGGTTTGGCGTGGAAAAACCCGAAACCTTTGCCAAGTTCCGCCGGGATGAGGCCACGCAAGGAAACATCATTGACGAGCATGATCAGCTTGATGTGTGCGCCTGCTGCTTCAACCGAAACACCCATGGGAACATCGTCCACTATCACCGCGACCTCGGCTTCGAAATCCACGCCCCAGTCTTCGCTTGCAAGCGGGATTGGGGAGCGCGGATCAAGGAACGAATCCGATCCACCCTGATACATTAGCGGGTCAGTCCA
>JAESRU010000044.1 GCA_016764455.1 Hyphomicrobiales bacterium | reverse complement strand
TGCGCCGGGTCATAGGCTCCTGCAGCATTGCCATCCAGCACCATGCGCCCGGCGGCGAAAACGTTAGAGAAATCCGTGCCGATCGGGCGGCCATAGGGGTCCAGCCCATTGCTTGAGAGAAAACCCCATGCAAGCAGCGCCAGAACCGGCATAATGGCGAGCATCAAAGAATAAACCCGCAGCCGTTCAACTGTCAGCCAAGACCCGTCGCGCAGTATCGCCAGCATGATTTCCCTCAATTCTGATGGGCAATCATAGCGCGGTGCGATTTATGTTTGGTTTACGGAGGATATTTGTGCGGGAGAGGGAAACTGAGCGCCAGTTTCACACAAATTTGAAACCAAGAAGTTTCAGGGAGTTGGCGAGAATTGTGCCGGCGGCATCCAGAAATTTCAATAAATATGCGAATGGCGAAACAGCCATCGGACATGGATATCTTGTTTTTATTTTTATTTGTATATACAATTTACTTGACAACTTTTCCATCTAATCGTATATACATTGCATGGTTGTTGAATACGACAGCGCAAAGGATGAGGCTAACCAAGCCAAGCATGGCATGTCGCTTTCACAAGCTGGCGATATTGATATTATCGTTGTTGTTGAAGATGACCGGTTCAACTATGGCGAAACCAGATACCGGGCTTTTGGCCTTATCGAAGGTCAGTATGTTTGCCTTGTATTTACCCGTCGTGATGACAATGTTCGGGCGATCAGTTTACGCCCGTCCAGCAAAAAGGAAATTAAACGCCGCAAAAAAAGGAAATTAAACGCATGTCTGATATTAAGTTTGACCGGGATAACCCGGAATGGACAGAGGAAGATTTCAAGAAGGCGAAGCCCGCTCATGAAGTCTTGCCAAAAAACATTCTCGATCAGTTCCCTAATACCAGGGGCGCACAAAAGGCACCTAYCAAGGTGCCTGTCTCTATCCGACTAAGTCCGGAGGTGGTTAAGCATTACAAAGCCCAAGGCAAGGGATGGCAAGGCCGGATAAACGATGCTCTACTGAGGAACATTGGTTCCGAAATTCGCACGAATAACTCTCGTAGTCGTGCGGGCTCTGCCCTGACCATGAGAACCACAAGAAAAACAAAAGGCGCCATAAAAACAGCGGCATCCTCCGGGCGCAAATCTGGATGATGCACCAAGCCTTCTCTTAGCGCGTTCGCGGCATCGAAAATTTGTCTCCCTTGGTGTTTGTTCGTTTTCTTCACGGTTGGCATGTCGCCCTAATTTATGGTTTGACTCAGGCAAAAACCCAAAAATTCGCGATCCACTTGTTGCAACGACTCTGCCACAGGAATAGGTTTGTCTTGTGGCCATTTGGGCTGCCGGGAGCTTGAGAATAATGGGATTTATCGCAGACGCACTGGGTCGTATCCAGCCATCCGCAACTATTGCTGTATCGTCGAAAGCACGCGAATTGAAAGCCGCCGGGCGCGACGTGATCGGGTTAGGCGCAGGGGAACCTGATTTCGATACGCCGGACAATATCAAGGATGCTGCGATTGATGCGATCAGGCGCGGTGAGACCAAATATACAGCCGTTGACGGTATCCCGGAACTGAAGGCCGCGATCGCTGCCAAATTCAAGCGTGAGAACGGGCTCGATTATACCCCGGCGCAATGTTTTGTGGCGCCGGGCGGCAAGCCAATTATTTTTAACGCCATGCTGGCGACGCTCAACCCGGGCGATGAAGTTATCATCCCGGCGCCCTATTGGGTGAGCTATCCCGATATCGTCTTGCTGGCTGGCGGGAAGCCCGTCATCGTCGATACGACGATGGAAGACGATTTCAAATTGCGCCCGGACGCGCTCGAAGCAGCGATCACGCCGAAAACCAAGTGGATCATTTTTAATTCGCCCTCCAACCCGACCGGGGCTGCTTATACCCGTGATGAGATCAAGGCACTGACGGATGTCTTGATGCGTCATGAGCAGGTCTGGATTCTTACCGACGATATGTACGAGCATCTTGTCTATGATGATTTTGAATTCACGACACCAGCCCAGGTCGAGCCCGGATTGTTGCCGCGGACGCTGACCATGAATGGCGTCTCAAAAGCGTACGCCATGACCGGGTGGCGGATTGGCTATTGCGCTGCGCCAGAAGAATTGATCGGGGCGATGCGCAAATTGCAATCGCAATCGACTTCGAACCCAACTTCGATTTCCCAATGGGCAGCGGTTGAAGCGTTGAACGGGACGCAGGATTTTATTGCCGAGCGCGCCAGCGTATTTCGTGAACGGCGTAACCTCGTGGTCTCGATGCTTAATCAGGCGACGGGTATCACCTGCCCGACCCCTGAAGGTGCGTTTTACGTCTATCCGTCCTGCGAAGGGTGTATTGGCAAGACCAGTGCTGGTGGCAAAAAAATTGAAAACGACAATGATTTTGCGACCATTCTTCTTGAAGAAGAAGGGGTTGCGGTTGTGCCCGGAATTGCCTTTGGATTGTCGCCGTTCTTTCGGATTTCCTATGCCACTTCGACCGAAAATCTGGAAGAAGCGTGCAGGCGGATTCAGCGGTTTTGCGGGTCTTTGACTTGAGCCAATAAAATTTTATCCAGGTTTTGATCAGGATTTATGCCGTTTGCGGCCATTAATTTGCGCGTGAGCGATGAATTGTTGATTCCGCCCTTGCATCTAAAGTGAATCCCCGTGACGATACTTTTGTGACCCGATGAGATCTATCGGATCCCCCGGGTCGGGTACCGATCCATTGAACGGGGAGATGTAACATGGGGCAATCAACAAAATCAGGAACTAACAATGGCGCTGGACCAGGGCCCAGGTGCATCGCACTTGTGGGCCCATATCTAAGCGGCAAGACAACATTGTTGGAAGCTATTCTGGCGCGAACCGGGGCGATTGATCGCCAGGGCAAAGTCGCAGACGGAACAAGCATTGGAGACGCGTCTCCAGAAGCGCGTGCGCATGGCATGAGCGTAGAATTGAATGTAGCGACGTGTGATTTTCTCGGTGACAAATATACCTTTGTGGATTGTCCCGGATCGATCGAATTTCAGGCTGAGCAAATTGCGGTGTTGCCTGCGGTGGATGCAGCGGTCGTTGTTTGCGAACCAGACGATAAGAAAATTCCAGCCCTGCAACTGATCCTCAAGCAGCTGGAAGAACGCAATATTCCGCATTTCCTGTTCCTCAACAAAATCGACAAGGCCGAAACCCGGGTTCGTGACATGCTCGAGATTTTGCAACCAGCTAGCGCCAAGCCGCTTGTGTTGCGCCAAATTCCGATCTGGGAAAATGAAATTGCCACCGGGTTTGTAGACTTGGCGCTGGAGCGGGCCTTTGTGTACCGTGAACATGCCGAGAGCGAAGTGATTTCGGTGCCTGACCAATTGTCGGCACGCCAGGATGAAGCCCGTTTCACGATGCTTGAAAAACTCGCTGACTATGATGATGAATTGATGGAGCAGCTTCTCGAAGATATCGAACCGCCACGCGACAAGGTTTTTGAAGACCTGTCAGCGGAACTGAGTGCGGGCGAGATTGTTCCGGTCCTGCTCGGGTCGGCAGAGAATGGCAACGGCATCCTTCGACTGCTGAAAGCCTTGCGCCATGAGGCACCGGGTATCGCGGAGACGGCAAAACGGCTCGGTGTTGAGAATGGCGACACGATCGTCCAGGTCATCAAGACCTTTCATACTACCCATGGCGGGCAATTGTCGTTGTCGCGTATTCTGTCTGGCGCGATTAATGATGGCGATACGCTTTATGGCGCCGAGGGGCGGGGACAACGGATTGCAGGTTTATTCTCATTGATGGGGCAAGACCCGAGCAAGCAGCAAAAAGCAGAAACCGGTGAGACCATCGCGCTTGGCCGTCTCAGTGATGTTACGACCGGTGAAACCTTGCAGTCGAAAAAGGGCGAGAGTGCGCAACTTGTGGATCTGAAAATTCCAGCGCCGGTTTACCAGCAGGCGATTACGGCGACTGAACGCAAGGACGAGGTTAAATTGACCGCCGCGATTGGTAAAATCATCGAGGAAGATCCCTCCATCTCACTGGAACACAGCCTGGATACCAACGAAATGGTTATTCGAGGCCAGGGCGATATGCATTTGCGGGTAGCTCTTGAGCGACTTACGGGTAAATACGGGGTCCATGCGGAAACTCACAAGGCGCGGGTTGCCTATAAGGAAACCATTCGCAAGAGCACAACCCAGCAGGGACGCCACAAAAAGCAATCCGGTGGTCACGGCCAGTTCGGGGATATTGTGGTGGATATCAAACCGCTGCCTCGGGGTGCCGGGTTTGATTTCAGCGACACCATTTCAGGTGGTGTTGTACCAAAACAATATATCCCGGCGGTGGAGCGCGGGATCAAGGAATATTTGAGTTCCGGCCCTCTGGGCTTTCCGGTTGTTGATTTTGCGGTGGTGCTAACCGATGGCTCGTACCATGCGGTAGATTCATCCGAGCAAGCATTCAAGACAGCAGGCCGCATTGCCATTTCCGAAGGTCTGCCAAATTGCAGCCCGGTCTTGTTGGAGCCGGTTCTGAATATAACCGTTCATATACCGAATGATGCTACCGCCAGGATCAACGCGATTGTTGCCGGACGGCGTGGACATTTGCTGGGCTTTGATGCCCGTGAAGGCTGGCCTGGATGGGACAGCGTGCAAGCTCATATGCCGGCATCAGAGGTGCTAGATTTGATCGTTGAAATTCGCTCGGCGACGGCTGGTGTTGGTTCATTTGAGCAAAGCTTTGATCATCTGGCTGAGCTGACTGGCAAGCTTGCAGAACAGGTTATGGCAGAAAAATCTGCCAAGGCTGCCTGAACGCCACCACGCTGAAACGGGACAAGTAAAGCTCTGCTCGCGGAACAGTGATTTGCCACTTGTCCGTTTGCGTCCTATCTAAAGGCTGCGGCTCGTGGGCAGGCTGCAACCAACCGGTTTTGCCGGTTACTGGAGAAATACATGTTGATCAAGCGGCTGCGCGGTTGGGAAATACCGGAGCGGATGGCGACCGACGAAAAGRTKTTTTTGAACCGGCGSRCWTTTATGGYRGGTGCCGGGGCRATTGCKGCMGYCAGYGCRATTGGAACCGGYGGGTTGATRAACGYAGCCCRMGCTGAGGGCGAYGYTGACCCWACGGYKGACCTTTACCCTGCTGATCGTAACGAATTTTACCAAATCGAGCGGGCGCTGACGCCGGAGGATATCAACAGCCGGTACAACAATTTCTATGAATTTGGCTCCCACAAGGAAATTTCAGACCGCGCTCAGGCGCTTCAGACCCGGCCCTGGACCGTTACCATTGACGGTGAAGTTGAAGAAGAACGCGAAGTTGATATCGATACCCTGATCCGGGCCATGGGGATTGAGGAGCGGCTTTATCGCCATCGTTGTGTTGAAGCCTGGTCGATGACCATTCCATGGTCAGGCTTCCCGCTGGCCCGGTTGGTGGATTATGCGCGTCCATTGTCGAGCGCCAAATATGTGGTCATGCAAACTTTCCAGGATAGCAGCATTGCCTCTGGCCAGCGCCAGTTCTGGTACCCTTGGCCCTATACGGAAGGGCTGACGATTGAGGAAGCCACCAACGATCTGGCCTTCATGGTCACCGGTGCCTATGGCCAACCAGCCGCCAAACAATTTGGTGCGCCGCTGCGGCTCGCGGTGCCGTGGAAATACGGCTCCAAATCGATCAAGTCGATTGTCCGGATCAGCTTTACCAGCGAGCGGCCCACCAGCTTCTGGGAACAATTGAATGCCAGCGAATACGGATTTTGGGCGAACGTAAACCCGGAGGTTTCGCACCCACGCTGGAGCCAGGCAAACGAGCGTGTGCTCGGAGAAAACCGGACAATCCCAACCGTGATTTACAACGGCTATGGCGAACAGGTTGCCGATCTATATAAAAATATGGAAGGTGAGCGCCTCTACACATAGGCGCATATAAGCCCTGAAATCTACAAGTGATGTAATAAAAAGCCGGGCTCCCGTAGGAGCCCGGCAGTTACTAGAAACGCGCTTGAGGGGAAGCGCATCGCGATTGAACCTCGTTACAAACTTTGTCCAAGTCGCCGAAGAAGGGAATAGAGGGAGGGAGGAACCATACCCTTCTACGAACTCCAGTTGACCTTTATATGCGCTGCACAACGGCATTGGACAACTACAAGAACCGCATGGCAGTCATGCAAATTTGCATGACTTTGAGTTGTGTTGTCAAGT
The DNA here is from genome assembly GCA_016764455.1 of Hyphomicrobiales bacterium. Classification (GTDB taxonomy): domain Bacteria; phylum Pseudomonadota; class Alphaproteobacteria; order Rhizobiales; family NORP267; genus NORP267. The sequence continues at coordinate 8,249 of JAESRU010000044.1, read as the reverse complement.
TTTTGCACGTATTTTGACACGTTGAATTTTGATCCAGATCAAAATTGTCCGCAAAATCAAATATTTGAAGTTTACCTATTGGGAAAGCGTGATGTCAAAATTTCCAATTTCGCGACTGGCTAACCAGGAAATCGCGGAAAACATTCACACGTTTCGAATCACGTAATTCTTCCGGATAGGCCAAATAGGTATCAAAAGTGGGTATTTCGGCATCTTGCATTAGCCGTACCAACGACGATTCCGGTGAGATCAGATAGTCCGGCAGGATAGCCAGGCCAATGCCCTGTTCTGCGGCCCGGCGCATGCCATGGATATTGTTCATGCTCAATACCGGTGAACGYGGATTGTCGGAACTGCGCCCAACGGACGACAGCCAATTGACCTCACCAAGGTAATTTGGATCGGGATGGTCAAATACAATGATCTTGTGGTCATTCAGCTCTTCAACATCTCTTGGCTGGCCATACGTTTTTAAATAATCAGGGGAAGCGTAGATGTGAAAATGCACGGTAAACATTTTCCGCTGGATCAAATCGGGCTGGGTTGGAGCCCTGAGCCAGATCGCCACATCAGCCTGGCGCATTCCAATATCAAGCTGATTGTCGTGGAGCATCAATTTCAGATTGATATCAGGGTAAAGCTCGATGAATTCTTTGATCCGGGGCGTGAGCCAGCTGGTTCCTAGTCCGACCGTGGTTGTTACCCGCAAATCGCCGGACGGCTTTTCCTTGGCGTCGGTGAGGCGCGCTTCGGCGGCCTGTAATTTGATGAAAACCTCGTGGGCAGTTTTCAACAGCCGCTCGCCTTGTTCCGTCAACAAGAGGCCCCGGGCATGACGATGAAATAGCGATACCTTCAGGTCTTCTTCGAGGCTACTAACCTGTCTGCTGACAGCCGATTGGCTCAGTTCAAGCTCGGCACCTGCGGCTGTGAAACTGCCAGCCACGGCGGCGGCGTGAAATACCTTGATCTTGTCCCAATCCATAGCGCTATCTTTTTGTTATTCGGCAGCGATGCTGTCCATGCCGATCTCGGCAATATATTTTTCAGCCTGAAGTGCTGCCATACATCCCATGCCGGCGGCGGTCACGGCCTGGCGGTAAATCTCGTCTGTCACATCGCCCGCAGCAAATACGCCAGGGATCGAGGTGGCGGATGAATCTGGTGCTGTCCAGATATATCCTGACGGTGTCATATCAAGCTGGGTGGAGAATAATTCTACCGACGGAGCGTGGCCGATTGCGATGAAAATGCCATGGACATCAAGATCGGTAACGTCACCGGTTTTGACATTCTTTATTCGGGCACCGGTAATCCCGAGCGGGTTTTCATCTCCCAAAGCTTCTTCCAGAACGCTGTCCCAGATAACCTCGATCTTGGGATGTTTGAGGAGCCGGTGTTGGAGAATTTTCTCTGATCGCAATTCGTCGCGGCGATGAACCAGGGTAACCTTGGACGCGAATTTGGTCAGGAACAAAGCTTCTTCAACGGCTGTATTGCCACCGCCGACAACAAGAACTTCCTTGTCCCGGTAGAAAAACCCGTCGCAGGTGGCGCATGCGGAAACACCGAAGCCTTGAAACTTGGTTTCGCTTTCAAGCCCCAGCCAGCGTGCCTGGGCGCCGGTGCAGATAACAAGCGTGTCGCAGGTATAGATGTTGCCGCCATCGCCAACCAGACGGAACGGGCGCTCGTTCAAATGTGCTTCAACAAGATGGTCCTGGACAATGTTGGTGCCCACATGCTCGGCCTGTGCCTGCATTTGTTCCATCAGCCACGGACCCTGAATGACATCGGCAAAGCCTGGGTAATTTTCCACATCGGTGGTGATGGTCAATTGCCCGCCGGGCTGGATGCCTGCAATCAGCGTTGGTTCCAGCATGGCACGGGCGGCGTAAATTGCAGCGGTGTAGCCCGCCGGGCCCGATCCGATAATGATCAATTTGCTGTGTGTTTCGGTCAYGTCAAACCTCTTTGAATTTTGCTCAATATTTTATCGCGCGCCAAAAATCAGGAATTTTCGACGGCATCAAGTTACCGCAGATATATAGGCATTTCGGGAATTTGCCACTGCCATATTAAAGGCCTGGATGATTCAGATGTCTTTCGCCCAAACTTGACGGTTCGGGCGGGACAAAATCCGTTCCGGCAATCTTGTCTGGCACGCGAGGGTTGCTAGACGAATTGCACTTTCAGGATTTCGTAGGCGCGGCCACCACCTGGCGTATTCACTTCAACAGTATCGCCRACCGTTTTGTTGATCAAAGCACGGGCGATTGGGNAGGTGATTGAAATTTTGCCGAGTTTGACGTCAGCTTCGCTCTCGCCAACAATCTGATAGAGCCGTTCTTCGTCGGTATCTTCGTCAACCAGGGTCAGGGTGGCGCCGAACATGACGCGGTTGCCGGACAATTTGGAAATATCGATGACTTCGGCGCGGCCCATTTTCTCTTCGAGATCGGCAATCCGGGATTCGTTCAGCCCCTGAGATTCTTTGGCGGCGTGATATTCCGCATTCTCAGATAAATCACCATGGGCGCGCGCTTCGGCAATCGCCTGGATGATATTGCGGCGGTCGCTGGATTTCCGGCGCTTCAACTCTTCTTCAAGCGCATCGTAGCCCGAAGCGGTCATTGGGATTTTTTCCATGGTCAGTCTCGCATTCTATCGATCTTCGCTCCTCGAAGGAGCAATACGTCGTTCTGTGTCGGCATTGCCGTCACGATTTCTTCTAAAATCATCAAGGACAAAAATATGAAGTTCGAATCGTAGCCAAAATTATTCTTTAGCGCAATATCCAAGACTTATGCACCAGTGATATTTGTTAGGGAAGGTCCTAAATCGACTATCTTTCTTCCGTTTCAGAGTATCAGCGGCACGTCTCCCAAGTGCCAACAGCGGTCGATTGAAACAAGTTCGAAAGCCGCGTAATCTTGCAGTCTTACAAAAATCGATGCAGGAAACTTGAAATGATCGACATAAACGGCATGGCGCACGTCATTCTTACGGTCAGCCAGTTCGAGAAAGCCAGGGCCTTTTATGGTCGGCTCATGCCTGCTCTGGGCATGAAGAATGTCTTTGACGGGTCGAGCATGTGCTACTTTGTTGGGGCACGCACCGCACTGGGTATTGAAGCTTGCGCACCGGAGCATGCTGAAGAACGATTTGTACAGAACCGCGTGGGGCTACATCACATCTGCCTTCGTGCGCGCTCCCGGCAGGATGTCGATGCCGTGGCAAGCTTGCTTAGCGAGATGGATGCCACGATCGTCCGGGGCGCCTGTGAAGGAGATTGGGCGCCCGGGTATTACTACGTGTTGTTCGAAGACCCAGACGGAATACGTCTAGAAGTGAACTTCGTGCCCGGTGAGGGGGTGCTCGCACAAGATACCTCTTTCAACCCCGGTGGAGACTATAAATAGTACCGCCCACCCATTGCCATCCGGGACGGTGGGTTCAAAATATGGCAGTTCAACTTTAAAAAACCAGCCTTGCGTTGGATTATGAGTGTGTACAAAATCTGTGATGTCTAAGTAGAGAATTCGTACTTGTCGCAACTTTGCCAATAGCAAACTGACATATCGCAATTTGTGTTCCGGATAGGAATCGCCGGTCAGGACGCTTTTTGGCGTGCCCGGCTGGTATAATCCTGCAAGGGCGTTACATCCAGCGATCCTTGGCGATAGGCGTTGATCGCTTCTGTTGCAGCAATGGCACCTGCAATAGTGGTGTAATACGGAATTTTGTGTAGCAGGGCGGCTGCGCGAAGCGATTGGCTGTCTTCCAGCGCCCGGCTGCCCTTGGTGGTGTTGATCACCAATTGCACTTCGCCATTCTTGATTGCGTCGACCACATGGGGGCGGCCCTCCAGCACCTTGTTGACCTTGGTGCAGGGAATGCCTTTGTCAGCGAGAAACCGCTGTGTGCCGCCGGACGCGATTATTGTGAAGCCCATTTCAACCAGGCTTTTTACAGAATCGGCGATCCGCGCCTTGTCTTCGTCTTTCACGGATACAAAAGCGGTGCCGCCGGTTGGAACCCCGACATCGGCACCGAGCTGGCTTTTCGCAAAGGCCAGGGAATAATCGTAGGCTAGGCCCATAACTTCGCCGGTCGAGCGCATTTCCGGTCCAAGGATGGTATCGACGCCTGGGAACCTGTTGAACGGGAATACCGCTTCTTTGACGGCCACATGATCGCCTTGCCATTTTTTGAGGCCAAAGCTGGAGAGCTTTTCGCCACACATCAGCCGGGCTGCGATTTGCGCAATCGGGGTGCCGATTACTTTGGCGACAAACGGTACGGTGCGGCTTGCGCGCGGGTTGACTTCGATCAGGAAAATTTCGTCATTTTTGACGGCGAATTGCACATTCATCAGGCCGTTGACGCCAAGCGCTTTTGCGAGCGCAACAGCCTGGTTTTCCATCTCCGCGACAATTTCAGGTTTTAGCGAATGAGGCGGCAGGACACAGGCGCTGTCGCCGGAATGTACACCAGCTTCCTCGATATGTTCCAGGACACCGCAGATGAATACGTCTTCGCCATCACACAGAGCGTCCAGGTCCACTTCGATGGCGTCTGTCAGATATGAATCCAGCAGCAGCGGGTTATCAATCAGTACGGCATCGATTTGCGCCGTTTTATCGTCAGGGAATTTCTGGCGAATTTCCGGCGGGACCAGTTCCGGCAGAATGTTCGCGAAATACCGGCTCATCATGGTCTCATCGAGGATGATTTCCATAGCCCGCCCACCAAGCACATAGGAAGGCCTGACAACCAGCGGAAAGCCGATTTCGATCACTGCGTCCCGGGCTTCGCTCAGAGAATTGGCGATGGCGTTGTGGGGTTGTTTGAGTTTCAGACCATCAACCAAAGCTTTGAACCGGTCGCGGTCTTCAGCAAGATCAAGGGCATCTGGCGATGTGCCAAGAATTGGAATGCCAGCGGCCTGCAACGCATTGGCCAGCTTCAATGGGGTTTGGCCGCCAAACTGGACAATGACGCCCAAAAATTCGCCATTTTGCTGTTCGCGGTGGATGATCTCGATAACGTCTTCAGCCGTCAGAGGTTCAAAATAAAGCCGGTCGGATGTGTCATAATCTGTTGAAACCGTTTCGGGGTTGCAATTGACCATGATGCTTTCGATGCCGATTTTCTCAAGCGCAAATGCAGCATGGCAGCAGCAATAATCAAATTCAATTCCCTGGCCGATCCGGTTTGGCCCGCCGCCAAGGATCATTACCTTTTTCCGGTCAGACGGCATGGCTTCGTCTGAAATTTTACCGGCGAATGGTGTTTCGTAGGTCGAATACATATAAGCCGTTGGCGATGCGAATTCGGCCGCGCTGGTATCCACCCGCTTATAGGCCGGGCGCACATCTAGGGCGCGGCGTTTCGCGGTGACTTCGGCTTCCGTCTGGCCGGTCAGTTCGCCCAAACGGGCGTCAGAAAAGCCCATTGCCTTGAGGCGACGGAATGAGGTCTCGGTCGTTGGAAGCCCAAGCCTCCTGATATCTGCTTCGGTATCAACCAGTTCCTGCAATTCGCGGATGTACCAGAGATCGATATGGCAGGAGGCGTTGATCTGGTCGTGATCGATGCCGTGGCGCAGGGCCTGTACAGCGGTCAAAATTCGCTCAGGCGTGGCGTTACTCAACGCAGCCCGGATAACATTTTTGTCGTCGCCCTGGCCAACACCGGGGATATCAACTTCGTTCATCCCGGTCAGGCCGATTTCGAGGCCGCGCAGCGCTTTTTGGAATGATTCCTTGAAGGTCCGGCCGATGGCCATCACTTCGCCAACGGATTTCATTGACGTTGTAAGGTGTGGCACCGCGCCTGGGAATTTCTCAAAAGCAAAACGCGGGATTTTGGTCACCACATAATCGATTGAAGGCTCAAAAGATGCAGGCGTTGCGCCGCCGGTAATGTCGTTGGCCAATTCGTCCAGCGTGTAGCCCACAGAGAGCCGTGCGGCGACTTTGGCGATCGGGAACCCTGTTGCTTTAGACGCCAGCGCAGACGAGCGTGATACCCGGGGGTTCATCTCGATAACCACGAGGGTGCCGTCTTTGGGGTTTACTGCAAACTGGACATTTGACCCGCCGGTCTCGACGCCGATTTCGCGCAATACCGCGATTGAAGCGTTGCGCATTTCCTGAAATTCTTTGTCGGTCAGGGTCAGCGCCGGGGCGACCGTAATGGAATCACCGGTATGTACGCCCATCGGATCGATATTCTCGATTGAGCAGATGATGATGCAATTGTCGTCGCGGTCGCGAACAACTTCCATCTCGTATTCTTTCCACCCAAGCACGCTCTCTTCGATCAGCACTTCGGTGGTGGGAGATGCGTCCAGGCCGCGGTCGATAATCTCTATAAATTCAGCGCGGTTATAAGCGATGCCGCCGCCGGTGCCGCCGAGGGTGAATGACGGGCGGATGATAACCGGCAAACCAATGTCAGTGAGAGCATCAAGGGCTTCGGTAAAGGCTTTTTCGCGGTACAATTCCTTGCGCCCAGGTTCGCCCTTGCGCCATTCGGCTTCAAAGGCTTCACGCTGGATGCGTTTGTCGTCTTCGCCGGCGTCAGACGCATCTATTTTGGCNAANGCCNGNMTGCATGCTCRGCTTTRTCGGCCGCTTTTAAATCGGACGCATTCGCCAATCTGGAGCGGGGAACATTCAGCCCGATTCGGATCATGGCTTCACGGAACAACTTGCGGTCTTCGGCCATGTCGATAGCGTCGGCGTCGGCACCGATCATCTCGACRCCAAATTTYTCCARRACMCCNNCAYGMKCCRGAKCRAGMGCRCNNARTTTARYGCKGTYTGYCCRCCCATGGTCGGCAACAATACATCGGGTTTTTCTTTTTCGATAATGGCGGCAACGGTTTTCCAGGTGATGGGTTCGATGTAAGTCGCATCCGCTATTTCCGGATCGGTCATAATGGTCGCTGGATTTGAGTTCACCAGAATAACGCGAATACCTTCTTCTTTTAAAGCTTTACACGCCTGCGCGCCAGAATAGTCAAACTCACAAGCTTGGCCGATGACGATAGGGCCCGCACYGATAATTAAAACACTGTTTATGTCTTGTCTTTTAGGCATGGTATNATTTTTTCCGCAAATGAACGCGAATGAACGCGAATGAATGCAAATCTTCAGTCCGCGAATAACGCAAAAGACGCGAAAAAANCAAATTAAATATTAGTATTATCATCGTAATTCCAGACTATTCTGCGAATACCTAGTCTTGTAACTCCAAAATTCAATAAAAGTCCAACAGTCAACCCAGATGCTTTTAGGTAATTCATTACTTGTGCATCGTGCACCTCACTAAAACCAGATAATGCTTTCAGCTCAATGAGCAACCTACCATCCACAACAATATCAGCTATATAATTACCAACACCTTCGCCCTTGTAACTAATAGCAAACGGTTGTTGGCGCTGAAACAGAATACCCGCCTGAGTTAACTCTATACACAGCGCATTCTCATATACCTTTTCCAAAAAACCAGCGCCTAGTCCATGACTAACATTTTGAGCACACYTCAAKAYWCKCTCACTTAAYCTTTTACYACWARYCATAAAAACCTCCCTGTTTTTNWAAAATAAATATTTCGCTTTTTTCGCGTCTTTTGCGTTATTCGCGGACTAACAGCTTTTAAACTTTTGCCATCAACTCAATAAAATGGTCAAACACGGGTGCTATGTCGTGAGGTCCAGGGCTGGCTTCAGGGTGACCCTGAAAGCCGAACGCGGGTTTATCGGTACGCTGGATGCCCTGCAATGAACCGTCAAACAGTGAGCGATGTGTCGCTTCCAGGTTATCGTTGGGGGCGCGCCTGCCTGCCGGCTCGCCTGGTTGTCGAGGGCGACTTGGATGATCTCCTCGACGTTGAGGTAGGCCCCGACGGGAGTCGAGTCGCGACCAACGAGGTAGGCCTCGTCCGCCTTGTATCGGTGGAGGTTGACCCGGTCTTCGTGGCTGAAGATCGCGACCGTCCTGATCCCGAGTTCGGTCGCGGCCCGGAAGACGCGGATCGCGATCTCCCCTCGGTTCGCACACATCAACTTGCGCAAGGTCTGCTCGCTTCTCGATTCCTCGCGCTATCGCGAGGCTCGGGGCGTGATCGTCGCAGATCCGCCTTCCGAGTGCCGAAGACGCGGATTCTTACAACCTGCGGACCCCGACCTTGTCGTGAACTGGGTGGGCATCTTCGTGGGCGAGCGCCCGCTGTTCGCG
>JAESRU010000043.1 GCA_016764455.1 Hyphomicrobiales bacterium | reverse complement strand
TCCAAATTTTTATTTTCTAACAATAATTTAATCAATGTATTCGGAAGATTTTTTATATCGGTTTTATTATTTGTTATTCCTATAACCTTCAACCCTACAAATTTTCCGAACGTAAATTCTTGTTCTTCAAATCCTAAATTTTCTATTATTTGAATTATTACTTTTTCATTGCAATATATCAACGTGTCATATTGATCATCGCAGGTTTTTGCTATCCAATATAGAAAAGTATCGGATAATGTATCCCAATCGTCGATACCTGCCATCACTTTTCACCGTCGATTAAATCCATAAAGCGCTTGAACAGATAATGACTGTCTTGCGGGCCGGGGGAGGCTTCGGGGTGATGCTGGACGGAAAAAATCGGCTTGCCGTCGACTTCGATGCCGCAATTTGAGCCATCAAATAGCGATGTGTGCGTTTGCGTGATGCCGCTTGGCAATGTGTCTCCATCCACCGCGAAGCCGTGGTTCATTGAGGTGATTTCCACCTTGCCGGTGGTGAAATCCTTGACAGGGTGGTTGGCACCGTGATGGCCCTGGGCCATTTTTTTGGTTTTAGCACCAAGCGCCAGCGACAGAATTTGGTGTCCGAGGCAAATGCCGAAAATCGGAATCCCCGTCTCCATCAACTTTTGAATTGTGGGGACAGCATATTCGCCTGTGGCTGCCGGGTCACCCGGGCCGTTGGAGAGGAAAATACCATCCGGGTTGTGGGCCAGAATATCTTCCGCACTTGCGGTCGCCGGTACCACGGTGACCTTGCAGCCAGAGCCTGCCAACAGGCGAAGGATATTGCGTTTGGCACCAAAGTCGATGGCCACCACGTGGCGGCTCGGGGTTTCTTGGCGACCATACCCGGTACCTGGAACCCAAGGGGTTTCGTCCCACGTATATGATTGGCCGCAGGTAACTTCCTTGGCGAGGTCCATGCCGACCAGACCGGGCCATGCCTTGGCTTCGTCGATCATGGCTGGTTTGTCGAATTTGGCATTGGGTGAATGCGTTATGACGCCGTTGGGCATGCCATTGTCGCGGATATAGGCGGTCAATGCTCTGGTATCGACACCGGCGATGGCGATGATGCCGCGTTTCTTCAGCCAGTCTTCCAGATGTTGCGTTGCCCGAAAATTTGAGGGGCTTGTGGGCAGCGTGCGAAAAATCGCACCGCGGACCGCAGACTTGTTGGCCATATTGACGGTTTCAACATCTTCTTCGTTGGTCCCGACAATGCCGATATGGGGAAACGTAAATGTGATGATCTGGGCGGCGTAAGACGGGTCAGTCAGAATTTCCTGATACCCGGTCATTGCCGTATTGAAGCAAATTTCGCCCGCCACATGGCCGGTCGCCCCAAGGCCAATGCCTTCAATGACGGTCCCGTCGGCCAAAACCAGCAAACCGGTTGGATCTGGCTCCAGCCAAGTTCCCGCACCGCCATCATTTGCTGAAAAGGCTGTATCCGCCATGATTGTTCCTGTTAACCGCTAATGCCCCGCATCTGATGCCCTGCATCTAGCTGAGCCGGACATTATGTTAAGGGTGTTGCGCCGTCAACCAACGGTGTTTTTATTTTTATTCAATTAAATCAATATGTTACGATTTTTCTAGCTGTTGCTAAGCCTGTCTGCTTTAGTTTAACCTTGACGCTTTCACCGGGACGTACCATATGGCCGGGTTTGCTGGCCAAAACTGTTCGGCATTCAACTATTCGGCACTAAGCGGAGATGGATATGCGTGAAAAGATAAATACGGCGCTGAAAACGGCTATGAAAGCCCAGGACAAGCGACGCCTATCTACGCTGCGGCTGATCATGGCGGCCATCAAGGATCGCGAGATTGCCGCCAGAGGCGCTGGCAAGGACAGGGTGGAAGAAGATGAAATTCTTCTGATCCTGACCAAGATGGTGCGCCAGCGCGAAGAATCAGCAAAGACCTATGAAGAAGCCGGACGGTTGGATTTATCCGAACAGGAACGTGAGGAAATCGTGATTATCAACGATTTCCTGCCGCGCCAGTTCGACGAGGAAGAAATCCAGACGGCGTGCAAAAAAACGGTTGAAGAACTTGACGCCGGTGGGCTCAAGGATATGGGCCGGACCATGGTTGCGCTCAAGGAGCGGTRTGCCGGGCAAATGGATTTCGGCAAAGCCAGCCAGTTGGTAAAAGGCCTGCTCAGCGAGTAAGCTCGGGTTAAATTCCCGGTTCCGGCCATAACGACTGGTAGAGCAATGCGTTATTCGCCACAATTTTTGGATGAGATCAGGGCGCGGCTTTCCGTATCCGATGTGGTCGGGCGCTCGGTCAAACTCCAGCGTCGCGGGCGCGAATTTGTCGGGCTTAGCCCTTTCAATCCTGAAAAAACCCCGTCCTTTACGGTCAATGACCAGAAGGGGTTTTATCATTGTTTTTCCAGCGGCAATCACGGCGATATTTTCGGATTCCTGATGGAAACCCAGGGTCTGTCTTTTACCGAGACCGTTGAACGGTTGGCGGCTGATGCGGGTCTGGATTTACCGAAAGCTGATCCGCAAGAGGCGCAGCGGGCGAAGGAATATCAAGGTCTCCATGAAATTATGGAGTTGGCTGCAAAATATTTCGAAGCCCGGCTTCAGGCAAAAGGTGGTGCAGGAGCGCGGGGCTATCTGTCTGATCGCGGTATTCCGGACCGGGCTTTGCAAACTTTCCGAATCGGCTATGCCCCGCCGGGGCGCCATGAGCTGAAAAACTATCTGGCAGATAAAGGCGTCTCCGCTGATGATATGGCGCGGGTCGGGCTGGTAATTTCCGGTGATGATATCCCTGTTTCTTACGACCGGTTTCGCGACCGGGTGATGTTCCCGATCGCTGATTTGCGTGGCCGCGTGGTTGGGTTTGGCGGGCGCGCGCTGCAAGACAATGTGCCTGCAAAATATCTGAATTCGCCGGARACSCCRTTATTTCACAAAGGCGCTTTGCTCTATAACGGCCAGACCGCMCGCCAGGCCGCCCATGACAAAGGGACCGTGGTTGTTGTTGAAGGTTATRTGGATGTGGTCGCCATGGCTTTGGCCGGATATCACAATGTGGTTGCGCCGTTGGGGACCGCTGTAACCGAAGACCAGTTGCGTCTATTGTGGCGTATGGCTGACGAGCCGATCCTTTGTTTTGATGGYGACCGGGCCGGGGTTAAAGCCGCGTACCGGGTAATTGATCTGGCGCTGCCGCGACTGGAACCCGGCAAGAGCATACGGTTTGCGGCTTTGCCCGAAGGGCAAGACCCGGATGATCTGATCCGCGATCAAGGGCCGGGCGCGATTGAAGCAGTGTTGCAACGCGCAGACGCTCTGATTGATATTTTATGGCGTCGCGAGGTTAGCGAGCAGAACCTGAATATACCCGAACGAAGGGCGGCATTCGAAGACCGGCTGCGCAATATTGTGCGTGAAATATCCGACCCCGGCGTGCGCCGCCATTACGGCCATGCGATTGCTGACAGGTTGAACAAATTATGGGGGCAGGAAACCGGCAGAGCCTGGAGAACGCAAAATTATTCTGCCAGAAGCGGTCGTGGGCAATTTTCCACCGGACAATATTCCAAAGGGCAATATTCCAAGAGGCAGATAAGACAACCCTCAATGTTGCGTGGAAACGCACTTCTTGCGGGCGCAGGGTCGCGAATCGCGCACCGTGAAGCGGCCATTTTGGTGGCTCTGGCGAATCATCCTGGATTGATCGAAATGTTCCTTGAGGAAATCGCCAGACTTGATCTTGCGAATCAGCAGCTTGACTCTTTACGTGCTGGCCTTTTAGACATCGCTTCACAGTTTGATATACTTGACAGGGATATTATTCTCAAAGAGCTGGAAAACCGCAAGTTTGGTGAGCTTCTTTACGAATTGAAGAAAATTGTGGAGCATGCGCAATCCGGATTTGCGCTTTCTTCTGCGTCAATTGCGGGTGCTGAAGCCGGATTGAGACAGGCGATCTTCTTGCACAACAAGATGTTGACGCTACATAAGGAGTTACTGGAAGCTGAAAGAGCGCTGGCCGAAGAGGATAGCGAGGAGAGCCTGGACCGGTTACGTGATATCCAGGCACAGCTTCAAAATGTTGAAAGCGTTGAGATGTCGAGCGATGAGCCCCAGGATGTGGTTTAATTGATGGCAATCGTTAACGCAGTTAATGCAGGTTTAATATACAGGTTCTAAGTCTTTGTATCAAAGCGCCAACATGCGGCGTGATTCGGTTTTGGAACCGGTAGATACAAAGACGTCCAGCAGCAGAAGCTGCCAGGCAAAGCAAACAAGGCTAATACATGGCGATGGAAGCTAGCAAACAGTCTGCGCAACAAGCACCCAGTGAGGGCCAGGACGGTCCGGTACTGGACCTTTCTGATGCTGCAGTGAAAAAGATGATCAAAGACGCGCGCAAGCGTGGCTATGTCACCTATGAAGCGCTCAACTCTGTTTTACCGCCCCAGGAAGTCAGCTCAGAGCAGATCGAAGATACAATGGCGATGTTGAGCAATATGGGCATCAATGTTGTTGAATCTGAAGACGCCGAAGAAACCGACGGCAAGGCTGAAAGCGGCACCGAAAAGGAAACCGGGAGTGCTTTGGCAACGACCGGGTCCAAAGCTGTAACCAAGGCCGCGAGCGGCTCTACTGCAGGTGACCGGACAGACGACCCGGTGCGTATGTATTTGCGCGAAATGGGCACGGTCGAATTGCTGTCCCGCGAAGGCGAAATAGCCATCGCCAAACGAATCGAAGCCGGCCGCGAAGCCATGATTGCCGGTCTTTGCGAAAGCCCGCTTACATTCCAGGCGATTATCATCTGGCGGGACGAGCTGAATGAAGGCCGCATCCTGCTACGCGACGTAATTGATCTTGAAGCCACTTATGCAGGCCCAGATGCCAAGCAGGTGGATCATTCCCAGAAAGCGCTGGAGAATGAAGCAGCCCAGGCCAAAAAAGGCGGGCATATTATTCCTGGCCGACAAAACCCGGCCCAGGCGGCATTAGCTGCGAAAATGAAGCCAAGGACAGCGGAAGACGGGTCCGATCAAACATCTGAAAATGACGACGACGATGATGATGATGAAGATGACGAGATGGAGAACAGCCTCTCGCTTTCCGCAATGGAAGAAGAGCTGAAGCCKCARGTYGTCGAAACTTTTGACCAGGTTGCCAACAATTATAAAAAGCTGCGCCGTTTGCAGGATCAGCTGGTTGAGAAAAAGCTGAAAAACGCTGCCCTGTCACCGAGCCAGGAGCGCCGGTACACCAAGCTTAAGGAAGAAATCGTCGTTGATGTGAAGAGCCTTGCGCTCAACAACAACCGGATCGAAGCCCTTGTCGATCAACTTTACCAGATCAACCGTCGCCTGGTCAGCTTTGAAGGCAGGTTGCTGCGCCTCGCTGATTCTCACGGTGTGAAGCGCGAAGATTTTCTCGAAGAATATCAGGGCAACGAGCTGGACCCGAATTGGATCCGCCGGGTGGGACGTTTGGTACGTCCGGGCTGGAAGAAATTCATTGCCAACGAACGCGATACGACAAAAGAAATCCGCAGCAACATTCACGAGCTTGCTGCTGAGACCGGGCTTGAAATTACTGAATTTCGCCGCATCGTCCATATGGTCCAGAAGGGCGAGCGCGAAGCAGCGATCGCCAAGAAGGAAATGGTTGAAGCCAATCTGCGCCTGGTTATTTCAATCGCCAAGAAATACACCAACCGCGGTCTACAATTCCTGGATCTGATTCAGGAAGGCAATATCGGCCTGATGAAAGCGGTCGATAAGTTTGAATATCGCCGCGGTTATAAATTCTCGACTTACGCCACCTGGTGGATCAGGCAGGCCATTACGCGCTCTATCGCCGACCAGGCCCGCACGATCCGTATCCCGGTTCACATGATTGAAACGATCAACAAGATCGTCCGCACCAGCCGCCAGATGCTGCACGAAATTGGCCGCGAGCCGACGCCAGAAGAATTGGCCGAAAAACTTGTCATGCCGCTTGAAAAAGTGCGGAAGGTTTTGAAAATCGCCAAGGAGCCGATCTCGCTGGAAACCCCGATCGGGGATGAGGAAGACAGCCAGCTTGGTGATTTCATCGAGGACAAGAACGCGATCCTCCCCATCGATGCTGCCATTCAGGCAAACCTGCGCGAAACCACAACGCGGGTTCTCGCAAGCCTGACCCCGCGCGAAGAGCGCGTTCTGCGCATGCGCTTTGGTATCGGCATGAATACCGACCACACGCTCGAAGAAGTCGGCCAGCAATTCTCAGTTACCCGCGAACGTATCCGCCAGATCGAAGCCAAGGCTCTGCGCAAATTGAAGCATCCGAGCCGATCCCGGAAGCTGCGGTCGTTCCTCGACAATTAGCGGCGCTGAGATTACGGCTGCTATTTTTAGGTCGTATCTGTGTCACTGCAGTTGCGTTTTAGCCTTTAGGGGCCAACCAGTAAGAGGTGTTCACATGACCAAGGCAAGAGCSCGGACCCGGGCRAAAGAAAGAGCRCGGGCCAAGGCMGCAAAYCCGAATAAAAARGCYGACAGGCCAGACGCCGCCCAGCAGGCYGGATACCATGATGCCAAYGCCAATGGGCGMGGCAAGATGAATSCCGGCGCGCAGATCAAATCAGCTGCAGGCATGCGGCGCAATGTTTCCCGCTCGCGTTAGGCGCGGCGTTTTTTGAACAATTAGAAACGCAGGCATTGCTGTGCTGGATTCCGGCTTTCGCCGGAAYGACGTGTTYTTACCTYCGTCATTCCYGTRYYTGKCACKGGWATCCATTYCTCTGAATGATCGCAAAGTACAATCTATATATTTGCCGAGAGGGTGCAGGTATGGACCCCGGAACAAGTCTGGAGTGACGAAAAGGGATTGATGTATCTCCCTACCGTCATTCCGGCGAAGGCCGGAATCCAGAGCGATTGTGCGTTAGTCTGGATATCTTAGATGGCGCTCCATATTTCCAGTTTGAAATAAGGTTCGAGTAAATTGAAGCTAGCTTCAATTTTTCTCCGTTGCATCCTGCGCCAACCCTCTTCCATAGAAATTTCAATATTGTGCCCATGTTGTCTTTGGCACAGCCTTTCCGGTCGCGGTTTCCGGTTTATCGCGATATGCTGGAATTTATCGAAACTGTTCTGGAGATGAGATGAGCTTTTTGAAACGCCTGTTCGGCATTGGCGGAATGCAGACCCCGGCTGCTGAAATTACCCATGAAGGCTACCGGATTGTGGCAACGCCGAAAAAAGAGGGCGATCATTATCGCCTTCACGGTGAGATATCGCGCGAAATTGACGGCGAAGTGAAAACCCATAAATTGATCCGCGCGGATTTGTTTCCGGCTTCTGATGATTGTGTTGAACAAACTTTCCGCAAGGCCAAACAGGTTATCAGGGAGCGGGGGATGCGGATTTTTTCGTAAATTATGCAGACCATACAGACGATCTCCACCAGCGGCCCCGGCCTTTATGAATTTACCGAGCAGGCCGCCGCTTTTGTTGGCGCGGCAAACGTAAATGAAGGTCTGCTGACGGTTTTTGTGCGTCACACATCTTGCTCGCTGGTCATTCAGGAAAATGCCGATCCGCAGGTGCAAACCGATTTGCAGGAATTTTTCAATCGCCTTGTGCCCGATGCCGACGACCCGGTGATGGGATATTTGCGCCATAGATCGGAGGGGCCCGATGATATGCCTGCGCATATCAAAGCGGCACTGACGCAAACATCACTTACGATCCCGATCGCATCAGGAAAAATGTTGCTTGGCACCTGGCAGGGCCTGTTTCTGTTTGAACACCGCCGCCGTCCGCATGACCGCACTCTTGTTTTTCATCTGGGCGCATGACACGCRGTTTGCYCAGAGGGGWATTTCCGTATACCTCATTAACAAGACGTTCAATGGGCAGGACGTTTCGTCTTGATACCGGAGCCGGACCCCTATGAGACAATCGCTGCTAACGCTGATCCGCAACCGCAACCGCGGCCGATGGGATGGTGCCAGCCCGCCCAGACCTGATGATGGGTATGAGCGTGTTGTACTTGATTCAAATGATCAAATCATCATTGACGGGGTGCCGATCGGGCAGGCGAATCTGGACCCGGATCGGGGGTCGCGTAACCCGCTCAAATTTGTGCTCTGGATTATAATGATCTTGTTTTTTGGCGCTGCGGCGACGGGTTATCTGAATAACTTGCCGGACCGGATACAGGATTTTGTGAATGAGTTCAGGCAACCGGCTGGCCAAACGCCGCGTACGCAGACACCACGCAGTCAGTTGCCACGCAGCCAGATGCCGGAATTGCCTGAAACCAGTTCAGAGCGTCCGATCAGGAATGGCACCGCACCAGATGATGCGGCGCCTGATAATGATGATTTCGACGAGGCGCCCTTAAACGACCCTTTGTCAAAAAAGACCTATTGATCCAGTTCCCAGGTAACGCTGAGATTGACGCTCAAGGTTTGTTCGCCTGCTTCCATTGGAACCGGGACAGGCTCCGAGACCATCGACATTTCGGCGCGTCCTCTATATTGCGGTTGAGGCACGTAGCCGCCATTTTCCGAAATRTTGGTGATCCGGCCAAGGCCAATTCCTGCCGCGTCGGTATAAAGTTTCGCCCGGCGAATGGCGTCTGCCATTGCGTTGGCGCGGGCAATATCCATTAACTGTTCAGGTTCAGAAAATGTAAAGCTGACGCCGTTGATGCGGTTCGASCCTTGCGACACAACWTGATCCAGAATRTCGCCGAGCWTGGCGATATCGCGCACCCTGATCGTCACCTGGTTGGAGACAGAATAGCCAACCAGTTCGGGGGGCGGGCGCTGGCCATTGGATCTCACATTTGCTTGGGTATAGCGCGGTTGTACGGAAAATCCGGAGGTCTGGATATCCCGGTCTTCAATGCCCGCGGCTTTCAATCCCTCGATCACGCTGGTCATGGCGGCGGTATTGGCGCTTAAGGCGGCGCGGGCGGTTTTGGCTTCGCTGACAACGCCGGTAGCAACAATTGCCATATCCGGCCGGGCGCTGACAGTGCCAACCCCCACCAGGCTRATGGTGCCAGGGTCGTCCGTRTCTGCCAGAGCCGGGCTGGACGCCAACACGGACAGCAAGGAAAGAGCAACGGCTGCAAACAAAGACAACGCAGAATAGGGCGAACGATCAGAAATCAATTGGCTTGGCATTTGGCAACTCCATTTCAAAACAGGTACATTCTCAAGTCGCGCATAAATGCGTCGAGATTGGGACATGTATTGTATGAAATTTACAATGATAAAGCCTTGCCCTGCCACACACAGATCATGCTATAGGGAACTGCCCGATCCACAAGGTCGTGCCGGGCCTGTAGCTCAGTTGGTTAGAGCCGGCCGCTCATAACGGTCTGGTCGCAGGTTCGAGTCCTGCCGGGCCCACCATTCAGTCTTCCCACAAAACACGTTTGTTGCGSTGGTTCGGAAACCCTCCGACATCTCATGAGGTTAGCCGGGTATWGGGTTGTATCGTCTGGTGTAGAGACGGCAAATACAGCCTGATTTAGGCGCNAATWGGCSTGCGTCTCAGTGGGCCCTTTTTGGCCACCAGACGTTTGGCGGGATGATTGTGCAGGATTGGGAGGTTAGCTGGCGAATCTCAGAAGGGCGCGCTGCTCTTTCCAGGAATGGGGCAAGGTGGGGAGGTTGCGAAGTCGCTGAACCGTCAGACCTACCGGCTGGGTGCCGGCAAGAATCTTCTCAATAATATCCGGCGCCAGATATGCGAGAGGCAGGAACCTGCTGATAGGCATTGTCAGAGGAAAAATATTTAGGCGAGCCAAACCGCATATAGACTTTTATTAGGCGACGAGTTGTCGCCATTCGGCAAGCGCCAGTGAACGACATTCCTTGAAAGGATCGCGGCGATTTATATGTCTCTCCTGGTTGAAGTGGTTGTGAATTGAGGCGTGGATCGAAGCGAATTTCTGTAGCGACGCAAAGCTTCGAAATTTAGCCATGGCCCGTTCTCTTCGTCGGAACGGTTGATGTGAGTTTTCCGCTCGATTGTTTAACCTGCGGCCTGTTTCTTGGCGTGCTTCATTGCCAAATTCCTTCAGGGCAGCCCGATAGGACCGCAGTTTATCCGTCACTATGATCTTTGGGCTTCCATATCGCTTCATGGCTTTGCGTAAAAACTGCAATGCAGCTTTACGATCCCGGCGCTTGGTGACAAACGCCTCGAGAACCTCACCTTCGTGATCAATGGGCGCCAGAGATAGTGGATTTTACCATTTTATTCGGACGAACACTTCGTCCAGATGCCATTGCCAATTTGACCAATTTTGGTGTGGTCCAGCGTGCTTTTTTCGGATATCGGAGGCGAATAACGGCCCAAACCTATTCCACTAGGCACGTACGGTCTCATGGCTCAGATCGATCCCACGCTCGTGGAGCAGATCCTCAACATTTCGGAGTGAAAGCGGAAAACGCACATACATCATCACCGCCAGGCGGATGATCTCAGGGGAAGTCTTGAAATAGCGGAATGGATTTCTCATCCGACAAAGCTATGAAATGCACCCTACCCGCTCAAGCGGTTTTCCTCTGACAGTACCAGCCCGACATCACTCTTCTCGAAACGAGCGCATGATCTGGTCGCCAAGGGGTTTTAGCAAATAACTCATCACGGTGCGTTCGGCGGTCTGGATAAAGGCTTCAACGGGCATACCGGGAACAATGTTATTGCCTCCCAGTTTTTCCAATTCCGCATCTACAATGCGAATTCTCACAAGATAGAAAGATTGCCCATTGGTTTGATCTTGTGAGAGGTCTGCAGATATGGTCTGCATAAATCCTTCAATTTCAGGGGTGGTTCGCTGGTTAAAGGCTGAAAACCGCAAAACAACATTTTGACCGATTGTGACTTGGTCTATATTCGCAGGGTCCAATCTTGCTTCAACAATGAGCTTGTCTTCTTCCGGCACAATCAGGGCAAACGTTTCTCCAGGTGATATCACACCCCCGACGGTATGTACTGACAACTGGTGGACGTGGCCGGAACGCGGGCTACGAATTTCGACATGCTTGAGTTGATCCTCGGCTGCGACCCGTCGCTCAACCAATTCGACTATTCTCGATTGCACCTCCCGCAATTCCTGAACCACCTCGGTCAGGAGGTTTTGGCCCAGTTGGGTGAGCTGTAATTCAATCTCGGATATCTGCCCGCGGGTTCGCGCAATTTGCGCAACCAATTGTCCCGTCTCACCTCCCAGGCGCGCTTCTTCGCGCTGCAAGGCCAAAATCCTTGTAAGGGGCACATGACCTCGTTCATGCAAGCCTTCAAGCCCTTCAAGTTCTTGCGCGATCAGATTGATCTCTGCTGACTTCGCCTCTCTTTGTGCTCTCAAGCCAAGAATTTCCTGATCCAATTGTTCAATACGAAACCGCAATTGTTCTTTCTGACTATGCCGAATTGTACGCCTTGCGTTGATGAGCGAGATTTCGCCGGCAATGGCTTTTTCCAAATGTGTTTCGTTTTTCCGCGCCAGCAAACTTTGCGGAAACACAATCGTCTCATCGTTATTTTGTTCCGCCTCAAGGCGCGCCTGACGCGCCATTAATTCGTCCATCTGTTTTGTGACAATCGCAAGATTGGCCCGGGTAAGTGTGTCGTCCAGCCGCACTAGCAAATCGCCAACCGAAACCCTGTCACCATTCTCCACAAGAATTTCACTAACGATACCCCCGTCACGGTGTTGCACCTGCTTTACATTTGATTCAACGACCAATGTCCCCTGGGCAATGATCGCACCGGAGATTGATGCAATCGCTGCCCACCCCCCTATTCCACCAATCAATGTGAGAATGATCAGCATGCCAAACAACAGGTGCCTATTCAGCGATCGTGCAACAATGGTGGGTGCTTTTTCCATTCCAGCCCCTAAGCAATTTTCAATTCACCGGGCGACGGAGATGAAACGGCACCCTTTGTCATTTTTTGCAAAATCTCATCCTTGGGACCAAAAGCCTGTTGCTTCCCCTTGCCAAGTACCAACAATTTGTTTGTTGAGGCAATTGCGCTTGGCCGATGCGCGATCACGATAATGATAGCGCCGCGGTCACGCACATTCTGTACGGCTTTGGTAAGGGCGATTTCACCCTCTGAATCTAGATTTGAATTGGGTTCATCAAGGACAATCAGGAACGGATTATTGTAAAGCGCCCGCGCCAATCCAATCCGCTGTCTTTGCCCTGCTGAAAGTACGGTGCCTGCTTCACCAATTTCGGTATTGTAGCCATCTGCCAATTCCAAAACCATTTCATGAACTCCGGCCTGGCGTGCCGCATCAATGATCAGGTCATCATTTCGCTCTTCGTCGAAGCGGGCGATATTTTCGGCAACATTCCCTTCGAACAATTCGACATCTTGTGGCAAATATCCAATATATTTTCCAAGTTGATCCGGGTCCCACTGATCAAGCGCTGCGCCATCGATACGGATCGTACCGCGGGCACTTGGCCAAACGCCTACCAGAGCACGCGCCAGTGTTGACTTCCCACTGGCGCTTGGCCCAATCACACCCAAACCATCCCCTGCCACAAGCTCGAACGAGATATTCTGAAGCGTCATGGCAGTTTCCCCTGGTGGGGCCAGAAACAGATTGGATGCGCTCAATTGATTGGCGGGCGGTGGCAGCTTGGTTTGTTCGTCCGCGATGTCGAATTTGTCCAGGGTACTTCTAAGTCGCTTCAGGCTTTGCCTGGCGGTGACGAAACCTTTCCAATGAGCGACGGCCTGCTCGACGGGCGCCAGGGCTCTGGACATAATAATGGATGCCGCGATCATGACACCCGGCGTAATTTCCTGGTGCACAGCCAAATAGGCTCCCACACCCAGCATCCCGGATTGCATGATAAAGCGCGCCGTCTTGGTCAAAGAACTGAACAGCCCTGCCCTATCACCACTCCTATTCAAAGCTTCGTTATATTTCCGATTGTCGAGACCCCATCTACGGCGTAAATTTGCCAGCATTCCCATGGCAAACAAGACTTCGCTATTGCGCCGCCCTGCCTGAATGATTGACGAACGTCGCAGATGATGATGGCTGGTTTCTGCAATTGGTTTGCGAGAGGTCAATTCATTGAGCAGGGTCAGGACAATCAACAAAACCGCACCGCCTATTGCCAGCCAACCAAGAACCGGATGGAACAGGAATATGATCGCGATATAGAGAGGCATCCATGGAATATCAAAGATCGCAAGCGGTCCTGGACTTGAGATAAATTGGCGGATTTGGTCGAGATCACGCGACGGGTCAAGCTGCCCCACATGGCGTCCAAGACGCAGTGCCAAACTTACAGATGCATCAAAGGTGACATCAGATAATTGCTCTTCCAGCCGCCGGCCAATGCGCACAAGGACGCGGGCGCGGATATATTCAAGCACCCCGAGAAAAGCGTAAAGACCGACAACCAATATTCCCAATATGACAAGGGTTGGAATTGATCGGCTGGTTAAAACCCGGTCATAAACCTGGAGCATAAAGAGCGGGCCCGTCAGCATCAGCAGATTGACCGCCATGCCAAACAGACCCAGCCCGATGAATGCCATGCGACACGCTGCAAATGCCTCGCTTACACGCGCCCGTGTCGGCCTTTTTTTCAACATTTGAGACATCGAATGAGTTACGCAATATCAGGCTACAAACCGGAAATCGTCCTGATCAAGACTGCTCATCGTGACGCTGTCGAGGGTAATGTAATTGTTGGCATCGAACTCAATATAGGTGGTTCCGGCCCATTCAGTCATCAAGGCTTGAACATCGGCAAATGATGTAAGGCCCATCCCTTCAATCTCTATGACATCTCCAACGCCCGCACCGCCTTCGAAATCACCAATGATATTGGCTTCCATCCCAGTTCGGAAAACAAATGTATCATTGCCCGCCCCACCAAGGGTAAAATCATCGCCGGAGCCAAGATCAATTCTGTCATCACCTTCATCGCCGAAGATCAGGTCATCGCCGGTTCCCCCGATCAGCGTGTCAGCGCCTTCATGGCCATGTATTTCGTCATCACCAGCGTCTCCTGAAATCGTATCGTTTCCAGTTCCGCCGATTGCGTAATCGTTGCCGTTGCCAAGAATGATTTGATCGTCGCCTTCGTAACCAAAGACCACATCATCGCCATCCTCACCAAACAGCGTATCTTCGCCAGCATTCCCATAAAGCTGGTCGTCTCCGGCACCGCCATAAAGTGTATCATTGCCACCCAATCCGAGAATGGAATCGTCCCCGGCACCACCCCAAACGAAATTGTCTTGATCCGACGCAATCAGGCTGTCGTTAAAATCAGACCCTTCAAGATTTTCAATCGAGCTATAAGTATCACCCAGCGCATCGCCAGTGTTTTGAGATAAATCTCCCATGTGAACGCCGACAGCAGCACTTGCACCGGAATAGGACGCGGTATCTAACCCCAAACCGCCATCCAGCACATCCGCCCCGGCACCGCCGTTGAGAATGTCGTTGCCGGCAAGGCCATTGATGATGTCGTCGTTCGCCCCACCGTTGAGGGTATCGTCACAACCTGTCCCATTGACAAACTGACCACCCAAAACAAGCTGGTTG
>JAESRU010000042.1 GCA_016764455.1 Hyphomicrobiales bacterium | reverse complement strand
GAAGGTCTTGTGGTTACCAACGCGCATGTGGTTGAAGATTGTTCGTCCATCAAGGTTTTGCAACACCCTCATGCTTCGGTGAGGCTCCTTGCAATGGATAAGGACCAAGATCTGGCATTGTTGTTGATGGACGACGTAATTCCGGATGTTGTGGCGATGATAAGCAGAACCACTCCACGCCTGGGAGAACCGGTGGTAATTTCGGGGTTTCCGCGACCCGATCTTATGGGTAACGAATTGCAGGTTCATTCTGGCTTGGTGAACCTGGAATCCGGGGCGTTGGGAGATGATGCCATTTTTTCGATAACGGCCAGTATACAGGCGGGAAACTCAGGCGGACCGGTCTTCGACAAGTATGGTCACGTAATAGGCGTTGTGGTTGCCAAGCTAAATGAAACCAGGATGCTGGCCCAGAACGGTGCATCTCTCACCAATTATAATTTTGCCATTAGAAATGATGTATTGCTGAGATTTCTCAGGCCATTTCGCGGGATAAATGAACCTGATGAACCTTCTGACGAAGATGAAATGGACGCCCAGGAAATAGCGGAAAATAGTCGGAGCTTTACGGTTCAAATTGAGTGCGCGCCTTAACCGGATTCGCATTCAATTTGGACACAGTTTCCGACGATAGGTTTTTGATGTGCCCGTGATTTGTTGGATACTTTGCGACTTCACTTTTTGCAGGCGTTCGAAGTCGATGGGCGAAAGCATGCCATTTTCACGATGCTTTCTAAACCGAATATCACCGATCTGTGACCTGGACGGCACTGTCACGTAAGCAGACATTAGGTTGTGATACTGAATGGCAACAATGGGGGGAAAGCTGGAATTCGCTGCAGGTGCGATTTGCCAAGTCCACATAGCGCAGAGCAGACATTGAACAATAATGTGTTGCGCGATCCTTGACCCTCGAACTATGGCTGTTTTGTACCAAGAGCGGACGAATGGGAATGTCTTTGCTTTTGCCGCAGCGCGGACAATCCGGGGATTTGGTCGCCGCAACCCAAGTACTTTTTTGACCAGGTGTGTTATTCGATCACAAGTTTTTCACGATGCCTGATGAAAGGGCTGTAGACCGCTGCAGATTGCTTGATACGCCCGTCTACACACCTGACCGGCTCCGAAATGATTGATCCGGTTTGAATGTTAGCTCATTTTTGGCATTTTGTGCAATGAGATGACGGCTTCTGTCGCTGGAGATCTGTATCCGCGCGCGCTGTGGGGACGTTTTGTGTTGTAGTGGATGCACCATTGTTGGATGACAATTTAGGCTTCTTTGAACGAAAAAAATGTTTCCCCGTTTAGCAATTCGTCTCACAATTTGGTGTTGAAGCTCTCGACGTAACCGTTTTCCCAGGGTGATTCAAGCTGAACGTAAGCCGTCTTGGCTCCGACCGCAGCGATCCAGTCGCGAACAGCCTTAGCAATGAACTCCGGACCATTGTCTGAGCGGATCTAACCGGGCACGCCGCGTAGAATGAAGAGGTCCGTGAGAATGTCGATCACGTCGAGGGAATTGAGTTTGCGTTTGACGCGGATGGCTAAACATTCCCGGCTGTATTCATCCAGTAGGTTCAATGTCCAGAACACCCGCCCGTCGTCGGTTCTGTGATGCACAAAGTCGTATGACCAGACATGGTTGGTGTATTCCGCTCTCAACCGGATGCAGGAACCGTCATTGAGCCATAGGCGGCCTTTTCTCGGCTGTTTGTAGGAAATCTTCAGTCCCTCACGCCGCCACAAGCGTTCCACAGGCATTGTCAGAGGAAAATTCTGAATACTTGAGAAGGACGTGAATTAGCCTGAGTCGGCTCAGAAAACCGTGCGATATCAATGACGAGCGAATGGCAACTTAACATGCAAGTGAAGTAATCCAAATTACTCTGACAATGCCCCCACCGCCTCAAATAGGCATCTAAGCTGACATGGCGCTGACACAAACAGCGCATCTCAGATGAACTTACCACCTAACCAATTGAAATCATTGGCGCACCCGACAGGAGTCGAACCTGTGACCTCTGCCTTCGGAGGGCAGCGCTCTATCCAGCTGAGCTACGGGTGCCGCTTAATGATTGCGGAGATATAGCTGAGGTGGGGATTTGCCGCAATGGTAGAAACGGTTCTGCAGGGCAAGTTCGGGGGTTTTCTTTTTGTTAGCCACAAATACAGTCTCTCGCGGTCGTTGGGCTGGATGGAACATTATTTGCACCTTTTCCCGGTAATCATGCACGAAATTTATTCCTGTCCCGATTTGGGGCAAAATAGAGGGACATTGCGATGCCAAGCCAGACAAACATAGAAGCCAAACAACGGGTCGATTGGGTCGATCATGCCAAAGGGATTTGTATCATCCTGGTGGTGATGCTGCATTCAACCCTTGGGGTCGAAGTGGCTTTGGGTGAAACCAGCTGGCTGCACGGGTTTATTGAATGGGCGCGGCCGTTCCGGATGCCTGACTTCTTCCTGGTTTCTGGCCTGTTTCTGGCGGCCCGGATCAACAAGCCATGGCGGGAATATCTGGATACCAAACTGGTCCATTTCGCATATTTCTATATTTTATGGATGACGATACAGTTCGGCCTTAAGGGCCCCGGTTTGATCGCCGAACATGGCGCGGCAGATGCCCTGTTGCTCTATTTCCAAGGCTTTGTTCAGCCGTTTGGGACGCTCTGGTTCATTTATCTGTTGGCGATATTCTTTGTCGTTGCAAAGCTGGTACAGCGGGTCCCGGTCCTGC
Organism: Hyphomicrobiales bacterium; assembly: GCA_016764455.1. Classification (GTDB taxonomy): domain Bacteria; phylum Pseudomonadota; class Alphaproteobacteria; order Rhizobiales; family NORP267; genus NORP267. The sequence goes on along the minus strand of JAESRU010000042.1, from coordinate 12,022 downwards.
TTGTATGGCTGGCGGCTGCGGTGCTGGAATCGCTAAAAATTCATACCGGATGGATTGTCGCGGATGAATTTGCAKCGCGCTTTGTCTATTTCTATACGGGCTTCATATTGGCGCCCCATGTGTTTGCGATTGCCAAAAACTTCGGCACGCGGCATTTCGCAATCCTTCTTGGCGGGCTTGGATTATGGGCGCTGATCAATGGCTATCTGGTATTTGCAGGTTACGCAGTTCTGCCAGGCTTAAGCTTGGCGCTCGGATTTGCGGGCACAGCAGCCGTGATTGCGCTGGCTGTATTATTTGCACGCGCCCCGTTTATGAATTGGTTGCGCTATTGCGGCGAACATTCGATCGTCATTTTTCTGGCTTTCTTTGTCTTTATGGCGGCATCGCGGATTATTTTGATCAAAACCGGCATCATCACCGATTCCGGCATGATCTCGCTGATTGCAACCGCGGCAGGTGTCGTTGGTCCGGTTCTGCTTCATCTGGTTGTGAAGCGGACCCCGCTCCGGTTCTTGTTTGAGCGTCCCGCTTTATTCACGTCCCGGACACCGGCAATGCCTGCAAAAGTTTATCCCGCAGAATAGCGGATAACTTTTCAAATAAATGGATTGGAACCTGACGGACTGGCATAGTGGCGGTTATGTCRAATCTGTCCAACAACCCGATCAAGCCCSGCGACCATGTTTATCTGGTCGACGGGTCTTCCTATATTTTTCGCGCCTATCATGCGCTACCACCGCTAACCCGGAAATCCGACAATATGCCGGTTGGCGCCGTGGCCGGGTTTTGCAACATGCTCTGGCGGCTTTTGAAAGATAGCCAGGCGGACGACAAGCCCAGCCATTTTGCGGTTATTCTGGACGCCTCCGGCCCTACTTTCCGCAATGAAATTTATTCTGAATATAAAGCCAACCGGTCGGAAACACCGGAAGACCTGATCCCGCAATTTGCGCTGATCCGGGACGCCGTGCGGGCCTTCAATATTGCCTGCGTCGAGCTGGTCGGGTTTGAGGCCGACGACCTGATCGCCACCTATGCGACGCAAGCTGCCGMCGCTGGYGCGACCGTKAAAATCGTMGCYTCCGACAAAGACCTGATGCAGCTTATCGGGCCGTCGGTGGTGATGCTCGACACCATGAAAAACCGCCTGATGGCCGAACCAGAGGTTTTTGAGAAATTTGGCGTTGCACCAGACAAGGTCATCGAGGTGCAGGCACTGGCTGGAGATTCRGTKGATAATATTCCGGGCGTGCCGGGGATCGGGGTTAAAACGGCCGCACAATTGATCAACGAATATGGCGATCTGGAATCCCTGTTGGCGCGGGCGAGCGAGATTAAACAACCCAAGCGCCGCGAAAGCCTGATCGAATTTGCGGATCAGGCCCGCCTCWSYCATCAATTGGTGACCCTGCGCCAGGACGTTCCGGTTGAAGTTCCACTTGCTGATCTGGGGGTACGCGAACCGGTCGCTGATCAATTGATAGGCTTCTTGAAGGCGCTTGAATTTACAACCCTCACGAAGCGCGTGGCGGTTGCGCTCGATACAGATCTGAATGATATCCCAGCTGACCCGGCATTTAGTGCGGGCCAGAATGCGCCTGCTGGTTCCGGRCAATCGGGTRGYGAAGCAGGATCTCCTGCGGGCGATGATGCAGACACGAATACACCGGATGCGATGGCGGCGCAGCGACTGGCTGAAGCGACGACTTTGCCAATCGATCSSGCYTCATACAAAGCYGTCACCAAKCTTGATGATCTGGAYAAATGGATCGCGGARGCCCACCGGGTCGGSGTCATTGCAGTTGATACCGARACMACATCGCTTGATGCCATGCAGGCCGGKYTGGTAGGAATTTCTCTGGCGACCGCRCCGGGGCGGGCTTGCTATATYCCGCTTGCCCACCGCGCCAGCGATGGCCTTGCGCTAGAGGGCCCGGCTGTCATTGAACAGATCGACTTTGATGCAGCACTCGCCCGCCTGAAACCCTTGCTGGAAGACAAGAGTGTTCTCAAGGTCGGCCAGAATATGAAATACGATCTGCTGATCATGTCGCGTTGCGGGATCGATATCGCACCATATGATGACACGATGTTGATGTCTTATGTGCTGGATGCCGGGCGCGGCTCGCACGGCATGGACGCCATGTCCATCAGGTATCTTGATCATACGCCYATTCCTTTCAAGGAAGTGGCRGGCTCGGGCAAAAAGCAAATCACCTTTGATCTGGTACCGCTTGATATCGCAATCGCCTATGCGGCTGAAGATGCCGACGTGACCTTGCGCCTTTATCAGGTTTTGAAAGCCCGGCTGGTGGCTGAAAACATGGTGACGGTCTATGCGCGGCTGGAGCGGCCACTGGCGCAAATTCTGGCGAATATGGAACGCGCCGGGATTAAAGTTGAGCGCCAGATTTTGGCACGGCTTTCAGCTGAATTTGCCGCCGGGCTGAAAAAAATTGAATCCGGGCTGGAAGGCCTGGCCGGGCAACCGTTTAATCCAGGTTCGCCAAAACAGGTTGGTGAAATTCTGTTCGGAAAGCTGGGTCTTCCGGGGGCCAAGAAAACCCCGACCGGGGCGTATGCTACCGGTGCCGATATTTTGGAAGATCTCGCTGGCGCCGGGCATGAATTGCCGGCACAGCTGCTTGAATGGCGGCAATTGTCGAAGCTGAAATCTACCTATACGGATGCCCTGCCGACTTTCATCAACCCGGAAACCGGGCGGGTCCATACATCTTTTTCGCTGGCAGCAACCACCACAGGCAGGCTCTCTTCAAGTGACCCGAATGTGCAAAATATTCCGGTTCGCTCGGAGGCCGGGCGACGCATCCGCACTGCCTTTGTGGCAGAACCAGGCAACAAGCTGATCAGCGCCGATTATTCCCAAATCGAATTGCGCGTGCTGGCCCATATCGCCGATATCCCGGCCCTGCGACAGGCCTTTGCCGATGGCCTTGATATCCACGCCATGACCGCGTCCGAGATGTTCAACACCCCGATTGAAGGCATGGATCCGATGGTGCGGCGGCGTGCCAAAGCGATCAATTTTGGCATTATTTATGGCATCTCAGCGTTTGGCCTCGCCAACCAACTCAATATTTCGCGCACCGAAGCCAAGGATTATATCGATTCTTATTTCAAGCGTTTTCCCGGCATCCGCGACTATATGGACGCGACCAAAACCTTTTGCCGGGACCATGGGTATGTAGAGACGATTTTCGGGCGGCGCTGCCATTACCCGGAAATCAACGCCAAGAACCCGGCGCAGCGCGCCTTTAACGAACGCGCTGCGATCAACGCCCCGATCCAGGGGTCGGCAGCAGATATTATCCGCCGGGCCATGGTGCGGATGCCATCTGCGCTTGCAGATGCAGGCTTGCAGGCCCGGATGCTTCTGCAAGTGCATGATGAATTGATTTTTGAAGCTGAGGAAGATGAGTGCGAGCGCGTCATCGAGGTCGCCAGAGAGATCATGGTGAAGGCCCCTGAACCCGCACTTGTCTTGAATGTGCCACTGCAAATTGATGCCACCGCTGCTGCCAATTGGGACGAAGCTCACTAAGAGCARGGCGACCATGAACCCAAATCGAGTTCATGGTCTTCGACGTTTTTAGGCGGTGGCCAACTGGCTTTCCATGAGCTTGGTCAAAGCTGAATTGCGCGCTTCAAGAAATATCGAAAGCCGCGTTTCATAATCAGGCGTGACCGCATCGCGGATCGAGGGACGCTGATTCAATTGCTTTCGCCAATTGGAAATTTTGGGCTTGTTTGCCAAAATGCCGAAATCGGCGATTTTGTCGAACACATCGAAATAGCGAAAAACCGGACCAAAGGCTGCGTCCGGGAGGGAGAAATTTTCTCCCGCAAACCATGGGCCTTGGCCAAGACGGTGTTCGAGTTGCTCAAACTTGCTTGCCAACCGGTCTGTTTTTTCCTGCAAAATCTCTGGCGTTGCCGCTGAATAGAAACCGCCTATGTCGTTTAGGACAGACGATCCGAATTCAATCCATGACCGGTGCAATGCCCGCTCCAGCGGATCGGTTGGGTGCAACGGCTTTGGCATCGCATCTTCAAGATATTCCAGGATAACAGCGCTTTCGAAAATGGCCGTGTCACCAACCAATAATACCGGGGTTTTGCCGAGCGGTGAGATTTTCAAGAACCAATCCGGCTTGTTCGCCAGRTCGATATTTATCCGGTCAAATGGTACGTTTTTCTCCGTCAGAGAAATTGCGGCGCGTTGAACGTAGGGGCATAGATGGTGGCTGATCAAAGTCAGTTTTTCTGTTGTCATGATTGATCTCTTACTAAGTTGGCGGTGTAATTTATAAATGCATATGCATGTATATTGGGTGCTAACTAGAAAAGTCAAGCTTGATGCAATTGCATGAATATGCGATCGTCGCATATGACAAAAACCCCGAACGAAACCACCATGCGTGCCTGGGCGCGGTTGATGAAATCCCAGCATCTGTTGCTGTCCCGGGTCGAGACGGCATTGAAGGTGGCCGACCTGCCACCACTGACCTGGTACGATGTGCTGCTTGAACTGGAGCGCGCTGGAGCTGATGGGTTGCGGCCCTTTGAACTGGAGCAGCATTTGTTGCTGGCGCAGTATAATCTTTCACGCCTGCTCGACAGAATCGAAAAGGCGGGCTTCATTCGCCGCAAAGCGCATAAAGAAGACGGGCGCGGACAATTGGTGTCCATCACGCGTGCAGGGAGCGCCGTACGTCGCAAAATGTGGCCGGTCTATGGGTCCGCAATGAATGAGATTTTTGGCGATCAATTATCCGGGAAGCAGATGGCGGAATTGGCAAATCTGCTTGGTGATCTCATTGACCATGCCTCCGCCAAATAGACCAAAAGCCAGACAATAATTGCAATGCCGCAGCGATTTGAGATAATCGCGGATTGACCACCGGATATCTCAAATTATTCCGATCTGGTGAATTTTTGCAGATAGCGCCAACTRGGAACGGCAATCGGCYTTTTCTTTGAGATGACGGAAATGGGTATAGACCGTATTCATGGAAACGTCATGACGCCGGGCATAATCTGAAAGTGACTTTCCCCGTGCAACCCRGATCGCTACTTGTGTCTCCATCGGGGTCAGGCCCAAAACCATCTGTACGCGCTTCGCCGCCTGACGGCGTTTTCGATCCAGATCGCTAATAAAAACAATCGCCAGATAATTCCGGCTCTGCACGCTTATCAAGGTATGAGCGGGGTGCATCGACAAGGCGTAAGGATAGCCACCAGATTTTTGGGCAGCCAGAAATTCGGTTTCCGGCCAGGGGGCCGTATTGTCGCTTGCTGCCATATCTCGCAAAACAATGCTGAACCGCTTCGCCGCCGCTTTGTCCGCAAATACCAGTTTGCTGCCACGAACGGTAAGACCGTTGCCGCTCCTGAAAATTTTCTGCGCCGCTTTGTTGGCGTGGGCAACAGACCCATCTTTTGCTACCAGAACCACGCTGTCTTCATGTTGATCAAGGGTATGCTCGAGCTGGGTTGCGTAATCCTGGATTTCATCAAGGCGCAGTGAAAGATCAAGCGCCCGACGAATATGGGGCAGGACCTGCTCGACAATCGCGATTTCGCTTTTGTCCACATGGCCCTGGCGGGTATTGCGCTGAACCGAAAACACACGGAAACAGTTTTTGGTCTTTTTCAGCGTCCCGGACACAAAATAGCGCAAGTCATCAGAGGGCAGCAGGTCTGAATAAAATGCACTCCTGTCCATTTCATGTTCGGAAATGAATTGATAGTCGTAGCCGATAACCGGGGTGTCTGGGCGCAAGCTATGGTGAAGGCGTGGAGAAATCAGTTGATAATTCTCCAGATAATCACTGGCGGATGCTGGGCTTACTCCAAATTCCCGAAAAAAAATCATGCGCCCTTCAAACGGGTCAACAATTTCTAGCGTCGCCKAAACCCCGTCGCACAATTCCGTCAATTGCTGCAACGGGCAGGACCATTCAATCTCACCGGCGGCGGCAGAATAAAACGATTCTATGGTTTTATTTAATTGATCGATTGTCGGCCAGCCCTTCCCTCTAACGCCTCCAATTGAGACCTTAGAGCGATTTTCGGCTGTTTCCAAACGTGATCATTGTATTTTTTAAACACGCCTCATCAATATTGGTGAGGTGAGAGAACAGGAAAACCTATATTTTTATCTAACATCTACTTGCTCGAATTAATTTCAGAGAGAAAATAATGCAGAAATTACAAAACCCAGCCACCAAATCAGTTGGCACAATAGGTCTTGCTGGTGCCGTTATGTTTTCCCTTATGCTTTCACTTGCCCCGACCAATGTTGCCGCCAATGAAAGTGGTGGYGGGGTGGGCTATGGCACCCCCGGCAGCGGTGTACCGAGTGCACCCTCTGCTTCAGTTCAATTGTCCGAATCTGTTTTTGAAACTCTTCGAAAAGACCGCGAAACCCGTCAAACCAAAGGTGTGACTGGGAGCCTCATTGACTTCGTAGAAAATGCGCTTATCGGGTTTATTCTGACCGGTTCAATTCAGCCAATGTTAAAAGAAGAATTAGATAATTTGGAAGATTCCGAATAAATYACACAATCACCGCAACACCGCTACGGCGCGGGTCGCCGGCGGCCTCCATGCCTTTTTCTGCGTCGAGACGCACAAGGTGAGTCCCGCCAAAAAACAGGTTCGGTTCATCCCATAATCTGTGTTCGGGGAARGCWGCTTCCAGYTGATKWCGAYCACCTTCTTCAGCCGGCATTTCGAATTCCAAATGACCATGTTCCACGTGGGTGCGGCTGGCAGTGATCGCGTCTTCTACCGACAGACCCTCGCGGAACAGCCTGCACATAACTTGGAACAAGGCCGATCTGATCCGGTTCGAGCCGCCGGAACCAAGCGCTACCACCATTTGGTTGGACCGGGTGGCGATGGTYGGYGCCATCATKGAGGCGAGCCGCAAATTCTCRCGCCATTTGTAAAGCCCRCCCGGRTTGAGGTCWTCTTCRCCMAGCATATTGTTCAGCATGAAACCACATCCTGGAACAATCCGACCATTGCCCTCACCGTTGGAAACCGTGATCGCAGCAGCGTTGCCATCGGCATCGACGATGCTGATATGGGTCGTGCCGCGGCTCGAATTGCGGTGATCAGCGCTGGAAGCGTTTCCGGTAAAAGCATTGATGTTGCATTTGGCGTGACGCCATTTGGCATCTGTTGCTGCAATGGCTTTTGCATAGCTCAAAATTGCGGAATCGTCGGATGTGCTTTCGCTGATCTGCGCCATCATATCGCCGATCAGCGTCCCGCCGCAGGAAGGTGGCGGATTGAGCATCAAGCTGTTTCCTTCAAGATCAACGTGAAGCGGGGTGCGGGTCTCAACCTGATAGCCGGCTAAATCGTTTACCCGCAAACACCCGGCATCTGCATCTGCCAACATGGCTTTAGCGATTTCGCCTTCGGTCGCGATTCTGACACCTTCCCGTGAAATCACGTCCAGCGCGTCGCCAAGGTCAGGGTTGCAAAATATCTCACCTGCTTTTGGCAATTCACCGTTTGGGGCAAACAGCGCTTGAGCGGGTTCACTCCATTTGTAGATCGGCGACACCACTTCCAGCAAGAAGGCCTGAAACGGCGTGATTTCAAATCCGGTGCGGGCGACATCAAAAGCTTGTTCCGCAAGCCGGTTCATGGGCAATCGACAAAATTGTTCGTGGATCGCGAACATGCCGGGCACGAAGCCTGGGGTGGCACTGGCCCCCATGCCAATATGGAATTCCTGGGTGGCGGTGCCAAAATTTGCGTGGACCGCTGCAAATTCAATTTCGTCCATGGGGCGGAACTGACGCGGCGTCTGGGCAAAGAAATCCAAGAGCTGAGCGGGCTGACCGGCCTCGCGGGCCATCAGGAACCCAGCCCCACCGAGTGAAGAAAAAACCGGCTCGACAATGCAAGCCATCCACATGCCGGCAATGGCGGCATCAAAAACCGTGCCGCCCTCGCGCAAGATATTTGCAGCGGCTTCCGCCGTCAGCCTGTGCCCTGCTGCAACCGCGCCTCTTGGTCGCTTTGCTCTGGTCATGGCACCCGCGCGCTATTCAGCAGCGGTTGAAATTATTGGTGCCGCATCGCGAACGTCCGGGTCCACATAGGTTTCGAACTTTTCAAAATTGTCGATAAACATTTGTACCAATTTCTGGGCCTGGGCATCATACGCCGCCTTATCGGACCAGGTCTCTCTTGGATCGAGAATGCTGGTATCAACACCCGGCACTTCGACTGGCACTTCAAAACCAAAATTTGGATCAGTGCGCATTTCAACATCGTTCAGGCTGCCATCTAATGCGGCTGCGAGAAGCGCGCGGGTCGCCTTGATCGGCATCCTGTTGCCATCGCCATAAGCACCGCCGGTCCAGCCAGTATTGACCAGCCAGCAGGTGGCACCGTGTTTTGAAATTTTATCACGCAACAAGGTACCGTAAACACTTGGGTGACGCGGCATGAAGGGCGCACCAAAACAGGTTGAAAATGTTGCCTGGGGCTCGTTGCCCATACCCTTTTCGGTGCCCGCAACTTTGGCGGTATAGCCGGAGAGAAAATGATACATTGCCTGGCTCGGTGTCAGCCGCGCGATGGGTGGCATGACGCCAAAGGCGTCCGCTGTCAGCATGATGACATTTTGCGGACTGGGAGCCAGCGACGTGGCGCTGGCATTTGGGATATAATCGAGCGGATAAGCGCAGCGACCATTTTCGGTCAGGCTGGCATCGTCAAAATCAGCGATCCTGGTCCGGGGATCGATCACCACATTTTCAAGCACGGTTCCGAACCGTTGGGTGGTGGCAAAAATTTCCGGTTCGGCTTCTGCCGACAAACGGATTGTTTTGGCGTAACAGCCGCCTTCGAAATTGAACAACCCGGTATCCGACCAGCCATGTTCGTCATCACCGATCAGGGTCCGGGATGGGTCGGCGGAAAGGGTGGTTTTGCCGGTGCCGGAAAGGCCGAAAAACACCGCTGAATCATCATTGTCGCCCATATTGGCGGAACAATGCATGGGCATGACGCCTTTGGCGGGCAATTGGTAATTCAGGTAGGAAAAAACGGATTTCTTGATTTCACCGGCATATGAAGTATTGCCGATCATTACGATGCCGTTTTCAAAATCGCAGGCAATTACCGTATCGGTGCGGGTGCCGTGGCGTTCAGGATCAGCCTTGAAGCTTGGCAGGTCGATGATCGTCATTTCAGGCGAGAATGACGCCAGCTCGCTGGCTTCCGGGCGGCGCAGCATGTGGCGGATAAAAAGCGAATGCCAAGCATATTCGGTAAAAATACGAACCGGCAAACGATAGGCCGGGTCAGCACCGCCGTATAAATCCTGTGCGAACAGGTCCATGCCTTCAGCATGCGCCAGAAAATCCTTGCGCAGGGTTTCAAACTGTTCAGGGGTGATCGACGCGCAATTTTCCCACCATACAACGTCTTCGTTGGCGGCGTCGCGCACCAGAAATTTATCTTTCGCCGAGCGCCCGGTATGCTGCCCGGTAATGGCAACCAGCGCGCCACCCGCCGAAATTTGCGCTTCACCCCGCGCAATCGCGGTCTGATAGAGATCGGGTGCTGTCTGGTTCCAACTCAGTGACCCCAGTTTGTCCAGCCCAAATAGGTCTGCCCCGGCAGCGCTGTTGAAGATGCCTGTCTGTTTCAATGTTTCCTCCCGGAAAACCTTGCGGGTCCTGAAATCATCTTTTCATTCCGCGTTTCTTGGATTGGTTAAGGTTGATTGCCATATTGGGCACAATGACGGCAGAATTTCACGTCTTTTGCCGATCTTTCCACAATTGAATCCTGGCCCCTGCATCCTGACCCCAATTGAGCCGGTACGCCATCACCATAAAGCCTTTGGTTGATCTGGTCACGGCAGAAACCGTGGGCTGATTAATTTTTGATCCGTCAGGATAAAAGACGCGCACTCGGAATTGAGACAATTTTGCCAAAGCCTGCCACCAGATAGGCTTCATCAATTTGCATCTGCCAGAGCGAGAAATCCTTGAAATCCGCGTATACCTTCGCCTGAGGCTGAGCAGTGATGAACTGGTCCAATGCTGTCTTCCCGGAAATTTGCTGCATGGAGCCCACAAGCGTGACCCGCGCGCGGGCCAACAAATCCTTGTCGTCGGCGTTGGCTTCTTCAAACAACAGGCTGGCCCGCCCGTCCGCTTGTAAATTTCTTGTATGTCTGGCCAGGCTGGAAATCAGGGTTAGCGGTGCCTCATTATCCGAAAAAGCGATGGCCACCAACGAGACAAATGGATGCCCATTTTTTGCGTCCCCGGTGGCCAAACGRGCATAARCCGCCTGGTCCAATAATGATTTGGTTGTCGCGATTGCCGCGCTGATATCTGCGTCCATTCCGTTAACTCCAGAAGTTGTCATTTACCGGGACTTGAAAAAAGTAYGACGTCACGTCTTTCCACCGCTATGATTAAACAACATGCCTGCCACAATTTGCCCATGAATAACCCATATCGGGTCATTAGCACAAAACGGGATGGCATACAGAATTGGAGCGGCGATGCCGACGATTGCACTGGTTGATGATGACAAGAATATCCTGACTTCGGTCAGCATGGTCCTTGAATCTGAAGGTTATAAAGTAAAATCCTATACCGAYGGGGCCAATGCMCTGGCCGCYGCGAAAWCYGATCCGCCGGATYTGATGGTGCTGGATATCAAAATGCCGCGCATGGACGGGCTCGAAGTATTGCGGCGTCTGCGCCAAGATTCAGAATTGCCAGTGATCTTCCTGACGTCGAAAAACGAAGAGATCGACGAATTGTTCGGTCTCAAAATGGGCGCCGATGATTTTATCTGCAAACCCTTCTCCCAGCGTCTTCTGGTCGAGAGGGTCAAGACGGTTCTGAAACGGGCAAATCCCCGCGAGGCCAATCATGCACCTGAAAATGACAGCAAAATTCTGGAGCGTGGTCCGCTCTGCATGGATCCTGAACGCCATGCCTGCACCTGGCGGAATGAGAATGTAACCCTGACGGTTACTGAATTTTTGATCCTTTATTCTCTGGCTCAACGTCCTGGTGTTGTGAAAAGCCGCAATGCGCTGATGGATGCTGCTTATGACGAGCAGGTTTATGTGGATGACCGCACCATCGACAGCCACATCAAGCGGTTGCGTAAAAAATTTAAAATTGTCGATAATGATTTTGATGTGATCGAGACCCTTTATGGGGTTGGGTATAAGTTCAAGGAACCAGCAGCCTGATCATCCTCCGGGCCATGCCCGGTATGCCGGGCGTGGGGTAAAGATGGCCGCAGAGTCCGACCGGTCTTGGGAAAGTGAAGCGGAGCGTAATGTCCGCCCCTGGTGGAGCCAGATTTTTCGCTGGTTTGGCCGCCAAGCGCAGAGTCTTGCGCGGTACGGTTTTTCATCTCTCTCGCGGCGAATATTATTTCTCAACCTGCTTGCTCTGTTTGGCCTGATGACCGGCATTCTGTTTTTGAACCAGTTCCGCGAAGGTTTGATCGATGCGCGGGAAGAAAGCCTGCTGACCCAGGGCGAGATTATTGCAGCCGCGATCGCGGCTTCCGCAACCGTTGAAACCAATACCATCACCATCGATCCGGACCGTTTGCTGGAACTGGAAACCGGGCAGAGCCTGTCGCCGGTTGATGAATTTGACAGTCTCGAATTTCCAATCAACCCGGCAAAAATAGCGCCGGTATTGCGCCATCTTATTTTACCAACAGGAACCCGGGCGCGGATTTATGATGATACCGGTTCGCTTATTCTGGATTCCCGCAATCTCTATTCGCGGGGCGAGATATTGCGGTATGATTTGCCCAAAATCAGCATGGATGAGGTAAGCTGGTACGACCGGATACGGACCAGTTTCATGGTCTGGTTACGCCGCGGTGATCTACCTCTTTATGAAGAACTTGGACCAGATGAAGGTCTTGGATACCCGGAAGTGACGGCGGCCCTTACCGGATCGAAAGGCGTCATGGT
>JAESRU010000041.1 GCA_016764455.1 Hyphomicrobiales bacterium | reverse complement strand
AAGAGACCATCCGGGGCGCTTGGTGCACGGGCCGGAAGAAAAATGCGGGTTTGCCGGCCGCATAGCCGGTTTATTCATGTCAGTCATTTATCTATCCTCACAGATAGTTTGCCTCTCGTTGGGGAGAGGTGTCCCACTGCGGGAGATAGAATGAGTTGCGGATTGTGTCAACCAGCGCCCGCCATTCTTTCAAAATTCAGACAAATAAAAAGGGCGCACCATATTCCGGCACGCCCTTTCAGAAAATTTGCGAGGTCTGGAGGCTACTGGTAGCAGCCACAACCCATTTCGTAACGAAGACCAACCCTGAATTCATGGGCTACAAGATCATTATATTCGGTTACAAAAGTATTCACGCCAATATCCGTCAAGGTGCCGGACACAGCCCTGCCCAGATACAGATACCGGTAACCGGCATCGAGCATCAATCCGGCATTGATTTCATAAGAAACACCAGCCATGAGGGCAGCAGCAGTTGACCAACTGGTTGCGCCTTCGATGACAGAAACCGGACCACCATTTTTGGTGATCTTGCCCAAATCATGATAGGCGACGCCAATACCGGCGCCGATATACGGCGTAAATCCGTAATATTCCGTCAGATCAAAATATGCGTTCAACAGGAAAACGGTTGAAGAAAGGCCCACTGATCCGGTGAAATTTCCGGTATCTATTTCGGTAATATTAGATTCAAACCGATGATCGACAGTGACGTCTACACGGCCATGGCGTCCAAGACGCCGTCCAATGCCAACACCAATGGAATATGTCGATGCCCAGTCTTCCCGGAAAGCGAGAGCAGGCCCCTGCATGACATCCGGTGTACCATGGACACCAAATCCAACATCGCCACGAATATACCATTTGCCGCCATCGCAACATGGTTCTTCCGGGACATAGGTCGGGGGTTCATAAATGGGAGGATCGGCCGCTTCAGTTGTCGTTATGGTCGGCAACATAACCAGGGCAGCCACAAGCAGAAAACTAAAAACACGGCTCATTGCGAAGTCCTTTCAATCATACTCAAACTGGTGTAACCGGCTTCCTGCCAGCACGTACTGCCGTTACTATTGAAGGAAAAATGTTAAAACATAGTTATTCATGAATCGTTTCTTGAAACACCTRTCTCCACGTWTTRCCTGTAACAACACCCACYAATATTGAGTTGCAACAATTATGTTGATCCCGTCCCAACGCTCCTTGTTTGATATCCCTGAAGAAATCACCTATTTGAATTGCGCCTATATGTCGCCTCTGATGACAAAGGTGACCGAGGCCGGCTTTGACGGAATCAACCAGAAAAAGCAGCCCTGGTTGCTGACCATCGACGATTTTTTTACGGGGCCAGATTCAATTCGTGCCAAATGYGCCCGCATGATTGGTGCCAACCCGACAGACATCGCTCTGGTCCCGGCGGCCTCTTACGGGATCGCGACCGCCACCAAGAACCTCCCGGTTGAGCCGGGTCAGGAAATCATTGTTCTCGAAGATCAGTTTCCCTCCAACATTTACCCATGGCACAAGCTTGCAACTGATAAAGGCGGCATCGTGCGGGTCATCTCTTTTGGCGATGCCCAAACAAGCAACGGTGATACCGACTGGACCAAAGCAATTCTCGACGCTGTTGGAGACAAAACCGCAATCATAGCGCTCCCACATTGCCATTGGACGGACGGTGCGCTTATCGACCTGTTCAAGGTAGGCGAAAAAGCCAGGGCCCATGGGGCGGCTCTGGTTCTTGATATTACCCAGTCCTGTGGCGCGTTGCCAATTGATGTGAAATCCGTACAACCCGATTTTCTGGTTTGCGCGTCCTACAAATGGCTACTGGGCCCTTATTCAACCGGGTTTTTGTATGTGGCCCCCAAATGGCAAAATGGGGTTCCGCTTGAAGAAGGCTGGATTGCCCGCAAAAATTCCGAAGATTTTCAACGCCTTGTGGATTATCAAGATGAGTACCAACCGGGTGCTATCCGCTTTGATATGGGAGAGCGCGCAAGCTTCCATCTGCTGCCCATGATGGCTGCCGCACTTGACCAATTACTGGATTGGGGGGTTGAAAATATAGCGGAAACACTTCTGGAGAAAACCCGCTACATTGCAAACCAAGCAGCTGCGCTGGGTCTGACATCTCAGCAGGAGCACTTGCGGGCCAACCATTTTCTGGGCCTGCGCGTCGATGGTGGCATACCGGACGCCCTGCCGGCGACCCTTGCCAAGGAAAATATCTTTGTGRGWGTNNMMGCGGNWRTSCNANSCGWGNMASRYMGYAKYTNTRSARYRSWARMGANGMTKSCKMTYRGCTTATCGATACCATGAAACGTATTTTATAAGCGTCAGGCTCAGGCCGCTGCTTCAACGGCAGAAACGATGTCGTTGACAACTTTTTTGACCAATCCCACATCTTCGCCTTCCGCCATCACCCGGATCAGCGGTTCGGTCCCGGATGGTCGGATAACAATGCGGCCCGTACCCCCAAGCGCGGCCTCGCCATCATCGATAGCTTCTTTGACCTGTTTGTTCTCAAGCGGTTTGCCGCCATTCAAACGTACATTGCGCAAAATCTGCGGGTAAGGTTCAAATTTATTACATATCTCGCTGACCAACCGGTCTTCTTCGCGTGCAACAGCGAGCAATTGCAAGGCCGCAACCAGGCCGTCGCCGGTCGCTGAAAAATCCGAAAGAATGATATGGCCAGATTGTTCTCCGCCAACATTATAGCCGTGTTCACGCATATGCTGCACCACATTGCGGTCGCCAACATCCGTGCGCGCCAGGTTCATCCCCTCACCTTCTAGGAATTTCTGCAACCCGAAATTTGACATCACCGTGGCAACAATCCCGTTCGCCGTGAGCCTATCTTTTTTGGACCAGGATTGTGCAATGACTGCCAGCAACTGGTCGCCGTCAACAACCTTGCCTTTCTCGTCAACGATAATTACCCGGTCGGCGTCACCATCGAGCGCGATCCCGATATCGGCGCGCACTTCATGCACCTTGCGACACAAGGCTTCGGTGGAAGTGGACCCACAATCATCATTGATATTGAARCCGTCTGGTGAGGTACCAATTTCAGCAATTTCAGCACCCAATTCCCAAAGCGCTTCCGGGGCCACCTTGTAGGCAGCGCCATTGGCACAATCGATCGCGATGCGAACGCCATCAAGGCGCAAATTGCGTGGGAATGTCCGTTTTGCAAATTCCATATAACGGCCATGAACACCATCGATACGCTTGGCACGACCAATCCGGCGCGGTGCAACCCGTAAATTCGAAAGGTCTTCGTTCAACAATTTTTCGATTGCACCTTCCATTTCATCGGAAAGTTTTTGCCCTTTTGGCCCAAACAACTTGATGCCGTTATCTTCAAATTTATTGTGAGAGGCTGAAATCATCACACCCATATCGGCTCTAAGCGAGCGGGTCAGCATGGCAACAGCTGGTGTTGGGATAGGCCCGAGCAAAAACACATCAATACCCATGGAGGTAAAGCCCGCGACTAAAGCGGATTCGATCATATATCCAGAAAGCCTGGTATCCTTGCCGATCACGACGCGGTGCTTGTGGGAACCACGGATAAACATCCGCCCCACAGCCATACCAACTTTCATGGCAAGCTCAGGTGACATGGCATCACTGTTGGAAACGCCGCGAATGCCGTCAGTGCCGAAGATTTTCTCTACCATTTGCTGCTCCGGGTTTGCCGTGGATATCCAGCCCTATCTGGCTGATTCCCATTTGGGTCATTTTAAAACACGTATCGCCCACACAAGTCGCTCACATATTGTGTGCGTTTCTGTCAAACGCGTTCCCCAACAACGCTTTTTTCGCCAAACCCGCTTGCCCGACGCCAAACTTCAATCGCTTGCCGGGTTTCAGCCACATCATGCACACGCAATATCTGTACACCTTGCATTACCGATGCAAGAGCCGCGCCAACTGAACCTGACGCCCGCTCGCTGGCGTCAGATACCCCTGTAACCGCACCAATGAAGCCTTTTCGGGACGCGCCGACCAATATTGGCACACCAAGCATGTGAAACAGGGTCAGGTATTCCAAAAGCTCCAAATTCTGCCCAAATGTCTTGCCGAACCCGATACCAGGGTCAGCTACAATCATGCTGCGGTCGATCCCGGCTTCAACGGCTGCTTCCACCCGCGCCAACAGGTGATCAAAAACATTCGCCACCACGTCTTCATATTGGGGGTTATTTTGCATCGTTTTCGGTTCACCCTTAACGTGCATAAGGATGACGGGGCATTGGGCTTTCGCCACAATCGCAGCGCTGCCGGCATCAAATTGGAGAGCGGAAATATCGTTGACAATCTGGGCGCCTGCCTCAAGTGCGGCGCTCATTATATTTGCCCGACGGGTATCGATCGAGACCCGAACGCCTTCGCCGCTTAAAGTTTCAACAACGTGAATGACCCGGCTATACTCTTCTTCTTCTGAAACGTCTTCGGCACCAGGACGGGTAGATTCGCCGCCAATATCAATGATATCCGCTCCTTCCGCTGCAAGCAGACGGCTCTGGCGGATCGCTGTTTTCCCGGACGCATATTTTCCGCCGTCAGAAAAACTGTCTGGCGTGACATTGACAATCCCCATCAAACGCGGCTGGTCGAGCGAAATGCCCGCAAATTGCACTCGCGGTCCAGATATCTGCTCAATCCATCGAATGATTGCGGGATCATCACTTTTGGCAAGGTCTGGCGCTGCCAACAAAGTTCTGTTTTCGTCGTTGCGGTGCCCGGTAAATGCATCAAAATGTGTGAAAGCAACGCCGCTGCCTGCAAGCGACAAGCCCTTGCCGCCAGCAATGGCGGCAAGGGCAATGTCGCCATAAAGAAGCCCAACGGGGCGCAGATAAAGTCTGCCGTTCATATTATCCCCGTCAAATTCTTCGCGTAATCAAAGCAATCCTTGATCAGGTTTGGGGTTGAGGCTCCATGCCTTCGGTTCCAGAATCTTTCCCAGATTTTCCTTTGCCGGAATCAGGTACCATCGACGAACGCGCAGGCGGTCCGTCATCGCCCTCATCACGAACCGGAGGGTGGCCCTTCAGCAAGGCTGTAATCTCTTCACCAGACAGGGTCTCATATTCGAGCAARCCTTCGGCAATGATTTCGAGCTTTTTCTTATGCTTTTTCAAGATTTTCCCGGCTGTATCGTAACCCTCTTCAACCAGTTTGCGAATTTCGGAATCTACAAGATTTTGAGTTTCCTCGCTCACCGACTGGGTGCGTGCCACCGAATGGCCTAGGAATACTTCTTCCTCGTTGGCCGCATAGGACAAAGGCCCAAGTACGTCGCTCATGCCAAACTGGGTGACCATTGCCCGGGCCAATTTGGTTGCCATCTGGATATCTGCTGATGCGCCAGAGGTTACCTTGTCATAGCCGAAAGTCATTTCTTCAGCGATCCGTCCACCCATGGCAACAGCCAGGTCAGCCTTCATCTTGGCCCGGGTCAGTGAAATCTGGTCGCGTTCCGGCAACCGCATCACCATCCCAAGCGCACGTCCACGCGGGATGATCGTTGCTTTGTGAATTGGGTCAGAGGCTGGCTGATAAATTGCCACCAGCGCATGCCCGCCTTCATGATACGCGGTGAGCTTTTTCTCTTCCTCGGTCATGACCATGGAACGCCGCTCGGCACCCATCATGACCTTGTCCTTGGCATCTTCGAAATCCTGCTGCATCACCATCCGCTTGCCGCGACGGGCTGCCAGCAAGGCCCCTTCGTTGCACAAATTGGCAAGGTCAGCACCGGAAAACCCAGGGGTACCCCGGGCAAGGGTTTTTAGCACCACATCCGGTGCCATCGGTATATCGCGGGTATGCACTTTCAGGATTTTCTCGCGCCCGATAATATCAGGAAGGCCAACCACCACCTGACGGTCAAACCGGCCTGGCCTGAGCAACGCCGGGTCCAGCACGTCTGGACGGTTGGTTGCTGCAAGCAAAATAATCCCTTCATTGGATTCAAACCCGTCCATTTCAACAAGCAACTGGTTGAGGGTCTGTTCGCGTTCATCGTTGCCACCACCAAGACCGGCACCACGATGGCGGCCGACCGCATCAATTTCATCGATGAAGATAATGCAGGGCGCATTTTTCTTGCCTTGCTCAAACATGTCGCGGACGCGACTGGCGCCAACGCCGACAAACATTTCAACAAAGTCCGAACCGGAAATAGTGAAAAACGGAACATTTGCTTCCCCCGCAATCGCGCGGGCAAGCAAGGTTTTACCGGTGCCGGGAGGGCCAACAAGCAAAGCCCCTTTTGGAATTTTGCCACCAAGCCGCTGGAATTTCTGCGGCTCTTTCAAAAATTCAACAATTTCCTCAAGGTCTTCCTTGGCTTCATCAATCCCGGCCACATCATCAAACGTAACCCGGCCATGGGCCTCGGTCAGCAGGCGCGCCTTGGATTTACCAAATCCCATGGCTTTGCCGCCACCGCCCTGCATCTGGCGCATGAAAAACACCCAGACACCGATCAACAACAGCATCGGGAACCAGGAAACAAGGACGCCAAGCAGGGATGGCATTTCTTCGGTTTCAGGCCKYGCSGTRATCGMAACACCYTTTTCRKTCAGGCGCTGRACAAGGGTCGGRTCATYRGGCGMRWAAGACTGGAACGCCCGTCCATCGTTATACTGGCCTAAAATCTGTTCACCCATAATGGTAACGCCGCGCACATTGCCAGCGTCAACTTCCGCCAAAAACTGGGAAAAACTGATCTCACTCGTGCCCGGCCGCTCGTCAGGGCTCTGGAACAGCTGAAACAATGCAATCAGAAACAGGCCGATAATTACCCAAAGGGCAAAGTTGCGGAAATTGGAGTTCATTATGATCCCTTGTCACGCCCCGGTTCATTCCGGGATAAGTCCGCCAGATGCATGCCAGATACATGTTTGACGGAAGTTACATCAAATACTTACTCACAAGATAGGTGCGACAACCCCGTCTGCCAAGAAAAACCAGGCATTTTTACGTCCTCAGACCAGTATTTTTTCAAATACRGTTACCGTWTCCRCTAATTYACCGGTTTWGAGCCGAAATTCGGGTCAATTTGCGTGCCACCAACAAAATCTGCCGTAATACCTGAGAGAATCGGAAACCCCGCAAGATGCGGTACGGCAAGGAGCTTTTCGTCGCGCCAGAACGAAACCATCGTTTGGGCCCAAAGACCGACCCCATGTGGCAGAYCACTTGCCTCACCGCCACCGCGCGCCATGCGCCAGCCATCACCGCCAAGCGCCCGCACAGTCACGTTTTGGCCCTGATTCACATCAAAACTGACCCGAAACCGGCCATCCCAGATTTTTATGTCGCCGGGGGAGAGAACCAATTCGCTTATCCCTTGGCGACCTGTTTCCCGCCAAATATCAATTTTCTCACCGCTTATCGCAATCTGGCATCCCGACAAGGTACGGCTATTTTCAACGCCAGAAACAATCGTTCCCATGAGATCGCGAAGCCGCTTCATTCGTGGGCGATAGACCTTGCCGCCAATTGCGGTCAAACACCGGGACAATAGCCGGTGCCGCGTATCAGGTAACGCCTTGCAAAATTCCTTGCGCGAAATAACACAATGCCCGGCCGGGTCAATTTTAACCGCCCGCGCCGCCAGGTCATCCGCCACCTGCTCCAACACATTRGCGGCGTCTTGCATCCGCAGAGCGGTCTCAGCCAACCCGATTGGGGTTAGCCCGAGTTCTTCCAATTGAGGCGCGAGATTGCGAATTTTTACCCGGTCAAAAGCGGTGTTCTTGTTGCTCGGATCCTCGATCCATTCACTTTCTGAATCGAGGCAAGCCCTGAGCCGCGCTTTGGAAATTCCTAAAAGCGGTCGTACCAGATTGATGCCCCAAAGCCTGGTTTCAGACGCCATCGCCCCGAGCCCGTCAACGCCACTACCCCGCGCCAGACGCAACAAARATGTCTCTGCCTGATCTTCCAGATGGTGCGCGGTAACCAGAGTTTCAGCGCCAAATTCATGACACGCGTCGCACATCAGCCGGTACCGCATATCGCGGGCTGACGCTTGGATATTGCCGCCTGACAGCTTTTGATCAGCAGTCAAAATCCGACATGAAAACCCATATCCATCAGCGGTCTTGGCAACAAACCGGGTTTCCTGATCGGCCTCCGGGCGCAATCCGTGATTGACGGTCAGGACAGTGATTTCAGGACCATYCCCCCAAATCTTTTTTGCCCGCGCCACAAGCGCTAACAAAGCCATGGAATCCATCCCGCCCGAGACCGCAAGCGCGACCTTATCCGCCCCTCGCAAAGGGGCCAGAAGGGTCGCAACCTCGGTATCGCCTAAGGGTTTCATGTTGTGCCTGCCTGACGCCTGAAATCTTTAGCAGCGGGCGCTTTGCTGCTCTTGTATCGCCCGCGCCCGTATATCGCCTGAATTTGGATAATTGCCGATCAATTCAGCAAATGTTGAACAGGCAGCGCTGGTTTGTCCAAGCTGCTGCAACGACATGCCAAGTTTCAACAAGGAATCCGGTGCTTTCCGGCCAGAACGATGCTCGGTATAGCTTTTCAGAAATGCGTCCGCTGCTGAGCGAAATTGGCTACGCGCGAAAAAAGTTTCCCCAAGCCAATATTTGGCGTTGCCCGCCAATTCGCTATTTGGATGATCCCGCAGAAACCCGCTAAACGCGCCTTCGGCGGCATCGAAATCCCGCTGAAGAATATAGGCATAGGCGATATCATAAGCGCCACGCGGATCAACAGACACCCCAAACGGCACCTGTCCGGCATTTTGATTTTGCAGTTGGAAATTATTCGATTGCAAAATCGGTCCAGACTGTCCAATCGGCCCGGACTGCACAATCGGGTTGATATTGATCGGTCCACCCTGGAGCGTACCCAATGTTCCTTGCGACGTCCCAAGCGAGTTGGGCCTGATTGTAGCCGAACTGGTTGATGCTGGCGGCAAGGGCTGGGTGTTGAAGCTTTGTCTGACAGGCGCCTGAGACAGGCTGCCGCCCACCGCGCCCTGTTCCTGGAACCGGAATTCGGTATCTTCCGCCATTCGCCGCATGCGGTCTTCGAGTTGGCGAAGTTGATGTGCATTTTGTTCGGCAAGGCCGGTCAGATTGCGCAACCGCTCTTCGATGCCATCGAGCCTGACAGCAATCGACGCGCTGCCCGCATTGCCACCAGCAACCGCGCCCCCGCCACCACGCAGATTTTGCAGCGACTGGATCTGGCTTTCCAAACGGCTGATCCGGTCTTGCAAAAAAATCAGATCGGTTTGGGACTGGCCCAATGCAGGGCTGCCCGGCAGCCACAACATGCCGCAAAGCAGCAATGCTCCGGCCAGCGGCAAGCGCAGTTTCATGTTTCTAAAAATTGACCTTGATAATGTCATGGTAGACCAATGCTCACCTTCGATTAAGATTTGCCAGCGGCCATCCATCAACCGGCCTAACCGCTGTTCTGGCCTTCAAGTACCGTCACTGCACGGCGATTTTGTGACCAACAGGAAATATCATCGCATACCGCAACCGGGCGTTCCTTACCAAAGGAAATTGTGCGCAACCGGCTTGCCGATACACCACGGCTAACCAGATAATTCCGGGTTGACGTGGCACGACGTGCGCCCAGGGCCAGATTATATTCGCGCGTCCCGCGTTCATCTGCATGGCCTTCGATCAGGATCGAATAAGTCGGATATTTGTTCAGCCATTCAGCCTGCTTGGCGAGCGTCACCTTCGACGCATCTGTCAGGCTGGTGCTATCGGTTTGGAAAAACACCCTGTCGCCGACTGTCACCACAAAATGCTGAGCGGTACCCGGTTCAGCTCTGGTCAGCGAGCCATCCAGCCCATCCTGACCGCTATTTGAGCAAGCCGCCATAAACATCATGGCAAAGACGATAAACAGAGCCCGAAATATTTTTGGGCCAGACCCGTAAGACATAAACTTCTCCTCGATATCGCCGGTCAAACCTCCACCACAACAAAGTTGGCGGCGATTATTTTCTGTCCGGCTCTTCAATACTTCTCTGCCGCCTGCATCAGGTGGCGAACCTATATCCACTCGTGCCTGTAAAGCAATGGAAACTCTAATTGGTTAACGGTGACCAGGACGGATCAGACGCAAATGCAGGCGTCCCGACCCGGCGTTCGTTGCGCCCGGTCAGATCAACCGACCATATTTGCGGACCACCATCGGCACCTGGAATTTCACGGAAAAACATCAGTACACGGCCATTCGGCGCCCAAGTTGGACCTTCATTATGGAAACCTTCGGTCAAAATCCGCTCGCCGCTGCCATCGGGGCGCATAACCCCGATCAGAAAGCGGCCCTGCACAACTTTGGTGAAAGCGATCAGATCCCCGCGCGGCGACCAAACCGGCGTGCCGTAGCGCCCCTGGCCAAACGATATYCGCTGCTGGTTGGTRCCATCGGCGYTCATCACRTARATTTGYTGAACCCCRCCSCGATCAGATTCAAAWGTGAYYCGKCCMCCATCMGGYGAGAAAGAMGGCCCGGTATCAATCGCCGCCGTRTTGGTCARACGGGTYGTCCGCCGGCTKYGCAAATCCATMGTRTAGATATTCGTATTGCCGCCGGTTTGCAGGCTCATGATGATCCGCTGGCCATCGGGCGAGAAACGCGGGCTGAATGTCATGCCGGGAAAATCCCCAACAATGCCGCGCTCACCGGTCAGGATATTGAGCAGATAGACCCGCGGCTGAAACCCGTCGCCATACGACATGTAGGTGATTTCCTGGTTCGAAGGGCTAAAGCGCGGCGTCAAAACCAGATCAGATCCATTGGTCAGGTAGCGCATATTGGCACCATCCTGGTCCATCAGCGCCAGCCGCTTGACCCGGGCGTCTTTKGGACCGGTTTCTTCGACAAAAACAATTTGAGTATCAAAATAGCCTTTTTCCCCGGTCAGGCGTTCGTAAATCGCATCCGAAATAACATGCGCGACCCGACGCCAATTATCTGTATTGGTGACAAATTGCTGGCCGGTCATTTGTTCGTTGGCGATGATATCCCACAGCCGGAATTCGGTACGTAACCGCCCGTCATTTTGCAGCGTCACCCGYCCGGTCACCAGAGCCTGGGCGTTGATCTTGCGCCAATCATCAAATTGCGGGGCCAGATCGATATTCTCGATGCGCTCGATAAAGGCCGCCGGGTCAATGGGCGCGAACAATCCGGACCGGATCAGGTTGGCGGAAATCACATCGTTGATATTGCGCGCCGTATCGCCAAGCCCGGACGAGCCATCGATAAATTGCGACAATGCAATTGGCAATGGTTCCACCACGCCTTCGGTAATGTTGATTTCAAGAACCGCATGGGCTGGCTGAGACTGCACAACAAAACCGGCAAGTGCAAAGATGATTGCAAACGGCACCAGACATATCCGGCGCCAAATGCATATCCGCCCCGCCCGGCTGATATTACCCGCTTCCATCGACGCCACTCCTGTACTTTGCATACTCATAAATTACCCACCCAACATCTGGCGCGGATCAAATGTTACCCGAATATCCCGCCAAGTTTCATATTTTTCTGGTGGCAATTGATATGGCGCACAACGACGCACGGCACGCAGCGCACTTTCCGCCGCCACCCGCTCGATATTTCCATTGATGCTGCCATCCACTTGTGGTGGYCCGCTCAAGCTGCCGTCGCGGCGCAAGGTCATGCGAATGGCAACCGTCAAATCTTCCGCACCGCGCACCCCGACCGGCGGGCTCCAGCAGCGTGAAATTTGCCGCCGCAACAAATCAATRTCGCTGATCGACATAGTGTTATCACTCCCGCCCGATTGGCCGCGTGTCGCGGGCTGGTCGCTTTGGCTATCATTTTGCTGGCGCTGGCGCTCATTCTCGGGTGATTTATCCAGCAACGCCGCAATCCGGTCCGCATCAAACTGTTCCCGGGCAGGCTCCGCCCGGCGCGGTGGACGCGGCCTGAAGGATGGCATCTGCATGGCGTCGGTATTGATCACAACGCGTTGGGGTTCAGGCTCAGGCGTGGGTTCCGCAACCGGTTCTGGTTCTGGCTCTGGTTCCGGAGTGGGCGCAGGCTCGGCTGCAACATCCGGGGTCGGTTCTGGAATTGGTTCGGGCGCAGGCGGCGTCTGCTCTGGCGGTAAGGCTGCTGTTTGCGTCGGAGGTTCGGGCACGGTTTCAGCAACCGCCGGGGCGTCCGGTTCAGCTTCCGGTGCGTCTTCTTCTCCAGCCAAAATCCGGGTCAACTCAGACGCCGTAATAATATCAACCGGCAGGCTTTGCACCGCTTCCACCTCAAACACTTCGGCAGAGGGGAAAACCAGCGTTGACCATGTCAGCATGATGACATGGGCGGCACCAGATATGGCGAGACCGACACGCACGCTATTGTCCCTGATCCTCTTGTTCCGTCACCAATGCGATCCGGCGAAATCCGGCTTCATTGATCCGCCCCATGACCTTCATCACTTCGCCGTATCTAACGGCGCGGTCGCTGCGCACAAAAATGCGCTCGTCATAACCATTGGCAGCTATAGCAAGCAATTTAGGCACCAATTCGTCCAACGTGATCGGCGTGGATTGGAGGTAGATAACAGAATCCGCCCCGAGCGAAATCGTCAACGGGTCGCTGTCGCCTTGCAATTGCTGGGCGCGGGTCTCGGGCAAATCGATGGATACGCCCACTGTAAGCAACGGCGCCGCGATCATGAATACAATCAGCAAMACCAGCATMACATCGACMAWCGGYGTGACATTGATCTCGGCCATCGGGGCATATTTCCGTCCGCCACGTCGCCGTCCACCGCGTCCACCTTGATGGTTTTGCAAACCGCCCGCCATGGTCAGCTCCGGTCTTCCAGTTGCCGCGACAGAATGGTTGAGAATTCGTCAGCAAACCATTCAAGGCGATTATTCTGGTGCCCCAGTTCGCTGGTAAATTTGTTATAGAAGATCACCGCCGGGATGGCTGCAAACAGCCCGAGCGCAGTAGCGAACAAAGCTTCCGCGATGCCCGGCGCAACCACGGCCAGGTTGGTATTTTTGCTGACGGCAATCGCCTGAAAGCTGGTCATGATGCCCCATACGGTGCCAAACAGACCAACAAATGGCGCGATCGAGCCGACATTTGCCAAAAACAACAGCCGCTTTTCAAGCCGCTCCATCTCGCGCGAAATCGCCACATTCAACACTTTGTCGATCCGCATATTGACGGCATCACTGGCGCGTGYGCCGCCCTCGTGGCTGCGTTTCCATTCGCGCATGGCAGCCACAAACAGCGCCGGAAGCGAGTGATTTACGCCGTGACTGAGCGAGCTATAAAGCTCTTCCAATGACTGGCCGGACCAGAATAACCGCTCAAACTTTTCGCCCTGACGGCGCGCCCGACCGAACTGCATGTATTTGTCRACAACAATGGCCCATGACCAGATCGACGCCAAAAGCAGGCCAAGAATGACGATCTGGACAACAATATGGGCCTGAAGAAACAGGTTGAAAAATGAAAAATCACCCAGTTCCACCGCGGGAACAGTTTGGGCGAGAACGACCGGCATCATGCGCAAAGCCTCATGTTTTTGTTATTATCTGATGCAACTGGTCCAAAACCTTGTTCACATTCGGGGAGCCGGGGGCGACAATGGGAATCTTGGAATTCAGGTCCCACAACCATCACACTCCAGAGGCCACGTTGAGTGCCAACGAAACTTGTCAAAACGATGGCCTTTCGCGGTTGCAACAATGAGCCWCAGTTTTCGGCCATTTATACTTAAGGAACGGTAAATGGGGGGTGAGGAGGAATTATGACGAGCGTGATCGCCATCCGCGTTTCAGCCAAATTCCCGGCCTGTGCTATGTCGGCAAAATGGCAACATTCACATATTTCGCCTATGGCTCGAACATGCTTTTGCAGCGCTTGCAGAAAAGATGCCCGTCGGCTGCGTTTCTGGGYATTGCTTTTGCCAATGGCTATGCGCTGAATTTCAACAAAAAGGGTTTGGAYGGTTCCGGYAAAGCAACCCTCGYCAAATCCAGTGATGACGGAGAGCRAGTACATGGCGCACTCTTCGAGATTGATTTGGAAGACCGCCAATCACTGGATGATGCGGAAGGCCATGATTATTCCAGAGATGACGAATTCGTCGTGTGGCAGGCGGGCCACGCCAAACAAACAGCCACAACCTATATCGCCAAACCGACCGCGATAGACGAAAATCTCGTTCCATACGATTGGTACAAGCATCTGGTTTTAGCCGGTGCCGTGCAGGCCAGGCTCCCGGACATCTATGTTGCGAGCATCGAGGCAATAAAGGCCATTTCCGATCCGAAGCAGGAAAGGGATAGACGAATTGAGGCAATCACCGTGTTGCAGGAAGCTGGATTCCGGCTTTCGCCGGAATGACGGAATGTAGATTGCGCCAACCACAAACATCTCCCCGGACTTGTTCCGGGGGCCATACCTGAAAGTTCTCGGAAAATTCCCACACCGTCTATGCCGACCAGCCAAAGGAATGAATTCCCGTGACAAGCACGGCAATGACGAAGGGAGAGATCGCTCACCCACCCGTCATCCCGGACAAGCGGCGGCCTAGGTGATTTACAGACCACGATGATGACCCGCTGCGCGATCCGGGATCCAGACTTTGCGATTTCCAGCGTGGCACCATTACGCTGGATTCCAGCTTTCACCGGAATGACGGCATGGCGATTGTAGTTTCTCAGCCACCCATGCGGCGGCGCAGGTCTTCGGGGAAGCGTCTTGGTTTGCCGTCAGCATTGATCAGAACAGCGATCACCTTTGCTTCGAACAGCACATCGTCGCCGC
>JAESRU010000040.1 GCA_016764455.1 Hyphomicrobiales bacterium | reverse complement strand
TGTGCCGAGATAGCCAACGATTTTGCCCTGCTTTGTGTCCGACAGTGGATATCACCACTTTAGGCTGCCCGGGTTTCTGTTACGTGGATGGTGCAGGAAGTTCGTTTTCAGGCGCAGAAATTGCCGAAGCACTTGGATATCGGGGCACAATCGGCGCGTTTCACGAAGCGGCCTGAGGGCCTGGATAAATGTCTGGCTGTTCCAGCATTTGCGAGGCACATTGTACCGGGTGCCAAATACCGGGTCCCAAAATTGGTCTTGCATCCGCAATGCCACAGTTTCGCCCCACCCTGCGTCAAKGWTTTGTCAAGGTTGATGTGGTCTTAATGCATTTGTTGCGTTGAKTTCYKKTYAGNTTGCGTTGGGTTTNGTTGCGTTATGTCATCTATTTCTGTGTCCCCGCTTGCGCGGGAAAAGTCTGCCRCTCCGGAYCCCGTCRCYACGGATCCAATCAYATCAAATGTGACAGGCCATGAGGATAGCCAGCCCGGAATTGCTTCGGCAACAGATGGAATGGCGTCGTCCGACGAATATCAAAAGTCTTCCATCCGCATCCGGCCGCAATTTTTGGGTATTGCCATTGGCAGCTTGTTGTTTGCCGGTATCAGCTGGCTGGTATCGCCGCTTGCCGGCATTGCCGCGATTGCAATTTTTGCCTCTCTTTATTCAGCCGCCATTGCCTGGCAGGCCCGGCAGGATTGGAGTGTTGTGGTCGGGGAAAATACCGTGCTTCGCCGCTCGGTCGAAAAACTCAATGACGTCAATTGGGAATTACGCGAAAGCGRAGAACGCTATCGTGGGCTGATCGACGTCCAAGATGACCTGATGCTGCGCCGCTCTCTGGACGGCAACATCTCTTTTGTAAATGGTGCCGCGATCCGGGCATTTGGCAAAAGCGCCGATGATCTTGTGGGAACCAGATTCCAGCCGGAAATCCTGGCCCACGAACAGGACACGCAAAAATCYTCAAATACTGATTCGCCGTCTCTTCAGGAACAGAGTTATGATCAGAAAATCGACACCGAAACCGGAMYGMKWWRRAWYKMMYGGSAGGATTTTGCTGTGCGCGATGAAGGCGGCGTCCTGGTAGAAATCCAGAGTGTTGGCAGAGATGTAACCGCTCGCAAGGCCAACGAAGACATCCTTGAGACGGCCCGCGATCAGGCAGAATATGCCAACCGCGCCAAGTCTCGGTTTCTGGCCACCATGAGCCACGAAATTCGTACCCCCATGAACGGCATTCTCGGCATGACTGGCTTGTTACTCGATACCGAAATGGCACCGGAACAACGCTCCTACGCCCACGCCGTCAAAACGTCGGCCAACAATCTCCTGACCCTGATCGATGAAATTCTCGACTTTTCAAAAATCGAAGCGGGCCGGTTGCGGCTTGACCCGGCGCCGGTCCGGCTCGGGGACTTATTGCAGGGTGTGATCGAATTATTGTCACCGCGTGCCCAGGAAAAAGGCGTTGAAATTGCTGCCAAACTAGACCCGCTCATCCCTGATAGCGTGATTGTCGATGAAATGCGTCTTCGCCAGATTTTACTGAATCTTGCAGGCAACGGCATCAAATTTACCGAGCAAGGCGGGGTTGCAATCGATGTCACCCATATTGGTGACGGCGGTAGTGATGGTGAAAAATCTGTACGACTCAAATTTTCCGTCATTGATACCGGCATCGGCATGTCGACAAGCGCTCAGGAAACTATTTTTACCGAATTTGAGCAAGGTGACACCACAACAACCCGCCGTCATGGCGGTACCGGCCTTGGCTTGGCCATATCCAGACGTCTGGTTGAATTGATGGACGGAGAATTGCTGGTCAAGTCCAAATTCCGCACGGGCAGCACGTTCTTCTTTGAAATGGAATTTCCGGTGGCAGAATCCGACGCTGACAATAGTCAGCGGACGTCCTTGAAGGGCCACGATATCGCGCTTGTATGGGAATCCCGGATTGAAGCCCCCCGGGTGCGTCACGCCCTTGAAAGCCTGGGCGCAACCGTGCGTCGTTTCAACAACCCCTCAGACGCCCTGTTATGGCAAGGCACCCGTACCGGCGTTAGGGTCATTTTGTGCGATATGCTGGCTGCCGAAGAAATGTCTTCCCTGCTCGCCGACGGAAATGACAAGCAGGATGTAAGAACATTGGCGCTGCTGACGGCCGCCGAGCGGCACGATCTCAGCCAATTGGGAGAACTTGGTTTCGATGGATATTTGATAAAACCGATCCGACCCCAATCCTTGTTCACCCAGATTATCGGTCAGGATATCGAACCGAAATGTACCCAAACAACCGATCCGGAAAATGCCGGAAAACCGCAAAAACTTGGCAATGGCCGCATATTGTTGGTCGAAGACAATGAAATCAATGCCCGCGTGGCAAAGGCCGTTATCCAGCGGGTCGGCTACGAGGTCGATCATGTGATCAACGGGCGCGAAGCGGTTGCCGCAATTGAAGCCATTTCAACGGGCACCAAGGAAATGTCGGGTGACGGTGCAAAAGACGGATATGACATGGTTTTCATGGATATCCACATGCCGGAAATGGACGGCCTGGAAGCAACCCGCCGCATCCGGGCGCTTAGCCATGGCGAAACTGGAAATGGTCCCGGTGCGGTTCCTATCATAGCACTGACCGCGAGTGCATTTTCGGAAGACCGTGAAGCTTGCCTGATGGCTGGTATGGATGATTATCTGTCCAAGCCGTTTGATGCGGAAGACTTGGAAAAGGTGGCCGGTACCTGGTCTGGACGTTCAACCACAGCGACAGGCTCAAACCTTCATTAGAAATTCCAATATTTTCAGAATTTACAACATTTTCCTGTCCCGGAAATTCCCAKGCAACGTGTCATAATTCCATCATCAAAATCTGTTTCAAGAATGGTGATGAAATTTTGGCTCAAAATATTGAACCGGATTCAATGGGTTTTGTGGTACCGATAATCCACAATGGTTCAAGTTAGCGGCTATGATGCCAACTGAAAATCTGGAGGTGGCGGTTCATGAAAACCTTGTTTTCAAATGCCTGTGTGCGATTCGCGCAACCCTCATTTCAGAAAGGCGCTTGAATGTTTCCGGTTCGCCGCAATTACCCGTCGATGAACAAACGCACAGGTCAAGTGGCGGCAGGCACAGCCTTTGCCCGCCACGGCACAATGGAAGTTCGCCTGGCACGCAACCTTCTCGATATCCGCCGCGCCGAGCATTTGCGCTACAAGATCTTCTTTGAAGAAATGTCCGCCATTCCCAGCCGCATGGCCCGACTGACCCGCCGCGATGAAGACGAATTTGACAAAATTTGCGACCATTTGATGGTGTTTGAGCATGCCACATCAGGTAACCAGTTCAGCCGTTTGCCGTGGGGTAGAAAGTCGCGGGTCGTGGGAACCTACCGGCTCTTGCGTCAGGATATGGCAGAGGAGTTTTCGGGTTTCTATTCCCAGGACGAATTCGACCTGGCGCCCCTGATCGAGCGTCATGGTCCGGAGACAAAATTTCTTGAGGTGGGGCGTTCTTGCGTGATGAAGGAATTCCGCACCAAATCGACCATCGAATTGCTCTGGCAGGGCATTTGGTCATACGTCAACCGGCACAATCTCGATGTGATGGTTGGGTGCGCCAGCCTGACCGGCACTGACCCGGACAAGCTTTCTGAGCAATTGAGTTTTTTGCATCATTTCGGAAAACCACCGCCGCAATGGCGGGCAAGTGCCCATGCCCATCACCGGGTCGATATGAACATGATCCCCAAAGATAAGATCAATCCAAGACAGGTCTTGCGCACCCTGCCGCCCCAAATCAAGGGCTATCTGCGGGCCGGTGCCTATATCGGCGACGGCGCTGTGGTGGATCATCAATTTGGCACCACCGATGTATTAATCATCCTGCCGGTGGCAGACATCAAGGCGCGCTACGCCAATCATTACCGCCACAAGGATAAACTGGCCAACGCGAATTAATTCAGACCTGGCTGTGATCTTGAAAACCGAATGTCAGCTCAGCCGCTGACATTATAGGCGGCCAACGCCGCCATATTCACCAGATCGGTATCTTGCGCGCCAAGCGGAACGATTTGAACAGATTTATCCAGCCCGACCAATAGCGGCCCGATAATTGTAGAGCCGCCCAGYTCCTGGAGCATGTTKGTKGAAATRCTGGCYGAATGRAAYGCYGGCATGATCAAMACATTTGCCGGGCCGGTCAGRCGRCARAACGGATARGCCGCCATGGTSTTCACATTGAGCGCCACATTRGCRGCCATTTCACCGTCATATTCAAAATCGACMTTCCGGCTRTCCAGAATTTTRACAGCCTTGCGTACATGSTCCGARCGTTCYCCGGCKGGATARCCGAAWGTGGAATAGGCCAGYAACGCGACRCGGGGYTCRTAYCCAAGCCGCCGCGCGACACCCGCCGCCTCTACAGCAATATCTGCCAGCTCCTCAGCGGTCGGCATGTCGTGAACCGTGGTATCAGCGACCAGGACCGTATGGCCCTTCGATAAAATGATCGATAACCCGATCACCCGGTGTCCGGGTTTGGGATCAATGACCTTGCGGATATCCTTGAGCACGACCGCGTAGGGTCGGGTAATTCCTGAAACCAGAGCGTCTGCGTCCCCGGTTGCAATCATACAGGCGGCAAAATAATTGCGGTCGGTATTGATCAGACGGACACAGTCGCGGCGCAAATACCCGCGTCGCTGAAGCCGGGCATAAAGGTAATTTGAATATTCTTCGGTGCGATCTGAAAGTGCCGCATTCTGGATCGTGATATCGTCTCCCGGTTCCAGATTGAGATCGGCCATTTTTTCCCGGATCTGGTCTTCCCGGCCAATCAGAATTGGTTTTCCCAACCCTGAACTGGCGAAAATATATGCGGCACGAATAACCTGTTCTTCTTCACCTTCGGCAAATACCACGCGCTTTGGTTGGCGGCGCACTTTGGCAAAGACGCTTTGCAGGGTGCCGGCGATCGGGTCCAGTCGGGCACTCAAATGCTCAACATAGGCTTCCATATCCACAATCGGCTTGCCGGCAACGCCGGTCTCCATGGCGGCTTGCGCCACCGCTGGCGAGACCCGGCTGATCAGCCTTGGATCAAACGGCATTGGAATAATGTAGTTAGGCCCATAGCGCGGGCGGCTGCCCTGATACGCCATCGCCACTTCGTCCGGCACATCTTCACGTGCCAGTTCAGCCAGGGCGTGCGCTGCGGCAATTTTCATTTCTTCGTTGATCGCACGGGCCCGCACATCCAGCGCGCCGCGAAAAATATACGGAAAACCAAGCACATTATTGATCTGGTTTGGATAATCAGAACGCCCGGTCGCCATAATGGCATCGTCGCGCACGGCGGCAACTTCCTCCGGGGTGATTTCCGGGTCCGGGTTGGCCATGGCAAAAATGATCGGCTTGTCGGCCATCGACAATACCATTTCAGACGTCAGTGCTCCCTTGGCCGAGAGACCGAAAAACACGTCGGACTCTGCCACCGCTTCAGCCAGTGTGCGGGCTTTGGTGTCGGATGCAAAAATCGATTTCCATTGGTTCATGCCCTCAGCACGGCCCTTGTAGATAGGGCCTTTGGTGTCGCACAAAATAATATTCTCAACCGGAAATCCCATCGACCGGACTAGTTCAAGACAGGCAATACCAGCAGCACCGGCGCCGTTGCAGACGAGTTTGGTTTTCTTGATATCGCGCCCGGTCAGGTCAAGCGCATTGATCAGACCGGCGGCAACAATGATCGCCGTGCCGTGCTGGTCATCATGAAAAACCGGAATATCGGCAAGTTCGCGCAACCGTTCTTCAATGATAAAACATTCGGGCGCCTTGATATCTTCCAGATTGATGCCACCGAATGCGGGTGTCAGATAGCGAACGCAATTGATAAATTCATCCACATTTTCGGTATCAACCTCCAAATCAATCGAATCAATATCAGCAAACCGCTTGAACAAAGCGGCCTTGCCTTCCATCACCGGTTTGGAGGCGAGCGGCCCAAGATTGCCCATGCCAAGGATAGCAGTGCCGTTGGTAATAACCGCCACCATGTTACCCTTGATGGTATAATCATAGGCACGTGCCGGATCGTCGGCGATGGCTTGGACGGGAACTGCGACGCCTGGAGAATAAGCAAGCGACAAATCGCGTTGGGTCGCCATTGGCTTGGTCGGCACAATTTCCAGCTTGCCCGGTTTGGTGTGATGATGGAAATTAAGGGCGTCCTGATCGGTAAATGTGGGCCGGGATCCCGGTGAATCGAATTCGGTAGCCATGAAATATCTGTCGCAATTCTGTTGGTTACACCAGCTTGCGCCTTGGAAGCGCTCCGGCAAACCGCTAGATTAGGACGTGGCATCGCTGCCGACAAGTTATCTGTGCGTAGGGTCCCAAACCGAGGCCTGTTTGGATGGCAAACTGCAAAGTGGACTGCAAAGTGGAAAGGGCCGGTTTAAGGATGGAAACTGCTAAACTGGCTCCGGTGCCGATTGAGGAAGATGCATCTGTGTCCGGTTCCCCCGCACAAGCAACAGGTGAAAATGCTACCAAAGCTGTAAAAATGCCATCATCCAAGGTGACGCCGATGATGGCCCAGTTTTTTGAAATCAAGGCCAATAACCCTGACAGTCTACTGTTTTATCGGATGGGTGATTTCTACGAAATGTTTTTCCAGGATGCCGAAGTGGCGTCCCGGGCGCTTGGCATCGCGCTCACCAAACGCGGCCAACATAAGGGCCACGATATCCCCATGTGCGGTGTTCCTGTCCATGCAGCCGACAATTACCTGCAAAAACTGATCCGGCTCGGTCACCGGGTCGCGGTCTGCGAACAGCTTGAAAATCCGGCAGAAGCCAAGAAACGTGGCCCGAAATCCGTTGTTAAGCGCGACGTCGTGCGGCTGGTAACGCCGGGAACTTTGACCGAAGATTCTCTGCTGGACGCAAGACGCAATAATTTCCTGGCAGCCGTCGCCCATATCCGCGCTGGCAATGACGCCAATGCCGCGGCAATTGCCTGGCTTGATCTCTCCACTGGTTCGTTCAGGGTCATGGCCACCGACAAAAACCGCATCGCGTCTGATTTATCCAGGCTGGATGCCAGCGAAGTATTGATCTCCGAGCCATTGTATGAAGATCCCGAATGGCGCGATTTGTGGAACGGGGATGAAATTCCGGTTGTGCCTCTGACCCCGGATTATTTTGATTCGTCCTCTGCTTCCAAAAAACTCAGCGACTATTTCAATATCGCAACGCTGGATTCATTTGGCGCCTATACCCGCGCCGAACTAGCTGCCTGTGGTGCCCTCATCGCTTATATCGATGCAACCCAGGCAGGACAGCGTGCCAGTATTTCGCCACCGCGCCGGGAGCAAGCCGGTCACGTTATGGAAATTGACCCGGCCACCAGAATTAATCTGGAGTTGTTCCGCTCTACCGCCGGAGACCCGCGCGGGAGCCTGTTTGCGGTTATCGATCGTACGGTGACGCCGGCCGGGGCCAGAACGTTGGCGAGTTGGTTGGCGAGCCCGTCGACAGAAGCCGAATATATAAACCACCGCCTTGATGGGGTTTCTTATTTTGCAGCACAGGACAATTTGCGTGATTTGGTGCGCCAGGACCTGGCGGCGTCGGCAGATCTTGCCCGGGCGCTGTCGCGGCTGGCTTTGCAACGTGGCGGCCCGCGTGATCTTGGTGCATTGCGCGATGGAATCCGGGCGGCAGCAAATCTGCGACTGCGTTTCAAGAATGCTCCCGGGCTAACACCCCCGCCCATGCATATTGCCGAAATCCTTGTCGGCCTCGTTGGTGCTGACCCAGATACTTTGGTCAAATTTGAAGCGGCTCTGGACGCAGCGCTTGGCCAAGAATTACCAGCCTTTGTTCGTGATGGCGGGTTCATTCGTCCCGGTCATGACGCGGCGCTTGATGAGGCTCGCGCGCTTCGAGATGAAAGCCGCAAAGTTATCGCCGCACTCCAGACAACCTACCGGGATGCGACTGAAATCAGGGCCCTCAAGATCAAGCACAATAATGTGCTTGGATATTTTGTCGAAGTGCCGACCCAGCACGGCGACCGGATGCTGGCGGCGCCTCTCAACGAAACCTATATTCATCGCCAGACACTGGCCAGCGCGACACGTTTCACCACAACTGAGTTGGGCGAGTTGGAATCCCGGATCGCGGCGGCGGCTGAACGCGCCCAGGCAATTGAAAATGGTATTTTTGAAGCGTTGCAGGGCCAGGCTTTGGCAATCGCCGACACCATCAAAATTGTCGGGGATGCTATGGCGGCGCTGGATTGTCAGGTGGCGCTTGCCGAACTGGCTAGAACAGAAAATTGGTGCCGCCCGGAGGTTGACCAATCCACAAGGTTCGAAATTTCCGGTGGTCGTCACCCTGTTGTTGAGGCGGCGCTCAAAAAATCCGGCGACGTTTTCATACCCAACGATATTGATTTAGGCGCAAGCGCCGGGGATAGCGACGACACCGATAATGCTGGTGCTATCTGGTTGCTGACAGGCCCCAACATGGCTGGTAAATCAACTTTCTTGCGGCAAAATGCCGTGATCGCAATCCTTGCCCAGATGGGGTCATTTGTTCCAGCAAAGGTGGCCCGGATCGGTATTGTTGACCGGGTGTTCAGCCGGGTCGGGGCGTCGGATGATCTGGCAAGGGGCCGCTCTACGTTCATGGTCGAAATGGTTGAGACAGCAGCGATCCTGAACCAGGCCGGGCCCAAATCGCTTGTTATTCTGGATGAAATCGGGCGCGGTACAGCGACTTTTGACGGCCTCTCAATCGCCTGGGCTACGGTCGAGCATCTACACGAAGTGAATTGTTCCCGCGCACTTTTTGCCACCCATTATCACGAATTGACCAGCCTCACGGCAACCCTTCCCCGGTTGCAGAACGCCACCATGAAGGTCAAGGAATGGCAGGGCGACGTGGTATTTCTCCACGAGGTTGTGCCGGGCGCGTCTGACCGGTCTTATGGTATCCAGGTGGGGCGGCTGGCGGGCCTTCCAGCTTCCGTTGTTGCCCGGGCCGGGGACATTTTGGCGGAACTGGAATCCGGTGATCAGGCCGGCGCCGGCGCCAGACTGACGGAAGATTTACCGCTTTTTGCTGCCAACGTGGCAGCACCCGTACCCACATCCTCCATTAATCCGGCTTTGCGCGAAATTGCGGCTCAGCTTGACGCCTTAATCCCGGATAATCTAACCCCGCGCGAGGCGCTCGAAACATTGTATGATTTAAAGAAAATCCACAGTGCCAGCGATGGAAGCAATTCCGGGGGCGGCAAATGAAGAAGACCAGCCGGAATTTTGGCGACATCCTGGATGCCACACAGCTGCGGGAAACCTTGACCGCATTGGCCACCAATACACGGGGCGGCGATAGCACTGTCCGTCAAGCGGTATTGCAATGTCTCAAAGATGCCCTTGAAGATGGTCGCCAGATAGCCCGCCGCTGGCTCGAAGAAGACGGGGATGGATCAGCCTGCGCCAAATTTATCTCTCGGCTTGAAGACGAACTGATCAGCGTTATTTACGATTTTGCGCAAACCCATGTTTATCAGGTTCGCAATCCGACCGCTGGCGAGCGGATTGCCATCGTCGCTGTTGGCGGTTATGGCCGGGGCACCCTGGCGCCGGGGTCTGATATCGATTTGCTGTTTTTGCTGCCCTTTAAACAAACCGCATGGGGAGAAAGCGTCACTGAATATATTCTCTATATGCTTTGGGACATGGGCCAGAAGGTTGGCCACGCCACCCGGACAATTGAAGATTGTATTCGGCTCGCCCGCACCGACACCACCATCAAAACCTCGATCCTCGAAGCCCGTTTCATCTGGGGCGACATGGAATTGTACAGCGATCTCAAAGACCGCTTTGACAAGCAGGTGGTGAAAGGTACCGGCGCTGAATTTATCGCGGACAAACTGGCTGAACGTGACGTGCGGCATCTAAAATCCGGTGAATCCCGGTATCTGGTTGAGCCAAATATCAAGAATGGCAAGGGTGGCCAGCGCGATCTGCATACGCTTTTATGGATCGGCAAATATTATTACCGGGTCGAGAAAATTTCAGAATTGGTCAAGGCTGG
Source organism: Hyphomicrobiales bacterium (assembly GCA_016764455.1). GTDB lineage: Bacteria > Pseudomonadota > Alphaproteobacteria > Rhizobiales > NORP267 > NORP267. The sequence continues at coordinate 4,884 of JAESRU010000040.1, read as the reverse complement.
CGTCTTTACAATCGCCGAGCATCGCCGGTTTAAAAAATGCGACGAATTTCTCTGGACTGTGCGCTGCCACCTGCATTTTCTCATGGGCCGTGCGGAAGAACGCCTCACCTTCGATGTCCAGCAGGAAATGGCCATCCGTCTTGGCTATACCGAACATCCGGGCGTGCGCGATGTAGAACGCTTCATGCGGCATTATTTCCTGATCGCCAAGGAAATCGGCGATCTCACCCGCACCCTTTGTGCCGGGCTGGAAATGCAGCATGTCAAAACGACCGGCAGGTTGAGCCGCCTGGTTGGCCCGTTCCGCCGCCTGCGCGACCGGCCGTTCAAAAAGGCGCCGGGGTTTGTGCGCCAACTCAACCGGCTGGCGGTCGAGCATGACAAAGTTTTTCGCGATGACCCGGTCAACCTAATCCGGATGTTTCATCTTGCCGATCAACGCGATTTGTTATTCCACCCTGACGTCATTCGTCTTGCTCGCCGGTCGCTGAAACTGGTTGATAAAAATCTGCGTAAAGAYCCGGAAGCAAATCGGTTGTTTCTGGAAATTCTGTCTCCGGGCCGCCAACCCGAAGCAATTTTGCGGCGCATGAAYGAGATCGGTATTCTTGGTCGGTTCATCCCGGATTTCGGTCGCATCGTCTCCATGATGCAATTCAATATGTATCATCATTTCACCGTCGATGAGCATCTGCTCCGGGCAATCGGGATCCTGTCCGATATCGAAAAAGGCAATTTGCAGGACGAGCACCCGCTGTCCCATGAAATTATCCAGCAACTGGAAAATATTCGGGTTCTGTATATGGCGGTGCTGCTTCACGATATCGCCAAGGGCCGACCCGAAGACCATTCTATCGCGGGGGGAAAGATTGCCCGCAAAATCGGCCCAAGACTGGGCCTGAGTGCTGCTGAAACCGAGACGGTCGCATGGCTTGTTGAAAAACATCTGGTGATGAGCGAATTCGCCCAGTCGCGAGATTTGAACGACCCGAAAACAATTCAGGATTTTGCCGATATCGTGCAAAGCCCGGAACATTTGAAGTTGCTTCTGATTCTAAGCGTGGTCGATATCAAGGCCGTTGGTCCGGGCGTCTGGAATGGTTGGAAAGGCCAGTTGCTGCGCACCCTTTATTATCAGGTGTTGCGGATACTCGATGGAGGCCAATCCCTGATCAGCCATCAGGACAGGTTGGACGCGGCGCAGACAGAATTGAACGATGGGTTGATGAAAGATGGCTGGAGCGCAGAAGAAATCGCGCCTTATCTGGAGCGCCATTACCCGGCTTATTGGTTGAACGTATCCTTGTCCCGCAAGCGGGTCCACGCCGGGCTTGTGCGAAGCGCGATGCGGGAAAACCGGCCGCTTGCCAGTATCGCCAATACGGACGCCTTTCAGGATATTACCGAATTGTCGATTTATGCGCCGGATCATCCGCGCTTGCTGTCAATCATTGCGGGCGCTTGCGCCTCTGCCGGGGCCAATATCGCAGGCGCGACGATTTTCACAACCCGCGACGGGATGGCGCTCGATTCAATTTTCGTCAACCGGGAATTTTCCGAAACCGACGACGAATTGCGCCGGGGCAGCCGGATAGCGGAAACCATCGAGACCACGTTGGCAGGCAAGGTGCGCCTGCCGGATATTGTTGCCAGCCGGGACGGGGTCAGAGACAGGCTGAAAGCGTTCCGCGTTGAACCCAGGGTGATGATCACCAACAATTGGTCCGACAAGGCGACTGTCATCGAAGTCAATGGCATCGACCGGTCTGGCCTTCTTTATGATCTGACAACGGCCTTGTCCGACCTTAATCTGAACATTATTTCCGCCCACGTGGCGACCTATGGTGAACGCGCTGTGGATGTTTTTTATGTTACCGATCTTACCGGGCAGAAGGTTTTTGCAAAAACCCGCCAGGACCGGATCAAGACGACGCTTCTGGCGCTGCTTGGCAAGACAAAGCGGAAAGCCCGCAAAACACCGGAGCATTCCAATGCGAACTAGGCCCCTCCGCCTCCATGCAGATGGGGCCTGTTCCGTTGCCCGATCAGGTGTTGCTTTATGAGCATGCTTCGTTCTTTTGCGACCGTTGGCGGGTTTACGATGGCAAGCCGGGTTCTTGGATTTTGCCGGGACATCCTGATCGCCAATATTCTGGGGACCGGGGCTGTGGCTGACGCCTATTTTGTCGCCTTCAGGTTTCCAAACCTGTTTCGTCGGTTATTTGCGGAAGGCGCATTTAATGCGGCCTTTGTGCCGCTTTTCGCCAAACGCTATGAAGGCGAAGGCGAACATGTTGCCCGTCAATTTGCCGGTGAAGCCCTGAATGTATTGCTGGCGGCATTGCTAATTGTGACGGCGCTTGCTGAAATTTTCATGCCCTGGTTGATGGTGGTTATCGCACCGGGATTTGTCGAAGATCCAGAAAAATTTGATCTGGCAGTGTTGCTGACCCGGATCGCGTTTCCCTATCTGTTTGCCATATCCCTGGTAGCGCTTTTAAGCGGCATGTTGAATTCCATGGGGAAATTCGCTGCTGCCGCCGCCGCGCCAATTTTGCTGAATATCGTGTTGATCGCGGTTTTGAGTTTCCTGCTTTATATGGATGCCCATCAAACCCCGGGTGCGGGCGAAGCCCTGAGCTGGGGCGTTAGTGCGGCAGGGTTATTACAACTTGCCATGCTGTGGCGCGTGGTTCGCAAAAGCGGCATGGCGCCAACAATTGGTTGGCCCCGCATGACGCCCGGCGTCCGGGATTTAATCCGGCTCGGGGTGCCTGGAATTATTGCGGGTGGCATTACCCAGATCAATTTGTTGATCGGTACGATGATCGCGACATTGCAGGCGGGCGCGGTCTCTTATCTCTATTATGCGGATCGCATCTACCAACTGCCGCTGGGGGTTGTTGGCGTTGCCATCGGGATCGTGCTGCTCCCTGATCTGTCGCGCAAATTGCGCTCTGGCAATGTCCAGGAAGCYAGCCAGGTTCAAAACCGGGCGCTTGAATTATCGATGCTGCTGACGGTTCCGGCTGCAATCGCGTTGATGGTTATCCCCGGCCCGATTGTATCTGTCCTTTTTGAACACGGGGCGTTTACAGCGGCAGACACCGCGCCAACCGTTTGGCCGCTAATGGCATTTGCAGCAGGCTTGCCGGCATTTGTTTTGATCAAGGTATTTTCACCGGGCTTTTTTGCACGCGAAGATACCCGCACACCGATGATTTTCGCCTCAATCTCGGTTGCCGTGAATATTGTGGGCAGCCTTACTTTGTATTTCTATATCGGCCATACCGGGATCGCCATTGCGACCAGTGTGGCGGGCTGGATCAATGCTGGTATGTTGGGGTTTGTTCTATACCGGCGGGGCCATTTTCGTGCCGATTACGGGCTCCAGACACGGTTGCCGCGTATCCTGATATCCAGCCTGATCATGGGCATCGCCCTTTGGATTGTGATCCAGATGATTGCCCCCTGGCTTGCTGTGGACCAAAACCTGATTGTCCGCATTCTGGCCCTTGCTGCGTTGATTGCATCCGGCGTCTTGGTTCTTGGTGTCGCGCTTGTTGCTACCCGAGGTGTCGACCCGACACAGATCAAGCGGCAATTGTTCCGCCGCTAAAGCTTGCCTGGTGTCTTGATGCCGCCTTGCGCTGAAGCGCCAGATTGGCCATAACCCGCGTGCCGGAATAGCGGGGTGCGCTGAATTCCGGGAATGATTGCATCAAAGGTTAGACCATGACGTTTCCGCAAAACCGCGTATTTTCCGGCGTCCAGCCGACCGGTAACCTGCATCTCGGCAATTATCTGGGTGCCATCACCCGGTTTGTCGATCTTCAGCAGGATTTTGAATGCATTTATTGCGTCGTCGACCTTCACGCCATTACCACCTGGCAAGACCCTAAAACTCTGGCCGCCAATACCCGCGAAGTTACAGCAGCGTTTATTGCCAGCGGTATCGATCCGGAAAAGCACATTATTTTCAATCAGAGCCGGGTCACGGCACATGCTGAGTTGGCCTGGGTTTTTAATTGTGTGGCACGCATGGGCTGGCTCAACCGCATGACCCAGTTTAAGGAAAAAGCCGGCAAACGCCGCGAAAACGCGTCCGTTGGTTTGTTCTCGTATCCAAATTTGATGGCGGCAGATATTCTTGTCTACCGGGCAACCCATGTACCGGTTGGTGAAGACCAGAAACAGCATCTCGAGCTGACCCGCGATATTGCCCAGAAATTCAATTCTGATTATGCCGATTCGATTCTGAAAAATGGCTTTGAAGATGGTTATTTCCCGTTGCCTGAACCATTGATTCAAGGGGCTGCAACGCGGGTCATGTCGTTGCGTGACGGATCTGCCAAAATGTCCAAATCCGATCCGTCTGATTATTCACGCATCAACCTGACCGATGACGCTGATACAATTGCCTTGAAAGTGCGCAAAGCCCGCACCGACCCCGATCCCTTGCCATCAGAAATGGCAGGCCTGGAAGGACGGCCGGAAGCTGAAAACCTGGTCCGGATTTTTGCAGCTCTCGCCGACCGGCAACTGGATGATGTGCTGGCTGAATATGGTGGCGGTCAATTTTCCGGCTTCAAACAGGCGCTAGCTGAATTGGCGGTTACCAAACTTAGCCCGATCAATGCTGAGATGAAGCGTCTTTGTGCTGATCCCGGACATATCGACAAAATTCTCAGTAACGGTGCGGCGCGGGCGACAGAAATTGCTGCGCCGATCATGACGGACGTAAAAAGCATCATGGGATTGCTGCACGACTGAGCTAGCAGCAATAAATTTGAAATTCGACAGAACCGATAATCTTGACTTGCCGCTTTTGGCGGGGAATGGCAGCATGTGTCCATGAGTAGAATTCGAGAAAGCACAAAACCT
>JAESRU010000166.1 GCA_016764455.1 Hyphomicrobiales bacterium | reverse complement strand
GCCAGAACCGGTTGTGGCAACGCCTGTGGTGCCACCCGCGCCTGTTGCCCCTGCAATCGAAAAAACTCTGGATGATATCGTGCGGGAGGCGCTTAAGGATGTGGGCCAAAAGGCAGAAAAAGTGCCTTCAGCATCAGGTGTCGTGCCGTTGGCACCGGCCACGGAATTGCCCACCCGGCAGCTAGAGGCAGCGCCCACATTGCCGCCGCCGACGTCGTTGTCGCCAACTGGCGAATTGCCGACCGCGAGGTCGGCATTGGTGCCGCCGCGTGGTATTGCACCGCGGCGGACTGCGCCCAATGAAAGCCGGCGTCGTCAAACGCCTCAATTTACCACACCAGAAGGTGATGGGATGAATTAGGAGCCAGCTCCGGCAAGCTTCTCTTGCAGGGATTTGAGGATAAATATCCTGATCGCCGAGGACAAGTTCGTGCCGTGCCGTGCCGCATCGATATCACTGACCAACTGGTTTACCGAAATTTTGCGGTTTTTCGCACATGCCCGCAATTCCTGCCAAAATGCGTTTTCAAGAGCGATGCTGGTCGCATGGCCATTGATAATGACCGAGCGTTTTTTGACAGAAATATCTTCGCTGGCCTCGTTCATGAAATAACTAGCGCGGGCCAACCATGTTTTCAGGCCGAACCGCTTCGTCATATTGCGCAGCGGTTACATACCYGAGCCGAAGTGCTTCCTCCTTCAACGTAGTCCCATTCTTGTGCGCGGTTTTAGCAATTTCGGTTGCTTTGTCATAGCCAATCAGAGGTGCAAGCGCGGTGACCAGCATCAGGGAGCGTTCCATCAGGGCCGCGATCTGCTTGCGGTCTGGTTTGATGCCTTTGACGCATTTGTCGGTGAAGGAGACGGAGGCGTCTGCGATCAACCGGATYGATTGCAATACGTTGAACACCATGACCGGTTTGAACACATTTAGCTCGAAATGCCCCTGACTGCCGGCAATCGTGACGGTTGTATGATTGCCCATTACCTGAGCGCAGACCATGGTCAGGGCCTCGCACTGGGTCGGGTTGACTTTGCCGGGCATGATGGAAGAACCCGGCTCATTTTCGGGCAATGCCAGTTCGCCAAGCCCGGACCGGGGGCCGGAGCCAAGCAGGCGGATATCATTGGCAATTTTAAACAGGCCGACGGCGATGGTGTTTAACACGCCTGACATTTCCACCAACGCATCATGGGCAGCGAGAGCCTCAAATTTGTTTTCAGCGGTGCGGAACGGCAATTTGGTAATTTTTTTGACGTGGCCTGCAAATTTCTTTGCGAATTGCGGCTTGGTATTCAACCCGGTGCCAACGGCGGTGCCGCCCTGCGCCAACGCATACATTCTGGGAAGGCTGTCGTTGAGGCGGTCGAGACCAAGAGCGACCTGGGTTGCGTAGCCCGAAAATTCCTGGCCCAAAGTCAGCGGCGTTGCGTCTTGCAAATGGGTGCGGCCGATCTTGATGATGCTATCCCAGCTACGGGCCTTTTTGGATAATTCTCGCTGCAGGATTTTCAATGACGGGATCAGGCTGTGATGAATTTCTTCGACAATGGAAATATGCATCGCGGTCGGAAAAGTATCATTTGACGATTGCGACTGGTTGACATGGTCGTTGGGGTGGACCGGGTCCTTGCTGCCTAGTTCGCCGCCAAGGCTCTCGATAGCCAGATTGGCGATGACTTCGTTGGCATTCATGTTGGATTGGGTGCCAGATCCGGTCTGCCAAACCACAAGCGGGAAATGATCGTCATAATCCCCAGCAGCTACCTTTGCGGCCGCTTTAATAATAGCGTTGCCGCGTTTCTTGTTCAGGTCGCCAAGTTCCATATTGGTCAAGGCAGCGGCTTGTTTGATGATMCCKARYGCCCGGATCATGGGTTTRGGCATGGTCTCGGTGCTGATTTTGAAATTGATCAATGAGCGCGCTGTCTGGGCACCGTAATATTTGTTTGCGGGAACTTTCAGAGGGCCGAACGAGTCTGTTTCGGTGCGGGTTTTAGCCATTTATCGAATCTCTCACCAATGTAGATGTTTCTGAACTACCGGCATTAGCTACTCAACACGAGATTGGTCAAGGGTTTCGGCACTCGTCCTTTGTTCCAGTCTTCAATAAAGCGTTTTGCGGTAAACGTCCTGTATTAGGTCTTCGACCTCTTCGTCGGTCTTTTCCGGCAGTCGTTGCGACTTGATGATTTCGGAAAATCGGGGAAAGTCGCCTTTGGCAATTTGTGCTTCAGGATCCCACAGGCGCGATCGTTTCAGAGCCTTGGCGCAATGGAAAAATATGCAGTCAATTTCGACGCGGATGGCGATGATTGGTGCTTTGCTGTTTACGGCCATGGCTTCAAGCGTGGCGCTATCTGTGGTCAGCGATGCCCGCCCGCGAATGCGCAAGGTTTCCTCATAGCCAGGCATAAAGAAAATAATGCTGATCTGCGGGTTGGCGAGCAGGTTTTGCATTGTGTCTACGCGCCTGTTTCCGGGCCGTTCAGGGATTAACAAAGTTTTTGAATCCCGGATTTTTACAAACCCGGGCGGGTCACCGCGCGGCGTGACATCCACATGACCGTCTTCGCCAACAGATCCGATGACCGCAAACGGCGAGAGGTTGATGAACCCAGCCGCAAATTTGTCGAGTTCAGTATATTCCTTGTTCTGCGCCAGCGGCGTGATGTCACCGATCAGGTTGCGCAATTCGGATTGTGAAGTTGGTTTATTATTTTCGGACATGAGCGAATGCCTTTGGGTACCGAATTTGACCTGAGGCGGATTATGGCGGCCCATGTTCAAAAAACCAAGGCGACATTTTTGGCTTCAGCAAATGTACGGCCCGGCAAGATCAATTGATTAAGAGTGTTCGCACAAAATTGATGCACAAATTTGAGATATTGTGCTATCAGGAAATTGTAATAACGGATCTGAAGAAACCAATGCTTGTATTCTTGAAGAAATTTTTTCTGACGGGATTTGTCCTTTTCGCCATGCTTGCGGCGTCGGGGATCTTGCACTTGCCTGCATTTCGCGCGGTTTCTGGTGAAACCCAGATCAGTTTTTCTCTGAATATTGACGGCTCTGTTGAGACTGCGTTTCTGGAAAGTCAGGCACCGCAGTCTGGATTGGCTCATGTGGTTGCGTTCGAGCCAACCCCTTGCCAATCTGAAAATGCCTGCTCCAGTCCAACTTGCACCAGTCTGTTTCTTGCAGAGGATACGACTTCTGCCGGTTGTTTAAATTCTGATTTGAATTATCAGGCCGGGGTAGCGCTTATGACCGGGCTGTTTGTCTCTCCTCCTCCGGGCCCTCCGCGCGCCTAATCATAAATTTTGATTTGATACAGGCTTTCCGCCCCTTGCGGCATCGCCTTATGACCAATTTTTTTGACCAGGAGTAAAAGAGAGATGACAATCTCAAGAAGAATGATTTTGGGTGGCGGAATGGCAGTTGCTGCCAGTGCGCTGATGCCCGGCGAAGCAATGGCAGGATTTTTTAGCCGGACCACTCGTTTGTATACCGATCCGAATGAAGAATATGAGATCCGCACTCGGGGACTTGCAATGATTCCACGGCAGTTCCGCAAACGTGATGTTCGCCACGATACCGGATATGCGCCGGGAACGATCGTGATCGATACCGGAAACCGGTACTTGTACTTTCAGCAAGAAAACGGTCGGGCGCTGCGCTACGGTGTTGGTATTGGCCGCCAGGGATTTTCCTGGAATGGTACGGCCACAATTCGGCGCAAGGCGAGATGGCCCGATTGGTATCCGCCAGCAGCCATGCGTCGTCGTCAGCCGTATCTGCCGCGCCATGTAGTAGGTGGATTGGAGAATCCTTTGGGAGCGCGTGCGCTTTATCTCTATCAAGGCGGGCGTGATACGCTTTACCGTATCCATGGCACCATCGAGCCAGAGTCGATTGGACAAGCAATGTCATCGGGCTGTGTGCGCATGGTCAACGAAGAAGTCGTTGATCTGTACGAGCAGGTTCCGATCGGAACCAAAGTGGTCGTAATCTAAAGATGACTGATTTCCAGGCTGTGGCTGGTGGCAATGAATTTGTCACCGGTTGCAGCCGGGTCATTTTTTCTTGCAATCATGCCAATTTTTGCGGCCAGATCAGTTCTTTTTGCGAAAAGCRTCCAGCTGGACAACTTCACCGGTAGCAGTTTCACCAGTAGCGGTTTCACCAGAAGTATTTTTTTCTAACGCGCCCGGATTTTTTTTCGGGGCAGGGGTGTCACCCAAAAGYTGTTCAAGGACATCGGCGGTGCGCTTGTCTTCTTCGATTTCGGCGTTTTTCACTGGTGACGACGCTTCAATAGTCTCCACACTTTCAATGTCGGAATTTGCACCCGTAACATCAAATTGAAGTCCGAATTTAATGCTCGGATCGCTGAAGCCTGTAATCGCGGCGTACGGTATGCGTAATTTCTCGGATTTATTGTCGAACGACAATTCCACCTGAAATTCATTTTCTTCCACCTTCATCCCCCAAAATTGATGCTGGAGGACGATGGTCATTTCATCTGGATATTCTTCCTGGAACCGTTCTGAAATCCGTACACCGGGTGCATCAGTCTTGAACGAGATGAAAAAATGATGCTCCCCCGGAAGGCCGTTTTCTGAAGCCTCCAAGAGAACGTCGCGCACAACACCGCGCAACGCATTTTGTACTTTTAGATCGTAACGGAAATAATCATCGGCCATCGCGTTTGCCTCAGTCCCTGCATTCGGTTTGCTTGTCCAGATTGAGAACAGATTCTCAACGGCATAACAATCCCGTATTTGGCCTGTATTTGGCCCGTTTTCTGACTAATTTTTTGACCTGTTCTTAGCCAACGGGCCACCCGGCAAACGAACCGAGAAAGTGGAGGCTTCTGTTGCCAGGTGCCTCCGGACCCCGCCTGACCTTGCTAAAGACCAGGACTTAAGTTCGGTTTTTCGCACTGACTAGGCAGCGAGAGCAACCTCAGCGTTGTTGTCATTTGCAACTACTGTTTTGGTCCGATGTCGGTGGTACCATGCCGAGCGAAAACAAGCCTTTTACACCCTCGTCGATCCTATTTCGCCCCCACAGATGCTGTCAAAAATTTGACAAACAGCATGTGGTGGAGGCGCCGGGTACCGCCCCCGGGTCCGAATGGCTTATTGCAACCGTCATTTATCGCCATAGTCAGAATGAACTGACAACGCATATATAGGCCCGAAAGGTGTTGAAATAAAGTAGTCTTGTCCTGWTAAAATTATATTGGGGAAAATTCTTATGATTCAAACTATCAATCCGCAATCTATCGCCGCGACTTTCAGCGCCTATAGCCACGGTGCAATTATTCCCCCCGGTACCGGCCTTGTTGTGACTTCGGGAACTATTGGGGTTGATCTGGACGGCTATGTGCCGCCWGATTTTGAWGCTCAATGCCGGTTGGTATGGAGCAATATCGCCGTGATTTTGGCGGAAGCCGGTTGCGGATTGAACGATATTGTTCGCATCAACGGGTTTTTGAAACGACGCGAAGATTCCGGAATGTTCCGGGATATCCGCAATGAGGTTATTTCCCATGCACCAGCCTCCACAATAGTTATCGCAGAGCTTATCGATCCGGCCTGGYTGRTTGAAGTGGAAGTAATGGCGATGCGGGTTTACCCAGCGTCCGGTATGGATTTTGCCGAAGGCAGCAGGTAATCCGATCACGGGCGCTGAAATAGCGAATAGAATCGGTTAGGATCACGCCATGCAGACATATCTTGATTTGTTATCGCGCATTGTATCTGAGGGTGCCGTCAAGGGTGACCGGACCGGCACCGGCACGCGCTCTGTATTTGGCCATCAGATGCGGTTTGATTTGAGCCAAGGGTTTCCGTTGCTGACCACCAAGAAGCTCCATGTGAAATCCATCATCCACGAATTGCTCTGGTTTTTGAGCGGCGATTCCAACATTGCCTATCTCCAGAAAAACGGCGTGCGTATCTGGGATGAATGGGCCGATGAAAATGGCAACCTTGGTCCGGTCTATGGYCATCAATGGCGYTCRTGGCCAGACCATGACGGCCGRGGCATYGACCARATWTCCTGGCTGATGCAGGAATTGAAGGAAAATCCGAATTCACGGCGGTTGATTGTTTCCGCATGGAACGTGGCAGACGTGGACAAGATGGCGTTGCCGCCGTGTCATTGCCTGTTTCAATTCTATGTGGCAAATGGCAAGCTTTCCTGCCAGCTTTACCAGCGTTCTGCCGATGTGTTTTTGGGGGTGCCCTTTAATATAGGTTCCTACGCTTTGCTGGCGCTTATGGTGGCGCAAGTGAGCGGGTACGAGCCTGGCGAGTTTATCCATACCTTTGGTGATGCCCATCTTTATTCAAACCATCTTGAGCAAGCGGCAGAGCAATTAGGCCGGGCCCCGCGGGCTTTGCCTAAAATTGAACTCAATGGCGATGTGCAATCGATTTTCGATTTCACCTATGAGGATTTCAAACTTCACGGTTACGATCCTCATCCCCATATCAAGGCAGAGGTGTCGGTATAATGTCTGGATGGTGGCTTTCGGTTTTCATGTTCGTCAACGGCGCCTGGGTGTCGGGGGCGTCTTTGGACGTGGATGGCTGGGCACCGCGCGAATATGAAACCCTTGAAATTTGCGAAACCCGCAAGGCTTTCACCATCCGCTCGCTTACACGGTCGGCAGCGGCCGGGCGTGTGGTGACGCCGACCCATTGGGTTTGCAACGAAGGTGCTGCCTTGACTAAGGTTCCTGCCGATCTGCCGCCCCTGGCCGCAGAATAGGGTTGTCCAGGTGATATTCGTATCGATCATCGTTGCGGCATCAACGAATAATGTAATTGGCGCTGATGGCGGGATGCCCTGGAAATTGCCTTCTGATTTGAAGCGGTTCCGAAAATTGACCATGGGCAAACCGATTGTCATGGGGCGTAAAACATTTGAATCGATTGGTCGTGCGCTGGATGGCCGCGAAAATATTGTGGTGACAAGGGCCACAGATTTTTCAGCGCCGGGCATCATTGTTTGCGCCAATATCAGTGATGCAATTGCCGCAGGACACGAAGCTGCTGAGAAGACCGATGCCGACGAAGTGATGGTCATTGGTGGTGGTGAAATTTATCGCGGCGCTCTCGAATTTGTGAACCGAATTTATCTCACGCGTGTGCACTGCGAAATTCAAGGTGATACGGTTTTCCCGACCCTTGATCTGAATGTTTGGGAAGAAACCTTTTCTGAACCCCAACAACGCCCGGAGACTGATAGTGATGATACCAGCTTTCATATTTTCGAGCGGCGAGGCTTTTATGATTGACCGTGCAGCGAGGATACTATCATGAGCGGCCCCGTCTATCATTCCGTCCTTGATGCCATCGGCGACACGCCGCTGCATGAAGTGACCCAGATCGATACCGGCCGGTGTCGGTTATTCCTGAAACTCGAAAATCAAAATCCTGGCGGGTCGATCAAAGACAGGATCGGGCGTTCGATGATTGCGGCGGCGGAGGAATCCGGTGCGCTCAAGCAGGGTGGTACCATTGTTGAAGCAACCGCAGGCAATACTGGTTTGGGGTTGGCTGTTGTAGCCGGTCAAAAGGGTTACAAGCTAATTTTGATCGTGCCGGACAAGATGGCGCAGGAAAAGATTTTCCATCTGCGCGCCCTTGGCGTCGATGTGCGGTTGACGAGATCGGACGTGGGCAAGGGACATCGAGACTATTATCAAGATATTGCCGCCCGGTTATGTGCTGAAAATCCTGATTATTTTTACGCCAACCAGTTTGAAAATCCGGCCAACCCAGCAGCGCATGAACAAACAACTGGCCCGGAAATAGAAGCTCAATTGGCGGTTGAAGGTCTTGTTGCCGACGCGATTGTATGCGGCGTTGGTTCTGGCGGTACCCTGACCGGGCTGTGGAATTATTTCTCCAAAACGGATGCCGGCACCGAAATGGTTCTGGCCGATCCTGCAGGCTCTATTCTTGCCGAATATGTGGCGACGGGAAAGCTTTCCAAAGACGTTGGCTCCTGGATGGTTGAAGGAATAGGCGAAGATTTTATCCCGCCGATCCTTGATCTCAGTGGGGTCAAAAAAGTATACACGATTGACGATGATGAGAGCTTTGSAACCGCGCGGGAATTATTGAAGGCGGAAGGCATCATCGCCGGGTCTTCAAGTGGAACACTGATCGCGGCGGCCCTTAGATATTGCCGTGAGCAGACCCAAGCCAAGACAGTTGTAAGTTTTGTTTGTGATTCTGGAAACAAGTATTTATCCAAAATTTACAATGACTTCTGGATGGCAGATAATAACTTTCTTCAACTTGATATGCAGGGAGATTTGCGCGATCTGATCTTGCGCAAACACGCCGAAGGGAATTCAATCATTGTCGCCCCGAACACCGATCTGAAACGGGTTTACGGCCAGATGAAACTCTATGATGTCTCTCAGGTGCCGGTGCTGGATGGGGACAAGTTGCTGGGTCTTGTTGACGAAGAGGATATCCTGCTTCGGGTCTATCAACAGAAAAATTTCGATGGTGTTGCGTCAGATATTATGACCAAAGATTTGGTGACCGTTGATGCCGGGGAAGAGCTGACACGGCTGCTGGATTTGTTCACCCATGGCATGGTCGCGCTGATCATTCACAAGGGCAAATACCAGGGGCTAGTTACAAAAATTGACGTGTTGAACCATTTGCGAATCACGCAATCTAATTCGGGCTAATTCGGGCTAATTCGGGATAATTCGAGCTAATTCGTAGCGACTATGTCGCGCCATCCAATTCTGCTTGAAGTGAAAATAGCACCAGCATGTCCTTGAGCGAAACAATGCCTGCCAGGTTGCCGTTTTCGGTCACGATAAGACGGCTGATTTCCGCACGCTGAACCCGTTTGAGCATGTCATGTGCGTCCAGATTAGCGTCGATCGTAYTGTCTTTAGTGCAGGGATGCATGATCTGGCGAACCGTTATGGTCTGCCATTGCTGGCGGGGGACCTTCTTGATTTGTACGGTTGTAACTGATCCTGCGAGTTGGCCATTTTCGATCACGGGAAACAGCTTGTGGTGATATTTGTAAACATAGTTTTCAACCAGATCGTGGATGCTTATGTCAGGCGTTACACTGATCGGATCGGGGGTCATGAAATCGGCGACTCGCTTGCCTTCCAGTGCGCTCTGGATGCGCGTTTGTAAAAGCTGCGCGGCAGCGGCACCACGGACAAAAAGCCCCATTAATATCCACCAAAGACCGGGTACGAAACTGCCACTCACCATGCTGAAAAGACCCAAACCCATCAGCATGTATCCAAATGTAATCCCGCCATTGGCAGCAACTTTTGTTGCCCATTTCAAATCACCTTTCCAGTGCCACAGGGCTGCGCGAAATACGCGTCCGCCATCAAGAGGAAAAGCCGGCACCAGATTAAACACTGCGATCAGAATGTTGAAAAAGGCCAGATACGAAAAAATGCCGTAGAGCGCCTGGTTGAATGCCAATTCCCTGGCCAKCAGGTAAACAATGTAAAAAATGCCGGAGAGAAACAAACTTGCGATCGGCCCGGCAATGGCGATCACGAATTCCGCACGTGCGCTCCTGGGTTCGGATTCCATTTCGGCGACGCCGCCGAATACAAAAAGCGTGATCGATTTGATCGAGATGCCGTAGAGTCGGGCGACCAGGGAGTGGGAAAATTCGTGAAAAATGATTGAGAAAAAAAGCCCAAACGCACCAACGATACCCATCCCCCAATAGGTCGATTTGGGTAATCCTTCATAAACAGTCGGGAAATATCCGTTTGCAAGAGACCATGCAATAAGGACTGCGATAAATATCCAGCTCCAGTCGATCTTCACATTGATGCGGAACAAATTGAACAATGTCACCTGCGGTCCGAACATTTCAAATACTCCTGTTCATTCACATTCTGATGAAATCCACAAAATGATCAGGAAGGTCGTGGATCGCGACCTTTGTCAGATCCTTGTCCAAGGTGTTGATTATCATATCAGATACGGGCTTGGTAAATTCAGCCCGCAAATCCCCCAGGGTTTTCGGCGCTGCAACGATAATCAGTTGCTCATAGGATTTTTTAAGTCGGTGCTCCTCCAGAAGGTGGGCGAGGCTTTGGGCAAATATCTGTTGTTCGTGGCGATGCGGGTCGGTGGGTGTTTCCATGGCATGGCGGCCTTGCCCGGAGCTGTCAAATGTCCGGCCTGGCCGATCGCTGGTCAGCTTGTTGCTTGGCCGGTTATCGGCGATAAATTCTTCATCCAGTGCCGGTTCCAGACCTGAACCGTATCCCTTGTTGATCAGTATCCGYGCGCGGGCRCCGTCTGCAATCAATATCCATGTGATTTTGTTTTTCATTGCTCGACCTCGTGTTTTGTTCAACGGGGTCATTATAGACCTTTCAAGATGGTTTTTGCTTGATGCAGCGCAAGTCGGGGAACATTTCCGCAATTTTTCCGTTGGTAATTCGGCCGCCTCACCAAATACATTGCCGCCATTTATTCCATTTATGCCTACAGTGTCCAACTTGGGTAAACTTTGAACGCGGGAGACTATAATGGGCAAAACTGGCCGGCAAAACAGACAAGGGTTCGCAACCCGCTCAATTCATGCGGGCCAGGAACCGGACCCGACCACAGGGGCCATCATGACACCAATTTATGCGACCTCGACATATGTCCAGCAGAGCCCCGGGGTTCACAAGGGCTATGAATATAGCCGTACCAAAAACCCGACCAGGGCGGCCTATGAAGCTTGCTTGGCCGATCTGGAAGACGGCACCCACGGGTTTGCATTCGGGTCAGGCTTGGCGGCCACCGGGACAATTCTCGAATTGCTCGATTCCGGTGCACATATTATCGCGGGGGACGACCTTTATGGCGGCACTTACCGGTTGTTCGAGAATGTCCGCAAACGCACCGCAGGTCTTGAGATTTCTTTCGTCAATTTCTCCAGTGCGGAGGCGATTGAAGCCGCGATCCGGCCTGAAACCGCGATGATTTGGCTGGAAACCCCAACCAACCCGTTGCTGAAAGTCTATGATCTGGACATGGTAGCGGACATTGGCCGCAAGCACGGCATTCTGACTGTTTGTGACAATACCTTTTGCAGCCCGGTTATTCAGCGTCCGTTAAATCACGGCATCGATATCGTGATGCATTCGGCGACSAAATATCTCAATGGCCATTCTGATATTGTCGGYGGYATYGTTGTGGTSGATGAAGGCGGGCGCAACCCGGATTTGGCCGAGCGATTGGCGTATCTGCAAAACGCTATTGGCAGCGTGCCGGGACCGTTTGACTCGTTCCTTGTGTTGCGGTCGTTGAAAACGCTGTCGTTGCGGCTCGAACGGCATTGCGAAAACGCCCTCAAAATTGCCCATTGGCTGGAGGCGCACGAGAAAATCGACCGGGTTTATTATCCAGGCYTTGAATCTCATGCCAGCCACGAACTGGCCAAGCGTCAGATGCAGGGGTTTGGCGGCATGGTAACCGCTGTCATCAAGGGCGGGCTGGAGCCTGCGCGCAGGTTTCTTGAGCGGTGTCAGATTTTTGCGCTGGCTGAAAGTCTTGGCGGCGTCGAGAGCCTGATCGAACATCCAGCAATCATGACGCATGCTTCGATTCCGGCTGAAATTCGCGCTGATCTTGGTATCGATGACGGTCTGGTGCGGCTTTCGGTGGGTGTTGAAAATGTGGAAGATTTGATCGATGATCTGGCGCAAGCTTTGATTTGATTGATCAGGTTTTTTGCCTTGCTGAGACATTTTGGACGAGGCATAATTTGGAATAGCAAACAAGGGTACATGGCAGAAAGCAGGCAGGGGAATGAAAAATCTTCGCTTCGCGATTTCCCCGCTCTTGCTGGTAATCACCATTGGGACCTTTTTTATTGGCGGTTACTGGCTTTGGGCCGGGTTTTTGTTTGTGACCTTGTTACCCCGTCTGGGTGATTTGATTTTTGGCGATGAAGCTGAAACGCATGGTACCGGGCCTAAATGGCTGATGGAAATTTTCCATTTTTCCATTATGCCGCTTATGGCCATTCTATCTTTGCTGCTGCTTTATTATGTGGGTGGCGCGTCCATGAGCTGGTTGGAAATACTTGCCAGATGGATCGGCGCGGACATCGCGAATGCCCGCTCACATACCGGGTTTGGAGGTTTGCTTGGCGGGGTGCTGACGCTCGCCATTTTTCAGGGGTCTGCCGGGGTGATTGTCGGGCATGAATTTATGCACCGYGCCACCAATCCGGTTTTTCGGTGGTTGGGATTATGGATGATCGCGCCGACAGGGTTTGTTGCTATTTCACTTGAACATGTCAAAGGGCATCATCTCAATGTGGGAATTCCGGGTGATCCGGAAACCGCGATCCGGGGCATCGGATTTTGGCGCTTTATGGTGGAAAATATTGTTGCCACCAACCGTGATGCCGTGGTTCGGGAGCAGGGCCGGTTGCACCGCGCAGGAATTCACTGGCTGAGTTTTGGAAACCGGCTTTTCCACGGGTTCGCGTTATCATTTCTGATTGCCGGCCTTTTTGTGCTGGCCGCCGGGTGGGCCGGGCTTTTGGTCTTTGCCGCAATTGCAGGCATTGGTTCGATCTGCATAACGCTGTTTTCCTATATCGCTCATTACGGCCTGGTCCGGGTTCCGGGAACCCGGATCGAGGCGCGGCATTCGTGGAATTCATATAAGTTCTGGTCGTCAAGCTCGATGTTTAATTTGATGCGCCACGCTGACCATCATCTGCATAGCAGCCGACCATATTGGAAACTGGAATCGAGGGCCGGATGCCCGGTTTTCCCTTATGGGGCGACGATAATGGCCGGATTAGCGCTTTTTCCGCCGCTTTGGCACAAGGTCGTGGCTGCGCCTCTTGCGGACTGGGATGCGGATTTGGCAACCAACAGCGAATTGCGATTGTTACGACAAGTGGAAATCATTCGAAATGCTTGCGTCGAAGCGCCTGATTTGCAAGGTATCGGCAACAAAACAAATTGAAAGACGGGGAGCGAATAATGGACGTAAAAGCAGCGATTGCGACAAAAGCCGGGGAACCGCTGGAAATAACAACGGTCCAGCTTGAAGGCCCGCGTGAAGGCGAAGTGCTGGTGGAAATCAAGGCGACCGGGATTTGCCATACCGACCAGTTCACCCTGTCCGGGGCTGATCCGGAAGGCATGTTCCCTGCCATTTTGGGGCATGAAGGGGCTGGCATCGTTGTCGATATTGGTCCCGGTGTGACCAGTCTCAAAAAAGGCGACCATGTTATCCCGCTCTATACGCCGGAATGTCGGGAATGCGATTATTGTACTTCGGGCAAGACCAATCTCTGCCAGAAAATCAGAGTGACCCAGGGCGCGGGCGTCATGCCCGACGGGACCTCACGGTTCTCGATCAAGGGCGAGAAGATTTTCCATTATATGGGCACATCGACATTTGCAAATTTCACGGTCGTACCGGAAATTGCTTTGGCCAAGGTGCGCGAAGACGCGCCCTTCGACAAGATTTGCTATATTGGCTGCGGCGTCACAACCGGCATCGGCGCGGTAATCAATACGGCCAAAGTGCAGCCCGGCGACAATGTGGTCATTTTCGGCCTTGGCGGTATCGGCCTCAATGTGGTTCAGGGGGCACGCCTTGCCGGCGCTGACATGATTATCGGGGTTGACCTGAACCCGGCCCGCAAAGCCATGGCCGAAAAATTCGGTATGACCCATTTCGTCAACCCAAATGAAGTTGAAGGTGATCTGGTTCCCTATCTGGTGGATCTGACCAAGGGCGGTGCTGATTATTCGTTTGAATGTATCGGCAACGTCAAGGTTATGCGCGACGCGCTTGAATGCTGTCACAAGGGATGGGGCACTTCGATTATTATCGGGGTCGCACCGGCGGGTGCTGAAATTTCAACCCGTCCGTTTCAGCTTGTCACCGGGCGCAATTGGCGTGGCACCGCATTTGGCGGGGCCAAGGGCCGGACCGATGTTCCAAAAATCGTTGATTGGTACATGGACGGCAAGATCAATATCGATGATCTAATTACCCACACCATGCCGCTGGAAGATATCAACAAGGGGTTTGATCTGATGCATTCTGGCGAGAGCATTCGCTCCGTGGTGATTTACTGATGACCCGGGCACTCAGAGTTTTTCTGGTTGCGGTGAGTTTTCTCTTCGCCGCAACGGGT
The DNA here is from genome assembly GCA_016764455.1 of Hyphomicrobiales bacterium. Classification (GTDB taxonomy): domain Bacteria; phylum Pseudomonadota; class Alphaproteobacteria; order Rhizobiales; family NORP267; genus NORP267. Next base: position 1,031 of record JAESRU010000166.1, on the reverse strand, counting down.
GTTTTCGCAAGCCCGGTCGGCACCTACGATGTGGTTGGCACCCACCCGGATGATGATGGTGAATATACCGGCGTCGTGACCGTCACGCGGACTGGTGAAACCTATCAGGTTATCTGGGATGTGCAGGGGACGCGGTTTATCGGCACCGGACTTGGTGCTGTGATCCGCAACAATCAGTTTCTTATCGGCGCGGCGAACAAGAATGATATCGCCATTTCAGTTGGCTATACGTCAGGAAATTCATTTGGAATGGCAATGTATTTTTTAAAAGAGGACGGGCGTTGGGAAGGCGTCTGGACATCAGGCGGCAGCAGGAATGTTGCTACAGAAACCTGGTATCCGCGGTAAATCATGACACAAAAACTTGAAACAATTTCCCGCTCGCGGTCGCATGGCGGGTGGCAATCGGTATATTCGCATCAATCAGAGGTTTGCGCCTGTCCGATGACATTCGCGGTTTACGAACCGCCGCAGGCAAAAGACGAGGCCTGCCCGGTGCTTTATTATCTGTCCGGGCTGACCTGTAGCCACGCCAACGTTATGGAAAAGGGCGAATATCGCCGTGCTGCCGCCGAACATGGCATAATCATCGTCTGCCCGGATACCAGCCCGCGCGGCGACCATGTAGCCGATGAAGATGTCTATTTCTTCGGCTCTGGCGCAGGCTTTTATGTGGATGCGACGCAGGCGCCGTTCAGCGCCAATTACCAGATGTATTCTTACATTGTGGATGAACTTCCTGGAATTATCGCAGGCTTCAGCCAGGCGGATACTGCGCGGACGTCGATCTTTGGACATTCCATGGGTGGGCACGGTGCCATTATTATGTCGCTTCGAAACCCCGGCAAATACCGCTCGGTTTCAGCCTTTGCGCCGATTTGTGCCCCAAGCGGCATTGAATGGGGGCGCAACGCATTTTCAAAATATCTCGGTGCGGATGAGGCCAAGTGGCGGGCGTATGATTCGGTGGCGCTGATTGAAGATGGCCACCGGGTTGAAGAAATACTGGTTGATCAGGGTCTGGGGGACGA
>JAESRU010000106.1 GCA_016764455.1 Hyphomicrobiales bacterium | reverse complement strand
GACGCCGGGATTACAATGAAGCCGATAAGAAAGGCACCGTTGAGGATGCCTGCTAGTTGTTCGAATTTCTGTATGATCGGCTGCGCCATCATCTTCTGGCTTCCGATTATCTGTTTGCCGACGATACGACGATCCTTGTTCTGGATCCGGGGCGTTGATGTCAGGCAGTCGATACTACCCAAGCCTATAATGTTTGATGTGCCCACCAAGAGTTTCTTTGTTGAAAATACAAAATAGAACAGCTGTAAATTTGGTTGATTTAAAACGGGGATATGCCTAAAAGTTGTACGTGGATATTGGTACCTTTTGGAAATTATAAACAATCTGTAGGCTTGGATAGACCAAATGACTGAAGAGAAATACTGCCTCTGTGAAGTTTGTACAAATAATCGTGGTGTATGTATGAACTGTGGTTTGCCTTTGGGGCCACCTGTAATCGACGATTTTGAGCCCACTCCTGAAATGATTGATGCTGCCATTAAAAAATTTGATTCCCTTGTTCCTGGCGAAAGCCATAAAACTTGGACAATAAATAAGGAAAGCCTCAAAATAGCCTATAGAGAAATGATGAAAGAAAAAATGAAATGAGATAAAGGTATCCTAGAATTTCATTTGCTATTTTTTCAATGAGCTGGCTGCAATAATACAAGCTCATTTAGCTGAAAATAGTTATTTCAATAATTTCATGGAGAGGAAGAGTTACTGATTTGAAAATTCTTGTTACTGGTTCGGCAGGGTTTATCGGCTCGAACCTGTCAGGCAAACTGCTGGCGGATGGTCATCAGGTGGTTGGTGTTGACAATCTCAACGACTATTATGACGTTAATCTGAAAAAATCCCGACTTGCCCGACTGACCTCGCAGGATGGTTTTGTGGATGTGCGCGCCGACATTGCCGACCATGATAAAATTATGGCGCTGTTCGCTGAGCACAAACCGACCCATATCGTGAACTTGGCCGCCCAGGCTGGTGTCCGGCACTCTCTGAAAGATCCATGGAGTTATACCCGTAGCAATATCGACGGTTTTTTGAACATTCTGGAGGCGGCGCGTGCGCATCCAGTCGAACATCTGATTTTTGCCTCGTCTAGCTCTGTTTATGGCGCTAACCAAAACATGCCTTTTACGGAGCACGACAGCACCGAACACCCGGTCTCACTCTATGCGGCGACCAAAAAAGCCAATGAGATGATGGCTCATAACTATGCCCATCTTTTCGACATCCCGTGTACTGGACTGCGGTTCTTTACAGTTTATGGGCCATGGGGGCGGCCCGACATGGCGTTGTTTTTGTTCACCAAGTCAATAATTGATGGTCGCCCGATTGATGTTTATAACTTCGGCAAAATGCAGCGCGACTTCACCTATGTGGATGATATTGTTGGTGGGGTTTATGCGCTGCTGAACATACCGCCGACGGCGGATGGCAACTGGGACGCTAAAAAGCCCGATCCCTCAACCAGCGGTGTGGCACCTTACCGCATTCTTAATATTGGCAACAATAAAACCGAACAGTTGATGCGGTATATTGAGGTTCTGGAGGAGAAACTGGGGCGCAAGGCAGAAAAAAACATGATGCCAATCCAGGAAGGTGATGTGCCTGCTACCTGGGCCGACGCCAGCAATTTAACACGCCTTACCGGCTACAAGCCAGATACGCCGATAGAGGTTGGAATTGGCCGTTTCGTTGACTGGTATGTTGATTATTATGGAGTGAAGCTTTGAGCCATAACCGTAAGATTGCCGTTATCGGGCTGGGTTATGTGGGGTTGCCGGTTGCCGTTTCCTTCGCACGCTCCGGTGCCAGCGTTATTGGCTTCGATATCAATGAGACGCGTGTCGAGGAACTTAAGCGTGGCATTGACCGGACCGGCGAAGTCGAGACGGGAAATGTCCTGCATGAAAGTCTGACCTATTGCACGGATCCCACCGAGCTGAAACAAGCCGATTTCTTTATCATCACTGTGCCGACGCCGATTGACGATGCGCGCCGCCCAGACCTTAGTGCCCTGCTGGCAGCCTCAAAGATGGTCGGAAAAGTGCTGAAGCCCGGCGATATCGTCGTCTATGAATCGACCGTTTATCCCGGGGCCACCGAAGAAGACTGCGTGCCGGTGCTTGAGGAAGCTTCAAGTCTGCGAGGCGGCCAGGATTTTTCGGTTGGCTATTCGCCCGAACGGATCAATCCGGGGGACAAGGAACATCGGTTTGAAACCATCGTGAAGATCGTATCGGGTCAGAACCCGGAGACGCTGGCGATAATCTCAAAAGTTTATGGTTCAGTGGTCACGGCCGGAATATTTGAAGCTTCCAGCATTAAAACGGCCGAAGCCGCCAAAGTGATTGAGAATACCCAGCGCGACCTCAATATCGCGCTGGTTAACGAACTGGCGCTGATTTTTGACCGGCTCGACATCGATACTCACGATGTGCTGGAGGCGGCAGGTACTAAATGGAATTTTCTGCGCTTCACCCCCGGTCTTGTAGGTGGTCACTGCATTGGTGTCGATCCTTATTATCTCACGCATAAATCGGAGCAAATCGGCTATCATCCACAGATTATCTTGTCCGGCCGCCGCGTCAATGACGGCATGGGAGGGTGGGTTGCCGCACAGTGCGTGCGTATGCTGATGAAGCGCGGGGCAGGGAGTGAACCGGTGGTCACCATTTTGGGGCTGACCTTCAAGGAAGATGTACCAGACCTTCGCAACAGCCGTGTTGTTGATATTGTCACTGAGCTACAGCATTTTGGCATTGAGGTGCAGGTGCATGACCCTTGCGTCGATGTTGATGAGGCCAGCGATGAGTATGGAATAACTCCCGTTGCTCTCGATGAGCTGAAACCAGCCGATGCGCTTATCCTCGCCGTTTCGCACAAGCAATTTAAACATGCAGGTTGGGAGCTCATGAAAAAGCTGTTGAATCAGCAACAGGGAAGTGTCCTAGATTTGAAAAATACGCTGGATCGAAAAAGTATTCCCCAGGGCATTGATTTGTGGCGATTGTAGAAAATTCAGAATGCTGCCAGATGAAGACCACATCGCATATTAGCTATATCCGAAATCGACATAACAGCCGTTCGCTTTCTTTTTGCAATCGGGCGATTTACTCTTTTAAGCTCTTGGAACATACTTGATCATGTGTGGTATTGCAGGTTTTTTTCGGATAAATGACAAAGAGCGGCGTCCAGATGATGGAAAACACGTCCTGCGACAGATCGAGACCATGTGGTATCGTGGCCCTGATGCGCAAAAGGTGGAGATCGGACCGGGTGTCGGCCTTGGTCATGCCCGCCTTTCCATCATCGACCTTTCTCACGGCGCCGATCAGCCAATGTACAGTGCAAGCGGGCAGACCTGTGTAGTTTTTAATGGTGAGATTTATAATTTTCAGGAGCTGCGCCAAGAGTTGGAACAGCTCGGCCACAGCTTTCGCACCCAATCTGATACCGAAGTGATTGTCGAAGGATACGAAGCCTGGGGCACCGACATGATCAACCGCCTGCGCGGTATGTTTGCCATTGCGCTATGGGATAAAGCGCGCGACATGCTGGTATTGTACCGTGACCGGGTCGGCAAGAAGCCGCTGTTTTATTCCGAACAAAATGGTACCTTGCTGTTCGCCAGCGAACCCAAGGGGATATTGTGCTGGCCAGGTGTGCGTCGAGAGCCGGATCTGGAGGCGATCCATGAGTATTTGACTTTCCAGTATGTGCCTTCGCCGATGTCCGCCTTCAAGGGGCTAAAAAAGCTGCCGCCAGCCCATATGCTGGTGCTCAAACGGGGAGGCACGCCGCGTGTGACGCGCTATTTCGCCCTGCCCAAACCAACAAAAACTTACGAGCGCCCGATGGAGCAGCTTCAGGAGGAGCTTGTTCATCTTCTCAAGGAATCCGTGCGTCTTCGCCTGATATCCGATGTGCCGGTCGGGGCGTTCTTGTCCGGCGGCGTTGACAGTTCCGCTGTGGTTGCCATGATGGCGCAGGCTTCATCTTCGCAGGTGCGCACCTTCACCATCGGTTTTGAGGAACAGCAATTCGACGAGCGCCAATATGCCCGACAGGTTGCCGAAAGATACGGGACGAAACATGAAGAATTTCTCGTCCGCCCGGATGCCATGTCGATCATCGACGATCTGGTTTATCACTATAATGAGCCTTTTGCCGACAGTTCGGCCATTCCCACCTATTATGTGTCAAAAATTGCCCGTGAACATGTCACTGTCATTCTTAATGGTGACGGCGGCGATGAGAGTTTTTTAGGCTATACACGCTATTTATCATGCAAAGGAGTGGATCAGTTCGACCGCATTCCGCACAAGCTGGCCCGCACGCTACAGCAAATCGCTTGTAGCATGCCAGATTTTCTCGACCGGTACCGGCTGCCCCGCTATGCGCGCAAAATGGCCACGAAACTCTATGAGCGGCCCAGCCGACGCTACGAACCGGCCATCGCCTTTTTCTCCGATGCGGTAAAGCAATCGCTCTATGGCCCGGGCATGAAGGATTTTCTCCACCGCTCGGCACTTGATCGGCTCGACCCTTATTTTGACGAGGCACCAAATATGTTGCTCGGCGCTGCCTGGGCCGACACCCACAACTATCTACCCGACGCTTTGATGGTCAAAGTCGATATCGCCAGCATGGCGCATTCACTCGAGGCGCGTTCGCCGTTTCTGGATCACAAGTTGATGGAGTGGGCGGCAAGTATTCCAGCACATCAAAGATTTGAAGGCAGTGAACCTAAATCCCTGTTGAAGAAAGCCATGCGATCGCATTTGCCCCATGACCTCATGTATCGACCCAAGATGGGCTTCGGTGTTCCGATTGATTTGTGGTTGCGCGGTGAGATGAAAGAGTTTACCTATGACACTTTGCTGTCACGGCAGGCAGGAGCACGCGGGCTGTTTGACATGGACCATGTGAAGTCGCTGCTTGACCGGCATGTGGCGGGCGAAAACTGGGCGTATCCGATCTGGGCGTTGTTGATGCTGGAGCTGTGGCATCAGATGTGGATTGACAGTAGTGATCCGTTCACCCACCCGGCTGCCCAACGGATTATCGCCCGCGCGCCAGACACTGTATCGAAGGTTTAGCAAGTTGCAACAGAATTTAAAACCGAAACCCGATGGGGTTTCCCGCCGTAACGTGTTTGTAGAACAGGGACCTGCGCAGCTGCTTGCCGCCTACAGCTTTCTCAAGAAAAACCGGCATCTTATTATGGAAATGACGGTGCGCGATTTGCGTGATCGCTATGTTTCACAATGGTTTGGCATGGCCTGGAGCGTGTTCCATCCGATATTTCTGGTTGTCGTCTACGTGGCGGTGTTCAAATTTGTTTTTCAGGTCCGCCTCGGCGATACGATCACATTGCCTGGCGATTATACGTCACTGGTAATATCAGGGTTGATTCCCTGGCTGGTCATGCAGGAATCACTACCACGCGGCACAAGCTGTATTATCGGCCACGCAGCCCTGATCAAACAGATTTCATTTCCCATCGAGATTCTTCCTATCAAATCGGCACTCGCCTCCATGCCGAACCTGATCATACTCACCGGCTGTCTGTTTTTTTATAACATTGTTACAGGCACGTTGCCGCCGCTGTCGGCTGTGCTTCTGCCCGTTTATTGGGTGTTATTGCTGGGCTTTTTAATTGGAATGAACTTTATCCTTGGCACGATCGGCGTGTTCATGCGCGACGTTAAAGACTTTCTCCAGCTTGTCTTTACCGCCGGATTGTTCCTCAGCCCGATTCTTTACATTCCCAATCTGGTACCCGGCTGGCTGAACGCAATCTTTTACTTAAATCCCTTCAGCTATGTGATTTGGCCGAATAAGGATGTCGTATTTTATGGGGAGATTGCCCATCCTGTTGCTTGGATTGTTTTCATTGGCTTCACTATTCTGTCGCTAATCCTCGGCATACGTCTGATGCAGAAACTCAAGCCACAGTTTGGAGATGTTCTTTGAACATGGTGCAAAAAAATATGGCAATCAGCGTGCGCGGGTTGTGCAAGACGTTTAAGATCTACTCCCGTCCAGGCGACATCATGATGGAGGCTCTGACCGGCAAGCAGCGCCACACGGTATTCGAAGCACTTCATGGTATCGATTTTAAGGTCGAGCGGGGTCACTCAGTGGGTATCATGGGTCGCAACGGCGCCGGTAAGAGCACCTTGCTGAAGATCATTACCGGTGCGTTATCGCAAAGCGAAGGCGAGGTCATTGTCAACGGGTCCGTGGCCGCAATCCTGGAGCTGGGCACCGGCTTTCACCCGGAATATACCGGCCGCGACAATGTTTATATGGGGGGCATGTGCCTTGGCATGAGTCGTCGCCAGATAGATCACAAGTTTGATGAAATTGTTGCCTTCGCCGAGTTGGAGGATTTCATCGACCAGCCGTTCCGCACCTATTCGTCGGGTATGCAGGCGCGGCTCACTTTTTCTGTGGCTCTGGCGCCTGACCCCGACATCCTGATTATCGACGAGGCCCTGTCCGTGGGTGATGCCCGCTTCCAGCAGAAATGCTACGCCCACATGCATAAGCTGCGTGACATGGGCAAGACCTTTTTGCTGGTGTCTCACGATGAGGGTGCCATTGTTTCGTTTTGCGATCAGGCGATCATCCTGGACGGCGGCCGTGTTGTTTTTCAAGGAAAGCCGCAGGAGGCAGGATGGACTTATCAAAAACTTCTTTTTGGCACCAGCGCAAAAGATGATGAGAAAGGCGCCGACGTGATCCCCTCAGCCGTTAATTCTTCAGTTGAAGCCGCTGAGGCTGAGTATCAAGGTGCAGACAGGATTGATACGGATCAACCCGTTGAAGAGTTAACGGTCTCTGCTGAAGAGAAAAGTGCGTCAGGCTCTGAAACAGGTACCGAAGAAAACAAGACTGATGAGCAAGGTGTGATCGATGTACAATCACTCCGTTACGGCACAAAACGAGCTGTGATTACAGATTTTGGTATTCGCAATCAGGAAGGTGAAAAATGCACGCGGTTAATATCGGGGCAACCCTGTAGTTTTTTTATGACGCTTCGGATAAACGAAGCTATCGAGGGGTGGTCAGGTGGCTTTGCCATTAAAGATCGACGGGGATTGATCGTCTTCGGCATTACCTCACTTTCACAAAACATGAAGGTTCCCACCTTAACCGCCGGAGAAGAAATAACCTGCCAGAGTGACTGCGTCATGTGGTTGGCGGAAGGAACGTATTTTCTAACCATTGGTTTGGCGGAAGGCGAAAGTGGTGCAAAAATTGACTTTATTGAAAATGCTGTAGTGTTCAACGTGGTCGGGCCGGGAGGGATATTCACGACGTCCTACGTCAATCTTGCTGCAGATTTTCAGATACGCATGCGCGAGAAAAACTCTATTGCAAACGCCATTACGGAAGAGCCTGATGATGAAAATAAATAGTAATAATTTACACCAGGTTCTTCAGGCGATCAGGGATTATGCCGCCGATAAAGAGAATGACGCGGAGCGGTATGTGTTGGCGGAACATTTGTCCATGGCTGCGTATCCAAAGTTCAAATTCAGTGAATTTGGCCGGATATTTCTCGAAGATGAAGAGTTCTTATCCTATTATCAAAGTATAATGGATCCTGAAAACTGGCATTCCCTCGATCGAAAATATGTCATGTCCCAAACGCTCAATCTTGTCACGAATTTGCCTGGGGATTTTGTTGAGTGCGGAGTTTATAAGGGCGCCACAGCCCTGTTGTTGTGCCGGGTTGCGCAAGGAGCCGGGCGAAGCGTGCATCTTTTCGATTCCTTTGAAGGCTTGCCTGAACCCGGCAGCAATGATGGTGACTATTGGAAGGCGGGGAGCTTCGCTGCGGGAAGTAAACCGACAGAGGAGATTCTTGCTTCTTTTTCATGCCACAGGATTTACAAGGGCTGGATACCAGATCGTTTCGCCGAGGCTGGTGACGAGCCAGTCGCCTTCGTACACATCGACGTCGATCTTTTTCAACCGACTTGGGACTCGCTTGAATATTTCTATCCCAGGCTTTCGCCCGGCGGTATCGTTCTTTTTGATGATTACGGATTTTTGTCTTGCCCGGGCGCTAAAAAAGCCGTTGATGATTTTTTTGCGGACAAGCCCGAACAGATCGTTTCGCTCTCAACCGGGCAGGCTCTGGTTCAGAAATTATTTTGAAATGCTTGCGTTTTTAAAGCCTTTTTTACCCGTGTTGCCATGCGCTCGGGTAACCGTTTGTTTGATTGTCACAAAACTTATTCCCGCCCGTTCACGTTGAACTAAAATGTCCGACATGTTGGATAATACATGAAGGATAGGAAGTTCCTGTGACAGAAACACCAAATTTGAAAATGCCGAATATCGCGGCGGCGCAGGCGCAAAAACACGTTACGCACAATGAAGCGTTGCGGGTGCTGGATGTTATTGTGCAGCTTTCGGTGCTGGATCGCGACCTGACCGCACCGCCGGGCTCGCCCGTTGATGGTGACCGTTATATAGTCGGGGCGTCCGCAACCGGCGCATGGGCAGGAAAAGATGGTCAGATCGCCGCGTGGCAGGACAACGCATGGGCATTTCATATACCGCTCGAGGGCTGGATTTGCTGGGTGGGAGACGAGGATATTGTGCTAGGTTGGGATGGCTCGGCATGGGCTCCAATCACCTCTGGCAGCTCTGTTAACCCCACGCCGATGGTAGGCATCAACGCTACTGCAGACACCACAAACCGGCTGTCGGTCTCTTCACCGGCGTCATTATTCAGTCACGAAGGGGCGGGCCATCAGGTCAAGATTAACAAAAACGCCGCTGCCGATACTGCCAGTTTTTTATATCAAACCGGCTTTTCGGGTCGCGCCGAGATCGGCCTTGCCGGTGATGATGATTTTCATTTCAAGGTCAGCCCGGACGGCACAAACTGGAAAGACTCCATCGTCATCGACAAGACGACCGGTGTGGTCACCATGCCGTTCACGACGTCGGGCGGCGCGGGTGGTTCCGCCTTTCCTGATGTCATTATCCAGGATCAAAAACCAGCCGGGTCGCAAGGCGGAGCCGCCAGTGCCGGGATTAACATTCGCGTTTTGAATACATTGGTGCGCAATGTCGGAACCATCGCGACGCTTGCCGCCAACCAGTTCACCCTATCCGCCGGAACGTATAGAATCCAGGCTACCGCTGGCGGTTTCATGGTTAATGGTCACAAACTGCTGCTCTATAACGTCACTGATGCGACCTATCCACTGGATGGAACGTCGGCTTATGGCTCGGTAACAGGTGTGTCAGGCATGGCATCGGAGATTGATGGCATAATCACGATCGCGGCATCGAAGACCTTCGAGTTGCGCCACTGGATACAGATTGCAAGAGCAATTAACGGATACGGCCCCACGAGTAATCTCGACACTGCACCTGCGCCAGTCAACGCCCTGCCAGAGGTTTTTGCATCGATAAACATTTGGAAGATGCCATAGTGAACAAAATTCCCGGCAAGACGGTTTTCGAAAACGGCACGGTGACGACCGTATTGCGAGTTTGGATATTTAGCGGAAATTTTATTGCCTGCATGCTTGGGAATGGCTATAAATCGATGATACTAGAAGTTTTATAAAAAATGTGATCGGCGTATGCAGACTACAGTGTGGCAAACAGGCAAAAGACAAACACCCTCAAGTAAATGCCGTGAAACCGTAGGCAGTTTTTATAGAGCGTTTCCCCTGAACAAACCCATCACACTGATTACCGGTATTGGGCCGCGTCCATTCATAGAATCCCCATGGCGGCAACTGCTTGAGGACCATAAGATCACCAACCTCATATTGGTCAGCTCATGTGCCGATGATGCAGGTTTTCCCACTGAGCAGGATCTGGGATTTTTTAATTATGTAACCAAAAGATACCACCTGCCGATTTGGCAATCTGGCGGCATCGTTTCAACTTTTGGCAAAACTGCCTTTGAAAGAAGGATTTTGTTACAGGTGCTCAATAAATGGGTTATGGATCAGCCTAACAAGCTGAACATTACATCTTATCTGTTACAGTCTGGGCGCTTGACTGAAAATCGGCCTTTTGCATCATTTCAGAATGAAAGAGGCGCCTGGGAGAAAATGTCATACCCTGGAATTCCGGAACAACCATGGCAACTCCCACAAATACAGCTTGCACCTCCTCCCATGACGCAAGCACAGATAGAGAAGTGGCAATGGCTGGAAAATCGTTCTGTTGTCAGCGCGTTCTGGCCGCCGCATCGGGGGATGACCCATGAAAAACCCGATGTTCAAAAGCGACTGAGAGCTTTGTCTGAACGCTACGCCGACAGGATCGAAAATCTGGCTGGCAACGTGCAGAGCGCCGCGCAAACCACCAGCCCTATCGCAGGTACGCTTGCTAACCCGCAAGGTCCGATTGCGCTTGTTTGCGCCTCTTTACACGGCGGGGGAGCCGAACGGCAGGTTGCGCTGACGGCGGCGGGCCTGAAGCGGCGGGGTTGGCCAAGTGTTTTTGTCGGCTTTGATGAAGCTGATACGCTTGAGACGCATCATTACAGCGCTCTTCTTAAAAACAGCGATGTGCCAATTCATAATGCGCGTCTTGAGCATGTGCCTTTCCTTGACCGGCCGTTGCAAAAGGAGTTCAACGAAAACATCATCGAAATCATGTATGATCTTGAGGCCCGCTGTCATGCCCTGCCACTTGGGATTGGCCCTTTGACGGGGCAATTGTTTTCACAATTCATGCGATTGCGTCCCCGCCTCGTCCATACCTGGCTCGATTACACAAACATACTTGCCGGGCTGGCAGCTTTGTGGGCCGGCGTGCCGCGCGTCATTATGGGGCTGCGGAATTTGAACCCAATGTATCATACCGGTTACCACCCTTTTTTCCGCCCCCTTTATCGCCTTATGCTTACTGACCCCCGCGTCAGTCTCATTGCCAACAGCCACGCTGGCGCCAAAGACTATGCCGCCTGGATCGGGATTGATCCCGGTGACATCCATGTGGTGAAAAACGCCTTTGATCCAGACAGCTTTATGTTAGGCTCGGAAAAAATGGATGAGAACGGGCCTGTGCATTTATCGGCAAAAGCGCATCCACTTGTACTGGGGGTTTTTCGTTTTTATAAGGAAAAAGATCCGTTTCTTTTCTTGCGTACAGCGGCGGCTATTTCGAAAAAATCCCCCGCAGTGCGGTTTTGTCTGGTGGGGTCAGGCGTACTGGAGCCACAGGTCAGGGAAGAAGCGAGGAAGCTCGGAATTGAGGAAAAACTCGAATTTGCCGGTATCCGAAAAAATGTCGGGGCCTATATGCGCCGAGCGGATATTTTACTGCATTGCGCTCATATCGAAGGTTTGCCTAATGTTTTTCTCGAGGCGCAGTCCGTCGGGTTGCCGGTGATCGCAACAGATGCCGGAGGTTCCGCAGAAGCTCTCAAACCAGGTGTCACCGGCGACATCATGCCGGGCCGGGATCCTGGTCAATTGGCCGCAAGGGTGATTAAACGCCTGGATGAACCGCAGTGGCTTGCTGAAGCGGGAAGACAGGGGCCAAAGTTTGTCGCTGAAAACTTCTCATACGACCGTATGCTTGACAAAACGCTGACCGTATATAATTTAGGCGCTTTCAGCCCAAAAATAGAGGCCTTATTTCCTGATGGATAAACCACAAAACCTACCTGAACCCATCATCTGGACGCCAGAGCTGGTCAACCGGTTCTGGGATGGTCTTGCACAAGCGGGCCTTGATGATGTGATGGCTTTCGGACGAATGGCCCGGCGCTGCATTCACTGGGTAATCAACGACCAGCTTAAACCCGCCGGGCGGCATTTGGACTATGGCGCGGGCGGCGGCGAAGTGGCGGCCTACCTCATTGAACGAGGCTATCCGTTTGCGGTCTTTGAGCCCTCCGGGGAACGGCAGCGTAAAACGGAACGCCTTCTGGCGGATCTGGAAGGATTTATTCCTGATGTTGGGCCGAAAGACGAGGGGAGTTTTGACGCCGTCACCTGTTTCGAGGTTCTGGAGCATGTGCTCGACGAAGACATTGACAAGGTCTGTGATGAACTTGCCGCTTATGTCCGTCCCGGTGGGCGGCTTATAATCTCCACGCCGAACAATGAAGATCTCAGGTGCGGTATGATCTACTGCCCGGTCAGCAACAAGCTTTTTCATCGCTGGCAGCACGTCCGCCAGGTAACGCCCGAGTGGATCACAAATATGTTCGCAGCCCGCGGATTTACCAAAATATGCCTGCATCAACTGGATTTTGACGAAAATCTTTTTTTACCATTTCTGCATCATATGGGACTTGCCCCAGCGCCTGGAAAAAAAGCCGGAGCGGATATTATGCCGCTTCATATCCATCAGGTGATAAATAATATAGATAGTATATTCGGCGGTGCCACCCGTCTGCTGTATATTGGAGAAAAAAGCTAAAAAGAGCTTTGTTGGACCAGAATTAAAGGCTTGAAATCGCGTATATTCAAGATTGCAGTTCTCGACCTTATGTGCTGGCAGCAGCAGCCATTGTCTGACACCATCACCCTGCCATCTTATTGATGGCCAAGAAGTTCTCTGTACACATTCTCATAATCATCGGCGCAGCGCGCAATGGTATAATTTTCAAATGCTCGGGCCCGGGCGGTCTCTCCAAATGATTTTCTGGTGTCAGGTTCCTCGATGAGACGCCCGATTGCCTTGGCCAGAGCCGTTGGTTCCTTGGGTGGAACAATAATACCGGCCCGTCCTTCGTCAAGGGCTTCGGCATTGCCGCCGACATCGCTGGCCACAATGGCAAGCCCCGCCGCCATCTGTTCTATAAGTGCGTTGGAAAACCCCTCTTCATGTGAAGGAAAAACGCCAATATCTGCACAACGCAATAATGTAGGTGCATCGGCGCGTTCACCAAGGAATTTGACATGGCTCTGCAGGTCCAGTTTCTCGCACATGCTTTCAAGCCTGGATTGATAATTATTGCTGGAAGTGGTCAACAGTTCGGTCCCAAGCAAAGAAATGTTCCGACCAATAAGTAAAAGCGTCCAATCCGCTGGCAACCGTCCAGCGCTCTTTAGCTTACCCAATGCCTTGATCAGGTCCGCATGCCCTTTATATGGATGCAGGTTTGCCAGAGTGACCAGGACCAGTTCGGTTTGGGAAATTCCCAATTCATCGCGCAATTTCTCACGTATTGCACCCGGTGGATCAAGTCGATCTAAAGCGAGGCCGTTATAGATTAGTCTGACACGCTCCTTTGGAACCCCGTCCGATAACAACTCGTCAACAACGCGGGCACTGTTTCCAAGCAGCAGTTTCATTCGATGCTGCAAAAAGCGCTCAATAGCGATAACCGGAGAAGGATATTTAGATCTGTATGTGGTCATGCCGCGCCTGCTCATGATCAGGCGGCGATGCCAGGAAAAGGTCAGCATGCCACCAATAATGAAGGCTTCGGGAAGAAAAAAATGGATGATACCGCGTCGCTGATGCCAGGCAAAAAAAAGGAATTTTGGGCTAAGCAACGTGAAACGCGTCACCCGCCTTAGCCACACCGGTAACCATGGAGGAACGCGAACGGATTGCTTTGGTGCGATTTTTATTCCGGCCTTTTGAAGGTCATTTGCAACCGGACCAGTCGGTCCAATGAGAAACACCGAAACCTCCCAGCCCCTTTGCTTGAGCACAGGCAGAAGTTGGGCCAAATGCATTTCCGCGCCGCCGCGCATCAAAGAGCCAATAACGAACCCAACCTTGCCGGTGGCTTTGGGTGATTGCGCAATCACCTGCCTTTTTTTATGATTCATTCGCCTTGGCAGACTCGGCTTCTTTTTTCGCCCGCCCAACCATTTCCTTTACATTTGTTGGCGTTTCCGGCGATCCTGTGCGTTCGAATAAAAATTCAGAGCAGGCCTCCCCGGTAGCCACGTTGATCAGTTTGAAACCATGTTCCTTTTCCAGCAGATCAACGACATCCTGATCGTAGGTAAACTCCATCGGCCAACCACCCAGCCAATCATGTACATCGGCGAAATAGCTCATGCCGCGCTCGAAGCGATGTTGCCAAATTTGCTTGAGAATCAAAGGCAACTTATAAATTTTTTTGTCCATCCCAAAACGATAGACATACCAGAGGGCCATCCATTTTTTCTTCAGTGTGCTAGATTTGTTGTACTCGCGTTTCACATCAAGCCAGAACTGCATATCCGTCTGCACATCGGCAGCATAGAGTGCGATGTAAAACAGACCGCCATCAGCAACCCTGCTCTGGGCATTGCGGATTGCTTGCCAAACATCTCCGGTATGATGCAACACGCCCCAGGAATAGACGAAATTCCATATTCCGAGCCCATCAACATAGTCACCGTCAAGCACATCTCCCCGCCCAATCTTCCAATTGCTGGGGTTTTGTGCATACTTGTGGAGCAGTTCCGTCGTCTCAACCGAATTGGGATCGTAATCTAGGCTGTGAATCTTTCCAGCTCCCGACTGAAAAGCGGCCAGGGAATGCAGGCCGCTGCCACAGCCAATATCCAGAAAATCCAAGCCCTTCAGATCGTCGCGGCCAATAAACTTGAGAATATGGGCTTTAGARACGTCACAACGTTCCTGTGAGAAATTGCGCTTGATGAATTTGTTCCAGTTTTTACCAAACTCGAAACGTTCTTCATTTTCTTTGCTCGTATCAGACATGTGATATCGCCCGGCTTTTTGTTGTTTCATAGATTCTGAATGTTTCCTCAACCATACGGTTAACGTTGTATTCTTTGCGTACGTGTTCGTAGGCATGTTTGCCCATGAACTGCAAGCGATTATTGTCGTCCAACAGCAACAAACACTCCCGCGCCAGCGCCTTCGGGGTGGCCTCCGGTACTGAAATCCCGGTCTTACCTTCAATATAGGTCTCCGGCATGCCGCCKGTTGCTGTGCATACCACTGGCACGCCCATGCCCTGCGCCTCCAGGAGCACATTGGGAAAGCCTTCCTTGCGAGACGTCATGACAAAGACGTCCATTGAGGCGGCTGCGAGCCAGGCCTCATCGGTTACGCCGGGAAGCAGAACACGGTCCTGAAGCCCAAGCAATTCTACATAGTTTCGCATCTTCTTAAGCATCTCACCACCACCAAAACCAATGGCCATGGCATCGGGGCGGGTTTTGATCACTTCGGCGGCCGTATCTATCCATAGTTGCGGTTGCTTTTCTTCGGAGAATCGAAGGATTCCACCCACAACCTTCGCCTTTTCGGGCAAGCTATGGGATTTGCGGAAGGCGGCGATCTGCTGTTCATCCGGCCTGGGTGGAAACTCCATGCCATTATGTACAACCTTTATCCGGTCAACCGCGATGTCCAGCCAGCGGGCATAGTCTTTCGCCCCGGCCCGACTGTTATTGAGCATCATCGGCGTCCCGTGCTTGAGCAGATTGAGGTAGCCAGGGTGCATATAGGGTTGATGGATGTCAAAATTGTCCGGAGCCACCGACCGGCCGCTTAACACTATGTGAGGCACGCCGACTATTTCTGCGGCTATGCCGG
>JAESRU010000165.1 GCA_016764455.1 Hyphomicrobiales bacterium | reverse complement strand
ATTTTGGCGCAGTTTCCAACTTGGGTGTCTTGATTTGGAGCGCGGCGACGGCGGTTTGTCTTTWTRMRSCCGSWATAAWTGWTWNCGWYACNGGTTKMASGWGSNAATKCKANTYYYYSTKYKAMCKSYWKRMMYSWTWRYCSKYYWCMTNTSCGCTCGACGATTTGTTTCTCATTCATGAAAATGTATTGCCCGCTCTCGGTGTGTCACAACCCGTAACCTACGTGGCATATGCACTTATTGCATTTGGATACATGGCGGTTTCATACAAACAAATTCTACAACACAGATATCTACTATTTTTTGTTGCAGGCAGCCTCCTGGCAACAAGCGTGATGATCGACTGGCTCATTGAGAGTGAACACGTGGCCCGGATATTGTTCGAAGACGGGGCCAAAATAGCGGGCATATCTGCCTGGGCAGTATTTCACATTGAAGCCGCCGCCCAAGTTCTGAAAGATCAGTTGACGCCTCCAAATATGTCAAATTCCCTGCGTCGCACAGGAGATCCAGTCCTTGACGCAAATTGACCTTGATCGGCAAACTAAACCCGCAATCCTGCTTTTGGGCAATTACCGACCCGCCCTGGCAATGTCCCGCGCCCTCCACGAGAGTGGTTACAGTGTAATATTGGGACTGGAAGGCGAAGAGCTTGGGGCGGAATGTTCCAGATTTGTTACTGAAATCTGGGATCATCCATCAATTGAAGGTGGATCACTTAACTTTCTTTCCGCGCTTGAAGCGTTATTTCTACAGCGACCGAGGATAGTTGCTGTGGTGCCGGTCTCCGAAGAATTCATGCTGTTTCTTGAACCCATTCAGGATGAGATTTCCCGTATGGTCGCGTTTGCTTCGCCAAGTTCTGAAATTATCAGGCTGTTCTCAAACAAGCTCAAAGCACTAAAATTTGCGGGCGAGAATGGCGTTCCAACTTTGCCATATGCTTGCGTGACATCTTACGACCAACTGGGTCAGGAATCAGAAAGAATTGGTTTTCCAGTCGTATTGCGGCCTTTTGGGGCCAATGCRCGGATTTTGGACAAAAAAGCGCTGATTTATAATAGTCCTTTGGAACTACAATCAGCTTTACCCGCCTGGCCGGAAGGTCATGGTAAAATCCTGATCCAGCGTTTTGCATCAGGGCATCGACACAATCTCTATTTTGCCGCCTATAAAGGCAAAATGATTGGATCGCTCCAAACCAGAATTCGCCTTACAAATAGTCCGGACGGCACCGGATTGGCGGTTGATGGCGTCACAGTGGCAACCGATCTGGTTGTCTTGGAGAGCACAAAAACACTCATTCGCCTTACCAATTATACTGGTGTCGGCCTTTCGCAATTCATCATAGATCCTGTCAACAAAGACATCTGTTTTCTTGAACTTAACCCGAGAATTTCTGGAAGCCATGCGGTGCCAGAATTGACAGGTCTGCCTTTGACCCAACTTGCTGTCGAAATGGCAATTGCCCGCCACACGAAGCGCGAACCAATTTTACCTGATCCAGTCCCTGTCACGACGCCCGGTCTGCGATATGTCTGGACAAGCGGCGAAATTCTCGCCGCCAAACAAGCATTCGTCAGTGGAGACACCGGGGCCAGGCAGACTGCGCACAGAATATTTACAGCGGTTTGGGCGGCGATGCGGGCCGACATTCATATGATTGGAATTTGGCGCGATCCGCTGCCAGCCCTGCTCGCACTTTTTACTATAATTCCCGGTTTCAGATTATCGCGCGCGAAATTGAAAAATTTCTTCATCTCGCGACGTCTTGTAGAGACAAATATCTCTCCAAAAAACTCACCCGATCCAGGGAATATTTTCTTCAAGTCCAAAACCATATCTTCTTCCAGAGGTGAATTGACATGAACAATATTTACTCCGCCACCGCAATTAAGACTTCAGATCCGCTACCTTTTTCCTCGGATAAGCTGACAAAACAGCGTACTGGCAGAAAAATTGCACTTGACCAGGTGGATGGGGCGACGTGGGAGCGGTTTGCGCTAAATTTTGATGATATTAATCAAGAGCAATCGGACTGTTTTAATGTTTCCAGGTGGGGCGCAGGGCGGGTAGAGCGAACCATTGTGCGCGAGGATGGCATCGATCTTGGCGGTGCCGTTGTTCTTCTATTCACCATCCCCGGGACATCGTCTGGTGTGGCAATAGTGAAATGGGGACCCCTTTGGAGATTTCGCGGGAAACAGCYTGAGGTGGCTCGCCTTGTTAAAATACTTGAGGCACTGAAAGCCGAGTATGCAGAGCGGCGTGGATTGTTTTTTACAATTATGCCGCATGCCGATCCAGATTTTGGCGAGTTGACTTGCAACCTCCTGGAAGACCTCGGATTTCAAGAAGGATACTCATTGCCTGACCCTGATCGTTATCTTGTCAATGTAGCAATTTCATCCGACGAGCTGCGCAAGAGCCTTGATCAAAAATGGCGCTACAACCTTAAAAAATCGCTGAAAGAAGATTTGCAGATTGGTTATGCWGAGGGCCCGGACGGCTATGAGGCGTTCATGAAAATGTACCGCAAAATGTTGGCGCGGAAAAATTTTCAAGATACTTCAGCAATCGACACACTGCCCGACCTTCTGGGATGCCAACTCACACAAATGCAACCAAAGATCATATTGGTGAGCAGCGGAGGGCGGCCCACCGCTGGCGCGGTCATTGACGTAACCGGCGACCGGGCAGTTTATCTTTACGGTGCAACCGACGAACGGGCCCTGGCGCTTCGCGCCGGATATGCCATGCACTGGTGGATAGCKGMGCAMCTKTGCRCCCKGCCSSANAATCRMATGNTATGAYCTTGGYGGYRRYGAYRGKGATGCAGGACTTCATCAGTTCAAGAAAGGCTTTACCGGGAAAGAAGGCACCATATTCCCGACGCCACCAGCTTTGGCATACGGCGCATCGGCACGAGCGCGCATGTCTGGGCGACTGGTCTTTGGCCTGCGAAATGTAAAAAACAGTGTCGAAAAACTACGCCACAATTTCAGCCAGGGTTTGGCACTGAGGGCATGATTTTTGCCGGACTAAAAAATCTGCTGGCAAAATCTTCGCTTCTGCTGCTGGCCCGCTTTGCAGGCGCTATTCTCGCCTTTGCGGGCGGCATCCTGATTGCGAGATTTTTCGGAGCCACAGCGTTGGGGATGGTCGCCCTCATGGGCGCAATCACGGGGCTGCTTTCTGTTGGCATTTCAACCGGGCGTCCTGCTGTCGCAATACAATTCGCATCCGAATATCTGGAAATAAAAAAATACGGAGCAATAAACGGCTTTTTGCATCGAGGCTATAAAATCATTGGTGGGCTATCCGCGATTATAGTTTTGCTGGCTTTGTTGTTTGCCAGTACGGCGCCTTTTGGAGTTTCGTCGGATACAATATATGCCTGCCTTTTTGCGGCCTTGTCGGCGCCAGCCCTCGCATTGATCAATTTCAATGGTGGTATACTGACGGGGCACGGGATGCAGCTCCGGGCACTCATTCCGGAATTGTTGTTCAAACCAATGTTGTTGCTTCTAGGTATCGGCCTGTTGTTGGCAGCCCCCTTATCGGCGCCGTACTGGCTCCTTGCGATGATAGCCTGCACATTATGGATTACTCTCGGAGTTCAGATGTTGCTGGTGCGATCAAAACTGAAATTCCGCAGCGCCGATCCGGATTATGGTGATGCCCGGAGATGGCGCGGTAGAGCAACACCCTGGATCGCAATCACTCTCCTGGCCGACTATCTTATCGAACTGCATTTGCTTCTGGCTGGGTTGCTACTGATGCCGGCGCAACTGGCTGTATTGCATGTTGCCTTCCGGATGCGGATGTTGGCGAGTTTTGGAATGCGAGCGCTTTATTCCGTTGTGTTGCCCGACATCTACACCGCACACACGGCAGGCGACACCAATCGGGTCAACCGGGAGTTGACCAAAAGTAATGGATTGGCGCTTGTATATGCACTGGCTGCATGCACGGGAATGTATTTATTTGGCGAGTTGTTTCTCGGGTTTTTCGGGCCAGAATTTAAAGTCGGACATGACGCCTTGATGATCGCTTGTCTAACGATGATACCAAAAGCAATTTTCGGCCCTGCTACAAATATCATGTCGGTAGCAGGACGTCAGAAACCAATGATTGTCATCCTGCTCGCTGGTATGCTGGCGTCTGCATTTGTGATTTTTGCAATGTTTCCCAACGCGGGCATCACAGGTATTGCCGTTGGCTACGCGACCGCGATCACGTTTATCAGCATCGCCCAATGGTGGTGGACCCTGAAGGAAACCGGAATTGATTGTTCTATTTTTTCTACTTTGATCAACAACAGCCGGATTGGGATAAAAACATCAACTTGAGATATTCTTGCTGTAGAAAATTCCAAATCATAGAGAAAACACGCTCGCGCATGCGGACCTAGTTGTGACCAAAAATGAAATTATATTGTAACAATCACAAGCGGTTATTAGCGTTCGATAAATCTTTCTAAATTAGGCTTGATAAAAATGCGGGCGTAGCTCAGTGGCAGAGCATAGTCTTTCCAAGATTAGTGCATAGGTTCGATTCCTTTCGCCCGCTCCATTTTTTTGGATATTCTTACCGGGCTTCTGCCGGTTCTGTGGACGATAGTTTAAACTTCGATCGCTCTCCCCTCGCACTGATAGAGCATGTCCCAGCATCTGGCATCTGGCAAGTGGCGACAGTGTGGGGCGCACAAAACCTGCAGGCCTATCAAGCGTTCGATCTTGTGCAAGCCGCAGGCAAAGCCTTCTGCCAACATGTCATGCCAGACCCGGCGCACTTTAGGATATCGCGCTCAGCTTTCAGTTTCACAATTTCGCGCCGGAGCCGCTGGACTTCTACAGCCTCCGGCTGCATCAGACCCTTACCGGGAAAAGCTCCATCCGGACTATCTCCGAACTCGTGTATCCAACGCCGCAACACTGTCCCATGCAAATCCAGATCACGAGCAGCTTGTGCCATACCGCTCCCTCATTGCTTCACCAATAAGACCGCTTCCCGCTTGAACCCGCGGCAGAATTTCCTTCGCATCACGTCTATTYTCCAATTTCAAAAACACCTTATTTCAGTGYCCTCATGCAGCTCAGCWCAAGGCTRYTGGGTCCAATGAGTAYAACAATTTTGCTATAACTAATATTCATATAAATGGTAATATTTCAAACAATAGGATAGAGTGATGAACAACAATTAATTGGTGCCAAGGGGCTAATCAGCAAATGGATATCAGGCATCTGAAGCATTTTGTCGCTGTCGTGGACCACGGCAATATGTTGCGGGCTTCCAAATTCGTACACATTACGCAACCAGCCCTCACCAAAAGCATCAAGATACTTGAGGAAGATCTCCAGGTGAGGCTGTTCAACCGTCACCCAAAAGGTGTCGAGCCAACAATATTTGGAAGTCAGCTTTATGAACATGCCAAACTCATAATCAACCAATTGGACCGGGCGGAAAACGAAATTCGCGCGGGCATCAAAGGTGAGATCGGTCATGTACGTGTTGGGTTCGGCGTAAATTTTGCTGGCATCACGCTGGTCAATGCTTTGTYTGAAGTCCTGGAACAATATCCCAACATCACGATATCGGTTATATCCAAACCATACGAAGAGATTTCTTCGCTTTTGCGACGTGGAGAGCTTGATCTCGCCGTGGCAATTTTTCCATTTGACCAACTCGATGCAGAATTAATCTATGAACCATTGGTTGTTGATGAGTTTAGGACGATTTGCCGACGTGAACATCCTTTGGCCGATAAACCGATACAAACTTTGGCGCAATTAGCCAAGCAGGATTGGGTCTTGTTCAATGCACCGGAGCTAATTTTGGCATTGTTCAACACGATGTTCCGGGAACAGGATTTGCCCGTTCCCMACCCGGTTTTGCAAACCAACTCAAACTATATTTTGAAATCAGCCCTGCAACGTGGAAACTATTTATCGTTCGTACCACCCGCTATTGTCCATGAAGAATTGTTGAGCGGTGAATTTAAAATAATACCTTCGGGTTTTCCGCGTATGCAAACCAAGGCAGGCATCATGTACCGGGCCAATGATGTTTTGCCGATTGTCGTAATGAAGATGATTGAAGCGCTGCGCAATAACCGGGATAAACTGAAATTGGATAAAAACCTTTCGCCAATTGAATTTAGCGCAACCGAAAAACCAGACTGAGTGTGATTATAGTGCGGATAGCGACCTACGAAAGAGCTTCCGGCGCAACAGGNNNTNGCGCTGAATAGCGCTGTCATTATTGTCCGTGATGGCCAAGGATCGAGACGCTGGATATATTCTCGTGGGGGTAACCGCCGAGATTGTGGGTCAAGCCAAAGCGAGGATCAGACAATTGCCGGTCCCCTGCCCGGCCCGAGAGTTGTAGATACATTTCGTAAAGCATGCGCAGACCAGAAGCGCCGATTGGATGGCCGAAACATTTTAATCCGCCATCGATTTGGCAAGGAATCTTGCCGTCAGCGTCATAGCGGCCATCTTGAATATCTCTCCAAGCCTGTCCATCGTCAGATAGGAACAGATCTTCCATGGTCACCAATTCGGTGATGGAAAAACAATCGTGGACCTCAAACATCGAAATCTCTTCGCGGGGTTTTGTAATCCCAGCCTCACGGTAGGCTCGCTCGGCGGCAAACCGTGTCGTCATAAAATGACTGCCATCCCAAGAATTGTAGCCAGCCTCAACGCCATTGGAGGCAGCAAGCTGGAGAGCCTTGACACTAACCAGCTGGTCTTTGCCAAGTTCACGTGCCAGTTCCGGCCTGGTTACAATGGCACAAGCTGCGCCGTCAGAGACACCGCAGCAATCATAAAGTCCCAAAGGATCAGCGACCATCGGTGCATTGACCACTGTGTCGAGATCAATTTTTTTGCGCAAATGCGCGCGGGGATTGTTGATCGCGTTGGCGTGGCTTTTAACCGCCGTCCAGCCCATCGCCCGCTTCAGGTCAGCCCAATCGACGCCATGCTTGGCTTGATACGCAGAAGCTAGCTGGGCGAAAGATCCTGGCGCTGAATTCGTAGCGCCCATTAAATTGTGGTTAACGCCGCGGCTAAATTCTGGTAACCCTCCAAAGCCGGTATCTTTAAGTTTTTCAACRCCTAGAGCGAGTGCGAAATCAGCCGCTCCAGAAGCGACCGCATAAACAGCGCCCCGAAACGCTTCTGTGCCCGATACGCAATAACCTTCAACCCGGGTAACCGGGATATTTGGCAGGCGCAAACCCAACGACAAGGGCAGTCCCGATTTGCCGGTATTCACTTCAATCATCGCAGTGGATTGCCAAGCCGCATCCAACTGGTTTTTTTCTATGCCGGCATCAGCAATACATTCCTCGAAAGCTTCCAGCATCAAGTCTTCGGAATCGTTTTCCCAGCGCTCGCCAAACACCGAGCACCCCATTCCCAGGATTACGACTTTATCTTTAATGCCTTCAGCCATTGGCAGCTCCCYCGTTCATAGTTGCAAAGGCTGGTATTGCCTTCCAAAAGTATTTTGTGAACCCACGCCGCTCATCATATTCCTTGATCCGGAAAGCCATCCGCATAGGGATGCCGACTTCGAGCTGCCCTTCATCAATGTCGGAAAAGTCCAGCATGTATCTGCCGCCGCCTTCAAAAACAATCATCCCATAATACGATGGAGGTTCGATTGAATATGRAAGCCGGTCTGCGGTCCAACTCGATACACTGGCCTGTACATCGGCAAAAGGCTTGGGTTCCTGGCTATGAATCGCACCGCAATTTGGATTGACGCAAATATTTGATTTCGGAAATTGCGCCGTACCGCATTTTTGGCATTTGCCGCCGACAAAGCCGAGCACGGTCTCGCGCTCGCGGTAGAGTGCTGTCATCGGCGTCGGTGTATCGTTTTCAGCACGAATACCTTTTTCCATCTCCACCAAGCCGTTGAAGGCGAGATAGCGATTGTAATTGTATTCTTCCAGTCGGCGAGACAAGAAACCAGAAATGCCCATGGAGGGGCAAAATTGCGCAAGCTTCTCGGTCGTCCGAAAGAGCATGGCGTCAACACCCTGCCCCCAACCGACCATCAAAATAGTCTCGCCTGGTCCGGCATCCTGGAGTGTCTGACAAAGCATCACCAACGCATGAGCCGCGCCAGAATTCCCCATCACCGCCTGCAAATCGTCTCTCACAGCTTCATCAGGTAACCCGATGGAACGAGCGATATTTTTTGCAATTGAGGGAGACGGCGCTGGCATAATGAAATGGTCGATATTTGCAGGGGTAAGGCCCGCTGCTTTGATTGCGTCCAGAATGACACGCGGGACAATTTTGAAATACCCTTCGTCGCGAACCCAGCGATCTTCCCAATTATAATCAAAACGCTCGTGCTGGCCTCTGAAATGATCAACAAAATCAACCGAGAYTKGYWKMNGCKKNCGAGAAACTCGGCAACYACATCTGTTGCRCCCAGCAGCAACGCGGCCGCGCCATCACCATAACGAAGTTCCTGCACACTYGCTGCTGGTGCGGAGCGTTTTTCGGTGGCAACAAAAAGTGCAGTTCCTGCCTGGCCTTGCTGAACCTTAAGGGCGGTTATTAGGCCAGATGTTCCGGCACGTTGGGAAGAGGTAATATCCAGGCTGTGCAGATTTTCGYTCAGATTTAGCGCCGTTGCGGCGATGGTCGCGTTCTGCCGGTCGCTGAATGGGAGGGTTGTTGACGCTAGATAGAGTGCTTCAATTTGCGTCCTATCGCTGTTGACCAAACAATCGCGGGCGGCTTCAACGCCCATCGTTATGGTGTCTTCATCCCAATTACAAAATGATCGCTCGCCCTTGGCCAGATTTTTCAAACCAGGATTRAACCAGGCATTTGCATCGACAACAACCTGACGCTTGAGCCGACGCCGGGGGACATAACCACCAAATGCCGTGATCCCGATTGGTTTGCTGTTGTGTTTCATTGACGGAYTGTCTTTCCTGGAAATTGGTTTTCAACGCGCTAGCTAGTCGTCATACCGAATTTTTCTTTTGCTAAGAAACGCGTCAATACCGACAAAAGCATCTTCTTCACCGTGAACAATACCGGCTGCCAAATTCTCGGTAAAGGAACCTGACATGCGATCCATATCCGCAATCCGGGGGATGGCATTGATCATGATGTAATTGGACATCCGCGAGTTGCCGGCAATGTGTTCGGCCAATTCAATCGCCTTGTTCAGTGCTTCACCTTCACCAACCAAATAGTGGCTCAAGCCGTGAATCTGGCCTTCTTCTGCATTGTAAACGCGGCCTGTCAGCATCATTTCCCGCATGCGGTCTGCACCAATAATGCGCTGCACCCGGATACTGGCCCCACCGCCGGTATACGTGCCTTTCCGGCCCTCGGGGAGTTCATAAAACGATGTGGGTTCGGCRACACGCACGTGACAGGCCGTCGCTATCTCGAGCCCACCGCCAATAGCACCGCCATGCATGGCAGCCACCACCGGGACTTGTCCAAATTCCAGTTGATCAAGCGATTTGTGCCAGAAAGCGGAATTCAGCATGGCGCCATACGCACCGCGTGCCTTGTGCTCGCCCAAATCCAAACCCGCACTAAAATGCTTACCCGCTCCGTGAATTACGACGGCATGAGTTTCATCCAAATTGATGCTTTCGAAAAACTCACGAATTTCATGCATCATTTGATGACACACGGCGTTGCATTTGTCGGCACGGTTTAGTGTGAGCATTTGTATTTTGTTTTTTCGCGAGACCGTCAGAAACGCGGTCTTATATTCTTCTTCCATCGAATTTAAAATTCCTGATATTGTCGTTCTAGAATTGAACAATAGCGGCGTATTGGTCAGGCAATTGGGTGCGGCTGATACCAATGGCGTTTGTGCCATCTGCTCCGATAATAGGAAGCGACCGAACTTCAGGTCCAATGAGAATTACTGCTTTCAGTATAACTATTTCTCATATCAATCGGGAGCCGGATATTATTTGGGTATAGGGATTATCCCGTCGGCTCAGGCGAGACCAACATCTTGTAGGTGATAGATGACAATACCCTGCTACGGGTTCAACTCCCGAAGAACTGGGCGTGGTCAATAAGAATTTGGGTGCCAATTCCTATCAATACGAGGCCWGCRACAATCTCGGCATATTCACCAAAATGGATACTCAAGCGGTTTCCAAGGTAAACACCGCCGACCGATACAAGAAACGTAACGCTGCCTATCATCAATAATGCAACCAGCACTGAAATATTCAAGAATCCAAAACCGARACCYACGACCAAAGAATCRATGCTAGTTGCGATCGCAGTCAGCATCAGCGCCGAGATCGTAAAGAAGTTTGAGCCATAYCCATTTTYGCTTTTGCGCAACCCCTCGAAAATCATTTTTGCGCCAACWGCGGAAAGTATGCCGAATGCAATCCAGTGATCGAAGGATTTGACTACCGGCTGCATCTCGAGGCCGACTTGCCACCCCAGAAGAGGCATAAACACCTGAACTCCGCTGAATAAAAAGCCAACAAGAAGTGCATGCCATATCGTKGGACGRTAAAGCCGTGCACCTTTGCCGACTGATGCCGCGAAGGAATCGGCGGCAAGCGCTAGGGCTAGCAGGAATATACTAATCAAGCTCATGGCGTTCGATCTTATGCCTGAAAAACGTATCCGTTCCTATTACGAAATGCCCCCACCCGCTCAAGTCAATTTCCTCTTAATAATGCCGTTGAGATGAATTGAGCCAGACCTTCAGACGGGCGGCAGGCCGAGCATTTGACGCACCGGCGCTTCGCGGCTTTTGAGACCGCATCCTCTGGCTTCCTCAATAGCCAAAATTGGATCAATTCCATGTCCAACGCGATACAAAACCCACATGCCACCGACCCGGTTGGCGGACGCACAATGGGTCAGGATGGGGTAATYGGCAGGGTCATCCAAAGCTGCGGTGAATTGATTAATTTGTTCTTGCGCCACGATTTTCGTGGTGATCGGGATATGAATTCTTTTGACACCTATCCGGTYGGCGTTGGCGGCTTCCTCACTGACACCGTTTTCGCTTGGACCGCGCAGGTCGATAATGGTTTTAAAGCCRAGCTCCACMGCTTCTTCCAATCCGCCTTCGCGCAAGACACCGGCCGTGCCCAAATTGGGAGACATTCTGTTGTAATTGAAAATCGCACCACTCACCAGATCACCAAAGGGCGCAGCTGGCTGGTCCAKGAAATGCTGAAACAAAGTGCTGATGGTCCGCCCTGCGGCCGCTGCTTCGAGCGGGCTAAGCGCCAGCGCGACACTTCCGGTCGCCATCCCCATCAATAATGCTCTTTYGCTGATCCGGTCTGTCATGATAATTTCACCATACGATTTAATTAAACAGACATCCCCCAGATAGGGTTGCCTTGATTAGCAATGTTGGCATCAACTGCTCCATTTTCAAGCCTATTTTTCCCAGTCAATTGCGGTTTGCGCGGGGTTTATTCAGCCTGTCCTAATTTTTCGGAACCGGGATTTCGGACATTTGTAGAATGATCTTTTGGTGTGTGAGACAATTTCTGTGCCCATCGCACCGCAATTTGTCATGTCTTTATTTGGGTAAAACGGAGCCGCATTCCTGCATTTAGCACTGCAAATATCCTTGGCTCTTCAGATACACCGAGCGACACCCACAATTGTGTTCGACTTCAATTACGCAACGTGGCAGCACCGCCAAGCCGATCAAAAATCCGTGGACAATGAGTTTTGCTTCTGAGACTGTTCCGCAATCAAAACAGGCGCGGACGGGGATGGCCTTGCCAGAATTCTGTCCGCGCGGAAATCTTTCGGCCAAAGCAGATCGCAAGATTTTTCCGAAAAAGGCTTCGCACGGCAGGTCATTGCCATCTGCAGCTGGTCAGAAAACCGCGACCCAGAAAATAAGGGGCTGAATGTATGAGCATGAGCGAACATCCCACCGGACTGCCGTTAAAGGCCGAACAGGTTTTCTTCAAAGACCCGGCAATCGACCGTCTGATGTCGATGGTCATGACTCTGGCAGCCGAACTTCATGTCACACGCGACCGCTTGCTGGTCATGGAAATGATGATGGAGAACAATCAGCCCATTACGTCCACTTCCCTTGATGCATTTCGCCCGGACCCCACCCAGAAAGAACGTCTGGACGCCGCGCGACAGGCCTTTAGCAAGGAGCTAATGTTCTGTGCAACGGGCGTTGAGGCGTCGCTTGGTGCACCCGAAGAGGGCGTGGGAAAGTTCGACAAATCCTGAGACCCAGCCCAGAAATATCAAGCTTGTTAGCCTAGTATCCGGAAGAGACCGATGTTCGAAAATATACCCGAAAACCGCGAATTCGACGCCTACCAGTCCTTTGTGCTCGACTGCAAAATTGCCTGGACACGTCAGATGTTTCCTTTGCTGCAGGACCAATTTGAGGCCGCCGCCAAAGACGCCCAGCCCGGCACAGCCGACGATGTCGCGGCACTGATGGAGGACGACACCACGGCCCAGATGTTCGGCTGGTTCGAGCGACATCTGCAACGCATGAAATATTCCGGTCTGCGTGGACTGACAGTACATTACAATCAGTATCGGGACRAAATTCGTCGCGCACTCGAGACCGATCTGCCCGAGCATCTGCTCCAGCTTGATCCTGATTTTCAGCTACCCGAATACTACACTTCTATTGATATTCACCAGCATCCCGGCGGCGTTTGGAGCGACGAGATTGCAGGATTTGTCTATGAACGGGGGGCCCAATCAACGGCACCCATGCTGAAGAAATCTCAAAGCCTGTTTCACCGCATGACAGCGCAGGCAATGACCCGCGCGGACCGTGAGGTGAAGAAAGTGGTCGATCTCGGCTGCGGCTGGGGCGGAAGCACGCAACCCTATTATGARGACCACCCGGAGATCGAAGTGACCGGAATAGAGCTTTCTGCSCCCTGCCTGCGTGTTGCGGCGCTGCGTGCGGCGGCGTTGCAGGCGCAAAATGTGCATTACAGGCAAGGCGACGCTACTGAAACCGGGTTGAACGGCGGCGACACCGACATAGTCACGTCAACGATGTTGCTCCATGAGATGCCSCCATCTCATATCAAAGCCGTATTCCGGGAAGCTCACCGCCTTTTGGCGCCCGGCGGGCTGTCGATCCATCTGGACTTTCTCATGCACGACAATCCATTCAAGGTCTGGGTGCATAACGGGCATTCTTCGCGAAACAATGAACCCTTCATGGCACCTCTCAACGGGATGGACATTTTGGCGGCACATAAGGAAGCCGGCTTTGACGCAGTTGAAATCGTTCCTTTTGAAGAATTTGACGGCGCGCTGTCCCCCGACAACACCGCATGGCGTTTYCCATGGACGATGATCATTGCACGCAAGTCCGGCTCGTCAGACAACCAAAATCCGTAGAGATATTGTCAGGGCAACGTGGTGGCGTCCGTGATCAATCCAATTGGCCCGACTGCAGTCACATAACGAGGCAGTTCCGTTACTGGGTGACAAACGCTTCGAAAACTTCACCTTTGTGATCATTTTTGATGTGGGTCAGCCCGCTACCCGCTCAAGCGTTTTCCGCAGACAATGCCCTTGGCAAACAAACGGTTTTCATTTCTTCGGCAAAAAGGCGCATTCGACGGTTGAGCCGTCGGCCTTCTTCGTGAACTAAGTAAATCCCCCATTCAGATACGGCCATTTCGGGCAGTATTTGCACAAGATCTCCCGCGTCAAGCGCATCAGCGGCGATGAAATCGGGCAGACGGCAAATACCAAGGCCATTGAGTGTGGCTTTCAACAGAAAGACACCGCTGTTTGAGTTCAGGAAAGGTTGAAATTCGAACGATTGGGTCTGGCCCTTGTCGGTCAAGAATTCCCAAATGGCCCGTCGCGCAGTGCCGAAGTAGAAAAGCTGATGTTGGCGAAGGTCATCGAGGGAATGGGGCTCAGGATGATCTTCAAGATATTTGGGACTGGCGCACAGGCAATGGCGAACCGCGCCAATCTGATTTGCAGAGATTTCGCCTATGGGCTCCGAAGTAATGCGGATGGCAAAATCATAGTTTTCGCGCACCAGATCAACCTTGCGATCTTCGAAATCGATGGTTAGCTGAATATCAGGGTAGCGTGATTTGAACGCTATCAAGTTGTTGTTTAGAAAATTGACCCCAAAATCATATGGCACGGATATAGACAAGGGGCCGGTCAGATCTGCCTCGGCATTGACGAAATCATTTTCGATTTCATCCATTTCCCCAATCACTCGTATCGCGCGTTGATGAAGCTCGCGCCCGGTTTCTGTGATATGCCAATGGCCGGGCACGCGATCAATCAGCTTGGTTCCATATCGCGCTTCAAGCATCGCAAGACGTCGACTAACCGCTGATTTCGCAATGTTCCGCTTTCCGGCCGCTTTCGAGATACTGCCGGTTTCAACAATAAGCATGAACAGACGCAAATCCTCTATCTGACCCAACATGTTCTCCTTTTTAGAACGATACTACCTAAATTATGTAACTTGTTATCAATATAAGAACAAACCAAATTTGGTATTCAAATTGGAAACCAAAGGAAAACGCCAATGAAGCACTTTATTATCAGCGCYATCGTGGCCAGCAGTCTGGCTGGACCTGCGATGGCCCAGGAACCTGTCTGGGATGGCAACAAGGTCATTCTAGAAAGCCATRAACTGGCCGATGGCGTCTTTGCCGTAGTTCCGACCGGCGCAGTCGAAATGGCGATGGGCGGGTACCCGATTGCTACTTCGGGTGGCTTTGTGATCGGCGACAATGGCGTTCTGGTTGTTGAATCCATGCTGAACGAACGCCTGAACACACAATTGTTCGAACTTATCGCTGCTGAGACTGATAAGCCGGTGCGCTATCTGGTGAACACCAGTTTTCATGGCGATCATGCCTATGGCAACCAATATTTGCCAGACAATGTGATCATCATCCAACACGTGAANNTGCCSYRKCMTAYATTGATGAAAATCTTGAAGCTGACAAAGCTTTCATGATCCAGAATTTCGGCACGGGACGCGGCATTGAAGAGGTTGTGGAGACAGATGCGGATATTTTGGTGGGTGAAGGCGGCAGCCTGAGCATCGATCTGGGAAATGTGACCGTCGATATTCGCGATTATGGTTTTGCCCAAACAGGGGGCGATCTGTTTGTGTCGTTGGCTGAGGAAAACATCCTTTGGACTGGCAATGCAATTGTAGCGCAGGCCCCAGCTTTGCCGTGGCTTCTGGATGGGCACCTTGTTGCAACACGCGACACATTGCAAAACGTCTATGATGCGTTCAATGCTGACACCAAGGTTGTTCCGGGCCACGGCCCCGTCACCGATATTGCCGCGATCAAGTGGGGCGTGGATTATCTGACCGCCGTGGAAATCGAAGTCACCGCAGCTATTTCGGCGGGTCTTAGCCTTGAAGACACAGTGGCCCGCGTGCAATTGCCTGACTATCAAGGCTATGCATTGTTTGGCTGGGTTCACCCGAGCCTGAATGTGCCGGCCGCTTACAATGATCTGAAATAACCGCCGCCGTGCC
>JAESRU010000039.1 GCA_016764455.1 Hyphomicrobiales bacterium | reverse complement strand
CGGCGTCACGATGGATTTCGTGCCGATTGGAGACGCTGCATTAACCGACGACCACAGCTCGACCGCGAGCGAGAAGAACTCGACAACCAAAAAGAAAATGTTCATTCACGCTTTTTGCTTCAAATTCAAAAAAGACGCTCCTGAAGAAAAGATCGCTGGACTCATGCAGGAACTAGCAAATTCAAAGGAACATATCCCCGTCCTCCGAGAATTCATGGTCGGAAAAAACGTGGCGCCTCGGACACATGGATTTCAATATGGAGAGATCGCGATATTCGAAAAGAAGGCAGACCTCGAAATATTGTCTGATTTGAAAGCTTGCAGCCACAGCTTTGCTTTGGAAATCAGGCCCCCGAATGGAAAAAAGGCAAAAGCTACAATCTCATGGCTCGTAGGAAAATTATCGGATTTGCAATTTGAGAAATACAAAGTTGCAATCACTTGGCCGGGGAGGGGTGGTGAAACTCTGATTGATTTGGAACAGTTGATCCGTTTTCCAGAAACAATTTATCGCGGACAAAAGGACGCCCCGCGATCGATCATGCTGATTACTGGACATAGAGATGTGCGCCGTTTCAAAAGTCGCAAACGCTTCATAGAAGATATGGAAGGCAATGCTATCCGGTTAGTTCAGGAGGCGATCAATCGAGGGTTTCTTTCTCCCTGATACAAATCGAAATCAGGGATGTCTTCCAACGGGTGCCAATTTAATTCGGCCAGTTAAATCGCCTTTGTGGCTTGCTTCAGCCAGGCTTTGTCTCGCCCTTTCAGAGATGGATTTAGGGTTGCAAAAACCCGTTTGTGATAGGCATTTAGCCAGTTGATTTCGGCTTTTTCCAATAGGTCTCGTTTCACCAGCCGCAGATCAATCGGGGCGAGGGTGAGGGTTTCGAAGGCGAGCATTGTCGTTTCTTCGCCATCGCTTTTGTCTTTGGTCACCAGCACCAGATTTTCGATGCGGATGCCGTAGCTGCCGGCTTTGTAATAGCCCGGTTCGTTGGAGACGATCATGCCGGGTTCTAGCGCTGTGTGGGCGCGTTTGGAGATGCCTTGCGGGCCTTCATGCACCGACAGGTATGCGCCAACGCCGTGACCGGTGCCGTGGGCATAATCGAGGCCAATATCCCACAGGGCTTTGCGTGCCAGAATGTCGATTTGCGCCCCGGATGTGGTTTCCGGGAACCGCGCGGCCGCGATGGCGATATGGCCTTTCAGAACCCGTGTGAAGCGGTCGCACATTTCAAGCGATGGTTTTCCGATCGCGATGGTGCGGGTGATGTCGGTGGTGCCATCGCTATATTGTGCGCCGGAATCTACCAGATAGAGCGAATTTTGATCGAGCGTCCGGTTGCTCTGGTGGTTGACCCGGTAATGGACAATTGCACCGTTGGGACCGGACCCTGAAATTGTATCAAATGATATTTCTTTTAGCTTTCCGGTTTCCATCCGGCATTCTTCAAGCTTTTGTGCGGCGCTGATCTCGTCAATTTTTCCTTTGGGTGCTTCGCGGTCGAGCCAGGCGAGGAACCGGCACATGGCGATGCCATCGCGTTCATGCGCTGCGCGGGCACCCATTATTTCTGCTTTGTTCTTGATTGCCTTCAGCGCAATAATCGGATCGGGCGCATATTTGATGTTTGCCTTGCGGTTGCCCTTTTCAATGGCGGTTTTGATCCAATGACTGGCAGTGGACGCATCTATCTGGATTTGTTTGGCGCGCGCGCCCAGACCGGCAAGGGCTGGCTCCAGAGCGCGTACGGGTTTGAAGTGGCAAATGGTTCGGAGGTTGTTCCACACCATTGCTGATAGCTTGGCCGCGTCGATAAACATTGTGGGTTTGCCTTTGCGCGGAACAATCGCGTAGCAGAGCGCCACCGGGTTATGGGCGATATCTTGGCCGCGAAAATTGAAAAGCCAGCAAATAGAATCCGGCAATGTCAAAACAGTTGCTTCGCTGCCCGCATTTGCAAGGATTTCACGGATTTTAGTAATTTTGTCCGGGGCGCTTTTACCGGCCAGGCTTAAGGGGTGTCGGAAGACCTTACCCACCGGGGCGGTTGGTTGATCCTGCCAAACTTGATCAATCAGGTTTTGTTTCACCGGGATCAATCGTGCGCCGGATTTTAGGCAGGCGGCCTCCAAAGCCTTGACGCCGCTGATTGTGTGGAGTTTTGGGTCAAAGCCGATCCTGTCGCCGGGCCTGGTTTCCATCGCCAGCCAGACACTGGGAGGGGTATCGATCAGTGATTGCGGTTTGAATACTCGTTTATTGGTCTGGGACCGGATCTGCAAAGTGTAGCGCCCATCGACAAAAATAGCAGCTTTCTTTGTTAGAATAATCGCGGCACCGGCAGATCCCGTAAATCCGGATATCCATGCAAGCAGTTCAGCATGGGGAGGCAAATATTCGCTTTGATGTTCGTCTGCATGGGGCACGATGAAGCCGTCCAGGCGTGATTTTTTAAGCGCTTTGCGCAAAGCCGCAACACGGGATTTTACGTTGGCTGGTCCGTCAGGTGTATCAAAGTTCTGGAACATGGTGCTTTTCGGTCCTGCAAATATGTTGCGATGCAAAATATATCTCGCATATGCGAAATTGCATTGCTGCCATGCAGCAAGACCCCTTCTTATTCGATTCAAGATCGCTATCTTTAGCGCAAGTCAACGCGCCTGTAAGAGCGCGCGCAATTATACGAAAGGACTGCAAAATGTCAGTTACTACTTATTCACAAGACAATTATGCTGGTCTTGGTTCCCGTATCGGTTCAGCTTTGAAACGGGCTTTTGCTGCGATGATCCGGGCTCGTGAAGCCCAGGCACATCGCTATATCGCCCAGCATCTGTCGGTTTTTGATGACCGTACGATTGAAGGTGCAGGCTTTACCCGGGATCAGCTTATGAAGCGCCCGCGCGATTTGGCGTCCTTCTAGGGCTCCATTCCAGACCACCACATTTCCTCCCCAATGGGCGGTTCTGGCTGTAAAAGTCAGGGCCGCCTGTTTATTTTTATCGTCTCAATATCAAGGTCGCCCAGTTTTCATTGATCGAGCGGTGTTTGAAGTGAAATCCTGCTGCCCGGTAGCTGGCTTCAACCTTTGGTGCCTGGCGGGCAAGAATCCCGGACAGAATCAAAATTCCGCCGGGTGCAACGCAGCGCCGCATGGCATTTGCCAGGCTGATCAACGGGGCGCTTAGAATATTGGCCATGACCAGATCAAATGGCGCGGATTGCCGGACGGTCGGATTTTCAAGCCCGTCTGCGACAATACAAGTGACCTCGCGAGCGGTTCTGTTCAGCTTTACATTCTGTCGCGCGACTTCCAGCGCCACGGGGTCGATATCGGTGGCGAGAACCGGTTGTTTTGTGGCTTTTGCAAAAGCAATCGCCAACACCCCGGAACCACAGCCAAGGTCCATACAATTGCGAAAATTTGTGTGACGGAGTTCGCGGTCCAAAGCCGCGAGGCAGCCTGATGTGGTTGCGTGGTGGCCGGTGCCAAATGCCTGTCCGGCGTCGATCTCGATGCTGATTGATCCCGACATCGGTTTTTCACGGTCGTGGCTGCCATGGACGAAAAAGCGTCCGGCTTTAACCGGGGACAGGTTTTGCAACGACAGGGATACCCAGTCGCGGTTCTCCATTTCTTCAATCTGTATTGAGGGCGCAATCCCGTGATTGGTTTTGAAATCGGAAACCAAACCTTCAATCCATGCTGGGTCAGGTTTTTCCGCGAAATTTGCTTCAACCGCCCAATCGGCGTCTTCCCCGGCGCAAAATGCGGCAGCTGCAAGAGGCGTATTAACAACGCTCTCTTCCAGTGCTTCGAAAATATCTGAAATCTCAATAGCTGTTTCAGGGGAAAGGTCGGCTATGCGCGCCAGCCATTGATTTGGTTGCTGCATGATCGGTTCAATGCTGTTCGACGAATGAAGCCAACACGCGCTTTGTGCCGGCTTTATCAAATTCAACGGTGAGCTTATCGCCGTCTACCGCCATCACTTCGCCGTAGCCAAATTTTTGATGAAAGATGCGATTGCCAAGCATTTGGTTGCTGCCGGAGCCTGTATCGCGACCGACAATTTCGCCGTCTATTNGCTTTGGTCCGCGACGTGCCATGGGTGCGCGTGGCTGGGCGCGGTGTTGCTGGGCGCGTTGCCATCCGGGCGTATTGTAATTACCGGAAAAATCAGCCGGGTTTCGATCAAACCTGCTTTCCACTGCACCGCCACCAAATGATCCGCCGTAATTATTCTGGTTCTCCAAAACCTCCACATGGGCGGCGGGCAATTCGTCGAGAAAGCGCGAGGGCAGGGCGGATTGCCAAAGGGCATGGATGCGCCGGTTCTGGGCAAAGCTGACACTGGCCATCTTGCGGGCGCGGGTAAGGCCCACATAGGCGAGGCGGCGTTCTTCTTCGAGGCCGGCACGACCGGATTCGTCTAACGTGCGTTGATGAGGGAACAGACCCTCTTCCCATCCGGGCAGAAATACGGTGTCGAATTCCAGACCCTTGGCACCGTGCAGGGTCATCAAATTGACCTTGTCGGTTTCTTCGCTATTGGCCTCTGTATCCATGACAAGGGAAATATGTTCGAGAAATCCTGCCAGATTTTCAAAATCCTGCATCGAGCGGATCAGCTCTTTCAGGTTCTCCAACCTGCCGGGGGCGTCAGCGGCGCGGTCATTTTGCCACATCTCGGTATAACCGGATTCGTCCAGTACGATTTCCGCCAATTCGGTATGACTGGCAGTCTTTTTCTGTTTTTGCCAGCGCTCAAACATGGCCATCAGATTTGCCAGAGACCGGCGGGACCGGGTGTTCAGCTCTTCGGTTTCCGCAAGGATTCTGGCCGCGTCGAACAGTGATATCGATTGGCTGCGGGCCAGCCCGTGGATGATCTTTAAAGTGGCGTCCCCAAGTCCGCGCCGGGGGACATTGATGATCCGCTCGAGTGCCAGATCGTTTGCCGAGCTTGAAATGATTTTGAGGTAAGCAAGGGCATCACGGATTTCCTTGCGCTCGTAAAATCGCGGGCCGCCAATGACCCGGTAGGGCAGGCCGAGGGTCACGAACCGGTCTTCAAATTCGCGCATCTGGAAACTTGCCCGCACCAGAATAGCGATTTCGTTGAGATTGTGTTTCTTGCGATGAAGCTGCTCGATATCTTCGCCAATGGCGCGG
Organism: Hyphomicrobiales bacterium; assembly: GCA_016764455.1. Classification (GTDB taxonomy): domain Bacteria; phylum Pseudomonadota; class Alphaproteobacteria; order Rhizobiales; family NORP267; genus NORP267. The sequence goes on along the minus strand of JAESRU010000039.1, from coordinate 10,396 downwards.
GCTTCTTCTTCACCATCCCAGACGCCGCGCACCGCGACCCGCTCGCCATCTTCGCCAACGGAACGCAATTCTTTTCCAAGCCTGCCTTCGTTGTGTGAGATCAGGTGGGAGGCGGCCTGTAGAATATGTGATGTGGAGCGGTAATTGCGCTCCAGCCGGATGACCTTGGCACCGGGAAAATCTTTGTCGAAGCGCAGAATGTTTTCTACTTCGGCGCCACGCCAGCCGTAAATCGACTGGTCGTCATCGCCAACGCAGCAGATATTTTGGGGAACGGCTTCCCCGTCTTCACCAGTTCTGGTCTGGGCCAGCAGTCGCAACCACAGATATTGCGCGACATTGGTATCTTGGTATTCGTCAACCAGGGTGAAGCGAAACCGGTTTTGATATTCCGCCAGAATATCCGGGTTGTCCTGAAACAGGCGGATCATCTCAAGCAGTAGATCGCCGAAATCAACCGCGTTTAAAGCTTTCAGCCGTGCCTGGTAAAGTCCGTAAAGTTCGCCGCCACGCCCGCCCGCAAACGAAAAACCGTCGCCGTCGGATATATCCTTTGGCCGCTGGCCCCGGTTTTTCCAATTGTCGATCATCCAGGCGAATTGCCGGGCTGGCCAGCGTTTATCGTCTATATTTTCAGCGGCCAATACTTGTTTCAGAAGCCTGATCTGGTCATCGGTATCGAGGATCGTGAAATCGCTTTTGAGGTCCACAAGTTCCGCATGACGGCGCAGGATCTTTGCGCCGATAGAATGAAATGTGCCGAGCCATGGCATGCCTTCAGCAACGCCGCCGATCAACTTGCCAATACGGTTTTTCATCTCCCGCGCGGCTTTATTGGTAAATGTTACTGCCAGAATTTGCCCCGGGAAAGCCCGCCGGGTTGTCAGAATATGCGCGATCCGGGTCGTCAGGACACGGGTCTTGCCGGTGCCGGCTCCGGCCAACACAAGCAAGGGGCCATCAAGGGTGGTGGCGGCTTCATATTGTTCGGGGTTAAGCCCGTCGAGATAAGGCGGCGTAGCCGCCGCCGCGCGCGCAGAGATGCTGCCCGCTGTCGGTTCAGGCGGGTCGATATCTGGCCTGGGCCATTTTTCCGGGCTTGTACTGCTCACAATAACGAATCTGATCTCAAGAGAATCTGGATGTTGCTTGTTTTATAGCATTGGAATGCAAGGGTCTGTCGATTGGTTTTGTTTTGARGTGGCTTGACAAGTTTGACGTCAAACTATAAATAGTTCGATATCAAACTAATTACCACTCAATCAGGAGAGATTGAAATGCCCGTATCACGGAGACAAGTTTTAAAAATCATCGGCTCAGGCGCGATCATTGCAGCAGCAGGGGTTGGTGGATTTGCATTGACGCGGGCACCGACGGTGGCGTTGGCCCCGTGGGGTGCTGCGGCGCAAATCGAAGGCGATGTGCGCATCAAAGCGCTTGCCTATGCTATTCTTGCGCCCAACCCGCATAACCGCCAACCCTGGCTGGTGGATTTGGATACGACCGGCGAAGCAATGTTGTATTGCCAACTGGATCGTCGGTTGCCGGAAACCGATCCGTTCGATCGGCAAATTACAATTGGTCTTGGTTGCTTCCTCGAATTGATGCGGATGGCAGCAGCGGAAATGGGTTATCGGCTAGAGATTGAGCCTTTCCCAGAAGGGGCAACCGGTGCGCAGCTGGACGCCAAGCCAATTGCTCATATCAAATTTATTGAAGAGTCTGATGTTGAAACTGATCTCTTGTTTCGGCAGGTATTTGTGCGCCGGACCAATCGGGAATTGTTCGATACAGCTCATCCGRTAMGTRCCGAYCAKYTKKCAGCGCTTGAAGSCATYGGTGATGGCGATGSRTYGCTTGTTGCGAGCAACGAAGCGGCSAAGCTTGAKGAAATGCGCAAGCTCACSTCTTCAGCRTTCCAGSTTGARATTGATACACCGCGYACMTWTATGGAAAGCGTCAATTTGATGCGGGTTGGGAAAGCGGAAATCAACGCCAACCCGGATGGAATTTCTCTGCGCGGCGTGATGATAGAAGGGCTTTATGGCGCGGGGATTGTGACYAGAGAGATGCTTGCKGATCTGGATGAYCCCAATAACCAGGCGGCCATTTCTGATATGCGAAAATCGATTGAAAGTGCGATGGGGCATTTCTGGATCACCACGCCGGATGACAGCCGTCTCAGCCAACTGGAAACGGGCAGGGTTTATGTACGCGCTAACCTGAAAGTCGCTGAACTTGGTCTCGCCATGCAGCCGCTTAGCCAAGCGTTGCAGGAATTTCCTGAAATGGACGGGCATTATTCGGATTTACACAAAATGCTTGGGGTGGCGTTTCCCTCCAGGGTGCAAATGTTGGCGCGGCTTGGATACGCAGACGAGATTTGGCCAAGCCCCCGCTGGCCCGTTGAATCCCGGATCATTGCCAATTGAGTGCCAGGGAAACTGACCCGCTTATCTATCGGTTTTTTACCGAAATAGGCATCATTGAGCAGCTTGCCCGCAACAAACTCGAGCAGGAATTGCCTGATGGGATCACCATGGCGCAATTCACGGTGCTGCAACATTTCGCGCGACTGGGGGGTGAGAAAACGCCCCTCAGTCTRGCGCGCGCGATGCAGGTCACCAAAGGGACAATGACCAATACGCTGCAGCGGTTGGAGGCGCGGGAATTGATTAAAGTCAGGCCAGACCCAGCGGATGGGCGGGGTAAATTGGTCAGCTCGACCACAAAGGGCCGAAAATTACGAGACCGTGCCGTAGCAAAAATGGAACCGGAACTTGAGCGGTTCACGATTGCGTTTGGGAATGGCGCAATAGAAGAGGCGTTGCCGTTTCTGCAAAAAGTTCGAAACTTTCTGGATGAGGACCGGAACTAGACCGAGAACCGGATCATTAGCTGTGTTCTTCGTGGCTGGCGCGAATAAGGGCCGTATTGTAGGTCTCGAGTGCGTCTACATGCACCGCCCAGCCGACAAAAATATCCGGGTTGCCTCTATCAAATACCGGCACCCGTGAGCGGCCTGCCGCGTCGATTGTGCGCAAAGCCGTTTCCAAATTGTCGCTCCTCAACAACCAATTGGTACTGGTCTCAAGGTTGATTTCCGGCGGGGCTTCATCGGCTTTGGCGGGCTGCAAAAAATCGCGCACTCGGATACCGTTCAACAAGGCATTTTGCTTGCCTTCATGAAGGAATATTCCGCGCATGGCCAATTGCCACTTAAAGAAAGAGCCGGAAAACACCAATTGGGTCAGGGCATAGCTAATCGATACAGTTACCAGCAGGGCGACTGACATGGCGAGGCCACCGGTCAACTCGAACACAATCAGGATTGTGGATAGCGGCGCCCCCAATACGGAACCCGCAATCGCGCCCATTCCAAGAATGGCGTAGAGGCCATTGCTGGAGGCCATTTCCGGGTAGGCGCTGGCGGCGATAAAACCAAAGGCGCTGCCTGTCATCGCGCCAATATAAAGCGACGGGCTGAATATGCCGCCGCCAAACCGGCTGGCGAGCGTTATTGCGGTCGCAGCACATTTCGCGGCGACAAACAGGATCAGCATCAATAGTGGAATTTGCTGGTGTAGCGCCTTGTCAGTAGCTTCATAGCCGACACCAAGGATTTCCGGGATCCAAAGGGCCATGATCCCGATCATCAGGCCACCGATGACCGGACGGGTCCAAAGCGGGATGACAATGTTACGCGCCGCCTTGTCGGCAATCACGATGCCATACTGAAAGAGAATTGCGACTGCGGCGCATGTCCACCCGAGCAAGGCGAAGGCGGGGAATTCCCAATATGATGTGATCTGGTAGGAAGGGATTATAAAGGCTGGAAAATCACCGAACCACAATCTGGATATGATCGCGGCGGTGGCGCTGGAAACTGCGATTGGGATGAAGGCTGCGCGTGAATAATATCCCAAAACGATCTCATGGGCGAAAACGACCCCCGCAAGGGGCGCGTTGAACGACGCCGAAACGGCGGCTGCGGCGCCGCAAGACAGGATTATGCGCCGTGCAGCAATTGTTAGGGTGAACATGCGACCGACTGCAGAGGCAAGCGTTGCGCCAAGATGCACGACCGGGCCTTCGCGGCCAGCGCTGGCTCCACCACCAAGTGAAATGGCTGTAAGAACAGCATTCCACAATCCATTGCGGAGCGGGATTTCTCCATCCCGCATCATCTGTACTTCGATAACGTCAGCAACACCTTCGGCGCGGCGCGATGGCATCAGCCATTGCAAAATAACACCCACAACCAATCCTGCCAGGGTTGGCGCCAGGATGATCGTCCACCAGGGAAGGTCATGGGCAATGTCCAGGATTGTTTCTGACATTGTGCCAAGCCAGAGCAACTGGATGCCAGAAATGGCGAAGCGGAAAAGGATTGCGGCACCAGCACATGCCAAACCAACCAAAGCCGCCAGCGTCCAAAGCAATGCCCAGCGTTCGCTGCGGAATTGCTGCAAATTGAGGGAAACCTGTCCGCTCAGAAATGAGGTGATCCGGGAAGTGAAATGGAACATTATTGATCAGGCCGATTTTTTTGGAATGCCGATAACGTGCCCAACCTGGGGCTTGCGCTCCAAAACCCTGTGCGCTGTGTGCATGCTTTCAATGCGGGTCAGGATATTTTGCGGGAAGGGTGCGGATTTTTTTATGGCCATATCCACATGCAAAGATATGTTTTCAGATGTGGCGGCCAGGAAATTGTCTTCGGCGTGATAAATTTCCTGAAAGCAATGCAATCGCTTCTCGTCATAATCGAGCAGTTGCAGGGTTACCCGCAACGGCGCGTCAAGTTTCAATTCCTGGAGATATGTAACATGCGCTTCCAGCGTGAAATAGGAGGCGTTGTTTTGATTGAGATAATCAATTCCCAACCCGAGCAATTCTAGCGCCTGGTCAATGTTCCGATCAAAAATTACATTGTAAAAAGCCATATTGAGGTGGCCGTTATAGTCGATCCAGTCCTTTTCGACTCGCTGCAATGATGATGTGAATGGTACCTCAAACGTCATTATTTTTGCCGCCTGTCCCCTGAACAAATTTCGGTGAAGTCTGTCACATTGCGGTGCATATTCCAACGCACCATGTTTAGGTAGTGATGAATATATAATCGGGATCATGAATTTGGCTGTCGGTCTCGTATTCTCAGAAACAAGGGGCTAGGGTGGTATGAAGCCAAACGCCTCGAATATGGAACTCAGGAGACGTCAATAATGGAAGCCCGGCACGAGAAAGATGAAAGTGCAGTTGCCGAAGCGATTGCGGTTCTGACCCAGCGTTTTGGCGACCGAGTGTCTACGGCCCAGGCGATGCGCGAGCAGCACGGGCATACAACAACATATCACAAGAACCTGCCGCCGGACGCGGTTGTGTTTGCCCATAGCACGGAAGAAGTGGCGGAGATTGTGCGCGTCTGCGCCGCGCGTGATGTGCCGATCATCCCCTTTGGCGCCGGGTCTTCGCTTGAGGGACAATTGAATGCACCGTTTGGCGGTATTTCCATTGATCTTAGCCAGATGGATAAAATTCTATCGGTGAATGCTGAGGATCTGGATTGCACAGTCCAGGCCGGCGTGAAGCGGGTCGAGCTGAACGAATATCTGCGCGATACCGGATTGTTTTTCCCAATCGATCCGGGCGCTAACGCCAGCATTGGCGGCATGGCCAGCACCCGCGCGTCGGGCACCAATGCGGTGCGCTACGGCACCATGCGCGAAGTTGTGATGGGGGTCACGGTTGTGATGGCGGACGGGCGGATTGTACGAACCGCACGCCGGGCCAGGAAATCTTCCGCAGGGTATGACCTGACCCGGTTGATGGTCGGGTCCGAAGGTACCCTTGGCATCATGACTGAAATCACTCTGAAATTGTTTGGCATTCCTGAAGTGATCGCAGCTGCGGTCTGTTCGTTTGAAACATTGAAAGGCGCGTGCGACGCGGCCATCATGACTATTCAAACCGGGATTCCGATTGCCCGGATCGAATTGCTTGACGAGGTGATGGTGCGCGGCAGCAACGCTTATTCGCATCTGGAATTGGCAGAAAAACCAACCCTGTTTTTGGAATTCCACGGCAGCGAAGCGTCCGTCAAAGAACAATCCGAGCGGTTTGCTGAAATCGCATCTGAATTTGGCGGCAGCGATTTCGATTGGGCAACCCGTGCCGAAGACCGGACAAAACTCTGGACCGCGCGCCACGACGCCTTTTGGGCCGCCAAGCAAATGGCGCCCGGTAAGGAAGGCATTGCCAGCGATGTTTGTGTGCCTATTTCAAGGCTTGCCGAATGCGTTATGGAAACCAAAGCGGATATTGATGCGAGCGGTCTGATCGGCCCGATTGTTGGCCATGTGGGAGACGGGAATTTCCATGCCTCCCTTATGGTAGATACCAACGACAAGGAAGAAATGGCCAAGGCGCAAGGCATTCTTGACCGGATCGTCGAGCGGGCGCTGGCCATGGACGGCACATGCACCGGGGAACACGGTATCGGCCAGGGCAAGATTAAGTTTTTGGATGCGGAACACGGCCCCGGGGTCGATGTCATGAAGGCGATCAAGGTGGCGCTTGATCCTCAGAATATTTTCAATCCGGGGAAAATTTTTCCAGTCTGATTTCTGACGCGGGGCTGGTGCGGCGGACGGTTTTTTAGTTGGGTAAGGCGTTGAGGTGAATTCCTTTCTGCTAAGTTTTGGTGTGGCAATTGTTCTGGCGCTGGTGGCGGCACTGGTGGGGCCGTATTTTATCGACTGGTCAGACTATCGCGACACAATCGAAGCCCGCATAACCGAAATTACCGGCCTGGATGCCACAATCTCCGGCGATCTGGATATCAGGTTTCTGCCGACCGGGCGGATCGATATTTCTGGGCTTGAAATCCTTCACGACGATTTGCCGTTTCCTATGGTGATCGTCCCGAACCTGTCGGCTGAATTTTCCCTGTCTGCATTTTTGCGTGGGCAAACTGAAATACTCCAGGTCAGCTTTTTACAACCCATCGTCAGTCTCCCGTTAGGTGCAGACGGCAGCCTTGATTTTGGATCGAGGTCCGCGACCGAATTGGGAGGGGAAACTATTGCGGTGGGCGCGTTTGAGGTTGCCGACGGCACGTTGGCCTTTGTCGATGAGACCGGACGACCGATACACACGATCGCCAGCATCGCGATATCTGGAAATGCGGAAAGTCTGCTTGGGCCGATTAAAATGGAAGGCCAGTTCGACAGCGACGGTGTGAATTATGAATTCGGCCTTGGTACTGGTCGGGCAAGAGACGGCGGCGTTCACACCAAATTGTCGCTGGAATCGTTCAATGGAAAGTTGGCCCTTGATGGTATTTTGTCCAACCTTGGCAACCGTCTCGGGATCGTCGGGACAATTGCGATCGAACAAAATTCCGCTTCATCCAGTTTGTCCAAGGTCAATGAACTTGGTGCGGATGAGTTTGATGATGGCTCGCGGCAGGTGCAGGCAGGCGAAGAGCGTGGGCTTGATTTTCCATGGAAACTAACCGGCAGCATTGGCGGTCGTGTCGATGATCTTTTGCTGGAAGACATCAATTTGACAATCGGTGAGGCGGACCGCGCTGTATCTCTTCAAGGAGCTGCGCGCGCAGGCCTTTATCCTGTGCTAAAATTTTCAGGGGTTTTTGCGACCCGGCGTCTTGATCTGGACCGTATTCTGGCCAGCGGTGGGGCTGTTGGCGAAACCCGTCCGCCGGTTGAACTGGTGGCTGCGCTCAACGAACTTGCTGCAAAGATTACAGGATTGGCGGTGCCGATAGAGCTGTCGATCAGCGCCGATGGGGTTTTGCTCGGCGGAGGGCTGGTTGAAAATTTTGGGGCCGATCTGGCGCTTCGTAATGAGACAATTGTAATCAACCGGCTCACAGGACGATTTCCCGGTGGGGCAGATTTATCTGTTGCCGGCACTTATGTGCCCGGCGTAGCACCTTCATTGGAAAGTGTGGTTCGGCTCGCAATCGACAATGGAGCAGCCTTTGCTTCCTGGGCCGGAATTGACCGCGCCTTGATTGGGCCTTTGCTGACACCCGGCCAACGCACAAAATTTGATTTTGAAGGCGGGGTTTCGGTGTCAACTGACCGGGTATCTCTGACCGATACCGTCGTGACTATAGATGGAAATAAAATATCTGGCGGTTTCTCTTTTCCAGTTGGTGATAGTCCCGGCGACATAAACATCTCTGTTGATTTTGGTACGCTTGATCTGGATCGATATTTTTCAACCGATGCTGTTGATCTCGATGGTGAAGGAATTGTGGACCGGTTTGCAGACGCGCTTTTGGCCGGTCGTGATATGATAATCCGCCTAACCGCGGATGCGCTTACGGGTGGCGGAATTTCCGCTGAGGGTATTGATATCGACATCGGTATTTCAGGCAAGGCTCTGACGATCCACAAATTGGAAATTGCAGATCTGTCTGGCGCGCAAATTGTTGGCAGCGGCCAAATAGATGATATTTTTGAGTCTGCCAACGGTGAAATTCATGCCCGTTTGGAAGTGCCTGATGTGGCCAAGCTGCGGTCGGTCCTGGAAGGCGTGTTTGATATGCCAGCTATATCCGACGATCAGGCCGCCGCCCTTAGCCCGGCTTTGGTCAATATAGATGTTTCTGCGAATGGTCAGAGTGCGGATACAGCGGTAACGCTGAACCTTCAGGGTGAATTTTCAAACACGAGTCTTGCGCTTGAAGCTGCTTTTCAAGGCCAACTTACCCACATTGACGATGGCTTGGTCACCGCCAATCTGGTGATAGCTGATGAAACCGGGAAAAATATTCTGCGACAGTTCGGCGTGCAGATGTCGGCCGCCGATTTGGGCAACATCCATGATGCGGCATCCTTGAACATCTCGCTTGAGGGGCGGTCTTCGGAATCTCTGGCAATGGTCGCGAATGCCGCACTTCTTGATAGCAAGCTGGAATTTGGCGGATGGTATTTTCCCGGTCAGGAACAATCCGTTTCTGGTGATTTATTTCTGATATCGGATGACATTTCGCCTTGGTTGCTGCTGGCCGGATTGCCAGTCGGGGGTGACGAYGATCTCTCCGGCGCTGCRCGGGCGTTTGTTGTTGCATCTGGYGACRYKGTCGAGGTAACCGCCATGACCGGCAAGGTTGGCGACAATGAAATTTCCGCTGATTTGACATTCAGTAGCGTGGGTGACGTCACCCGGATCGACGGTGGCATTTCAACCAATACGATCTCGTTTCCATATTTGCTGTCGACGATCCTTGGTAGCGATTCCACCATTGTGGCTGGCCARCAAGGCTATTGGCCTGAAGCACCGTTCGAGATTGATCTGCTGAACGCATTTGCCGGTGAAATTTCAGTTGAAGCCGACAAAGCATTGCTCGGCAATGGGGTGGAAATTGATTCCATCGCGTTCATGCTGCACGCAGCTGAGGGCGAATTTTCGTTTGAGACTGTCGTGGCAAAGCACGGTGATATGGATATCAACGCTGAAATTGAAATCAACAACCGGGACGGCGGTCATGTTGGATTCTCGATGCGCCTTGGTTTGGCTGGGGGTGATCTAAAAACATATCTTGTTCGCCCAGCCGGCAACGCCTACGCGGGCGGCCCATTCACCTTGCAGGGGGAATTGTCTGGTGCGGGGCGCTCCTGGGCCGGGATCATTGCCGGGCTGAATGGTGGCGGGGTTTTCCATGCAGCGCCCGGGTATATCAACCAACTTGCCCCAGAGGCCTTTGAGCGGCTTTTAGTAGAGGTAGATCAGGCTGATGCAGGTTTCGATCTCAGCGAAAGCGCTGTCGAAAACATGCTGCTTGGGTTTCTGGGTGCTAGCCCTCTGGCTCATGACGGAACGGATATTGTTTTCACCATAACCGACGGTCAGATAACCGCCCGCAACGCGACCATTGAAGATGATCAGATGCCGGTGCGGGCAACGCTGAAAATTGATCTGCCGCGCATGTTGCTCGACAGCAAATGGGTGTTTGTGCCCCGCGCTGTGCCTTTGCCTGATGGGGAAATTGCTGGAACCATTCCCTCCGTCACCAGGCGTATTTCGGGGCCATTGGGTCGTGAAGAAACGGAAACTGATGTTGCCTCGCTTACCGGATGGTTGAGTGTGCGGCGCATGGAGAAGAGCCTTGCCGACCTTGAACGGGCGCAACAAGAGGCGCGCGACAGGCAGGCCAGAGAACAGGAAGATTTGACGTCGGACGAAGAAGAAATTCTGGAAGAAGATRWTSWGGARGRGWTKWCKGAWTYRSWMKSRRWKSCKSMGCMKKYYYYYGAWYSMMYSAGCMCRGYGSCWSYSRMGATKRKYARSRRWGARRTTSRASSYSRMMMMKRGMMMSWTSWWYCGGYGNAAATSSYAYCRSMGCYTKSGCMRGATTATTCGA
>JAESRU010000038.1 GCA_016764455.1 Hyphomicrobiales bacterium | reverse complement strand
ATTCCGGTATAATCCTGGACTTAAATCAGAGACAAAATTCATGGCAACATTTCTTCTTTTGCTGACCTTTGCGGTCACCCATCTTCTCGCGGTCATAAGCCCGGGGCCGAGCTTTCTGGTGGTAACCAGGACCGCTGCTGCAAGATCGCGCCGCGATGCCATTCTGGTGGCGTTCGGCATGGGGGTCGGAATCCTTGGCTGGGCGCTTGGARCATGGTTCGGTTTGAGCGCKCTGTTTGCGCTGGCCCCCTGGCTTTATACCGGTATGAAAATTTTTGGAGCCGGKTATCTTCTCTATCTGGCATTCCAATTGTGGCGTCATGCTGGAGAAAATATTGAGATGGAATCGTCAAACGGCTCCGGTTCATTGCGTCCGTGGCAAGCATTTCGTCTTGGAATTCTGACCCAGTTTGCCAATCCAAAAGTGGCGATTTTCTTTGGTTCCATCTTTGTCGCCATTCTGCCGCCTTCGCCCAGTACGGGCATATTGGCGGCGTGTTTTGCGATTGTTTTTYTAAACGAATTCWTGTGGTACGGACTGGTAGCAATTGTCATGGCGTCCGGGCCGATACGCCAAAAATATATCTCAACCAAAGCAATYGTTGATCGGGTRACRGGWACATTTCTCGGGTTGCTCGGTGTYCGGATCGCGTTAGATTAGCGGYTYRTTGAAAAAAGCAAACGGGGTTGGATTTTGACCGATATTAAACTTGACGGGCCGCGCCTGGCACCGGCCTCTGGCGGKYCTGCGAARCARYTAATTGTGTTTCTGCACGGCTATGRGGCRGAYGGAAACGATCTGATCGGGCTTGGCACCCAGTGGCAATCAYTGTTGCCGGACGCAGCKTTCGTTTCGCCCAATGCGCCGGACGCTTGCGCTGGCGCGCCGATGGGGCGGCAATGGTTTCCGATAAACTTTCGCAGTCAGGATGAGTTTTGGAACGGGGTCAATGACGCAACGCCTATACTGAATGCGTTTCTGGATGCGGAGCTGGCGGCCCACGATCTTGATATATCGAACATGGTTCTGGTCGGTTTCAGCCAGGGCACGATGATGGCGCTCCATGCCGGCTTGCGGCGTGACAAGGCGGTTGCCGGAATTCTTGGCTATTCGGGAATGCTGGCCGGGCCGGAGCATCTCAAATCTGAAATCAAGGTGCGCCCGCCTGTGATGCTGATCCACGGCGATATGGATGAAATGATCCCGGTGGATGCGCTGCACAGCGCTTGTCAGGCGCTTGGTGACGCGAATGTGAATGTTCAGTGGCATATTTCCCGGGGTATAGGTCACGGGATCGATGGTGAAGGCCTGACACTTGGCGGGCAATTTGTCACCAATGCGCTGAAGGGGGATGCTTCCTCCAAATAATGTGGAGGAAAGCAATCATGGATCTTCGGCAACGCGAGGCATGTGCGCTTTTAATTTTGCGGGTTGGGCTGGCTTGGTTCCTGTTTGTGTGGGCCGTGAATAAAATTCTGGTGCCGGGGCAATATGTCCGGATCTGGGGTTATTTCCACGGCATCGAGATCGGTCCGCAAATGCCATATTATATGGGTGCTGCCCAGATTGTCATTTGCGTGGCGATGGCAATCGGGCTTTGGCGCGTGGTTACATATGCGCTGGCATTTTTGATGCACGGGGTAACCGTGGCGATTATTTTGCCGACCCTGATTGCGCCATTTGAGGTTGTGAATAATTTTCCGGTCAACCGGAATTCATCGATCGCGCTGGCAGCCTTTGCCGGATTTGCAGCGCTCTGGCTGTTACGCCACAGGGACCATTGGTCGCTGGATTGCTGGCTCAAGGATAGACGCAAAGCCCGTTCGTGACAGCTCTTTTTCACAATCCCTGCCTATCTGTTTGAAATGATCAGCGATTGGGTTAGGCTTGGTTCTGACCGGAGCGAACATGTTTTCGTCTGGCCAAAACAGGGAGGGTGGAATTGTGATTGCTCCGGCATCACTGGAATCCTGTCCAGCGCTGGTGCTGAATGCGGATTACCGTCCGCTCAGCTATTACCCGCTGTCGCTCTGGCCGTGGCAGGATTCGGTCAAGGCGGTGTTTCTTGATCGTGTGGTCACGGTTTCCGAATATGACCGAATTGTGCATAGCCCGAATTTCGAGATGCGTCTGCCCAGCGTTGTTTGTTTGAAAACCTATGTACGTCCGCCCCGGCACCCGGCCTTTACCCGGTTCAATCTGTTTTTGCGGGATAAATTTTCCTGCCAATATTGCGGCTCAGATTCCGATCTCACCTTTGACCATTTGATCCCGCGCTCGCGCGGCGGGCAGACAACATGGGACAATGTGGTCACGGCCTGTTCCACATGTAATTTGAAAAAGGGTGGAAAGATGCCCCGGGTTGCCAAAATGTGGCCAGCGCAATCGCCCTTTCGCCCAACCATCGGTGATCTACATCGACGTGGCAGATCATTCCCGCCAAATTACCTGCATGATAGCTGGCTCGATTTTCTCTATTGGGATATCGAACTGGAAGCCTGAGGCTTGCAGCTTGCAGCTTGAGGCCATCTAATTTCAGGATTTATTCACCAGTGATATTTGTCCGAGAATGTCCGAAACCGTGGGTCTTTCTGCCAATCTCCAAGCCTTAGCCGCACTTCCGCTAAGTGCCACAAACAGTCATTGATTGAAACCGCCGCGAACTCTCGGATAGCGCCCTTTTAAGACCTTCGGTTTTCGGCGTTTACTGTCGTTCTCGGCCCAAAGCCGTCCTTCGGGCTAGGATATAGTTTTTCATCATTATCCGGATAAAGCGGACCTTACTTCATTATCGAAACAGCCTGGTAGATTTGGTCGCCCGTTAAAGCTTTCTGGCAGAAATAACTGCGACAGGTGCTGGCACGCGATAGCCGTCAGCAACCGCAAAGTTCTGGGCAACGTTTGCTACGATTTGCTCACGAATGGCTGTGACGACACTTTCTTCCTGACTTGTGATTAACATACGCGCGCCAACCGTTGCGGTCATGAATATCTCAAATAATTCATCTGGTTTAGATAGCATCCATGCAGGGTTCAGAATTTCATGGAGCATCAATTCCAGGCCCGCGCGACTGATCATCTCTTCTGCACTGTCCGGGCTTGCGAACGCAAAAAGGTCAGGTTGCTGTGGAGCTTTAGAAAAATCCGCATGGGTCTTGATCGCACCAAAAATAATTCCAAATGCCGGTGAGGCCTCTGGCCCGACCCATGTTGCCATCATGAATTTACCCCCACTTTTCAGAACGCGACATATTTCTGTAAGCGCCTTTGATTGGTCAGGCAAATGCATCATGCCAAAATTGCAAACCACGGCGTCAAAGCTGTCATCTTCGAAAGGTAGCGCCTGTGCATCTCCAAGTTTAATATTTGCAAGTGGTGCTGCGTCTYGCGCCAAAGCGATCATCTCAGGAGAAAAATCCAATCCGGACACATCCGATCCAGCCTGAACCAGCATCTTGGTAAGGTCGCCTTGCCCGCAGCACAAATCGAGTACCTGATGCCCCGCACGCCCCATTTTCTCCGCAATATAGGAGGCGGCAACACCGGTGACAGGAGCGAAAAGAWTCACATAAGCCTTCACGATACTGCTATCTGACCATCCGTTTTTTTCAATTTCAGCGAATTGGCTAAAGCTTGTCATTGGGTTTCCTTTTCATGGCCTATTCGATTGTTCTCTCCAAGCTAGCAAAATTAGAGGGTGCAGAAACGGGGCATATGTGGCAAAATCGGGCCAAACTGGCCAAAAAAGGGGATCGAAATGACCCTTAACATCGATATTTTAGCGACCGAATTTACGACAGGCTCTCTGCTTTATGGCCTTTTCGACACGCTCTCGATGCCGGGTGCGGTTTGGCCGCGATTGATCGAGGGCCGCGCGGCAGACCCTTTGGCCAAAGTGCGCATTGTCACGACAGACGGTGTCCCAATAACTTGCATCGGCGGTGTTCCAGTCACACCGCACGCAGCTTTCGATGTGCAGTCGTCACCTGATGTGATCTGCATACCGAATATTCGCATCCCGCCCGATAGTGATCCTCGCGGATTATTTCAGGATGAAGTTACCTGGATAAGGGATTGTTACGACATGGGCAGCATCATCGGGACTGCCTGTTCAGGAAGTATATTGCTCGCTGAAGCCGGTTTGCTAGATGGGCTGGAAGCGACGTCGCACTGGGGGTTCGACGCAATGTTTCGCAAGCACTACCCCCAGATCCTATATCGCCCGGGTCGCACGCTGACCTTTGCGGGCGAGGGGCAGCGGTTGGTCATGTCCGGTGGCATGGCGTCATGGCACAGTCTGTCTCTCTATCTGATTGCCCGTTTCTTTGGGGAAGAACAAGCGGCGCAGACGGCCCAAATATATGTGATGTCGGAACTTCAAACGGATCAACTTGCCTATTCCGCCTTATCCCGCCGTATAGAGAGTGAAGACAGTGTGATCGGTGAATGTCAGAAATGGGCTACAGCAAATTACGCGGTTGCTGATCCCGCCTCCAAGATGGCTGCCCTATCAGGGTTGCCGCAAAGAACTTTCTCCCGGCGTTTCAAATCTGCCACCGGGTACAGCCCTTTGGAGTATGTCCAAAGTCTGCGCACCGAAGAAGCCAAAAAACTTCTGGAAACCACAATTTGTCCGGTGCCAGAGATAGCCATGATGGTGGGATATGAGGACGAACGTGCATTCCGACGCTTCTTTCGCAAGCGAACAGGTCTAACCACGACTAACTATCGCCGAAAATTTGATCGAAAGCGCTTCCTTAGGCCACGTTGAAAGGCGTCTGTGTGGCAAAAGTCCAATCAACAATTTGGGCTCGAACCACCAATTTCAATTCCTGAACCACAATTGATTTGAATGTCCGCTAAGTAGAAAATTTAGCATTGATTCCTAAGCTGAATGAAGTTCCACTTTCCCCTCCAATTGAGACCCTGGAGCAAATTAAGAGTTTGGTCCCTTTGTCCGCATTCCTGTCGTTGAACATTAGTGAAGCCTAGGTCCGCTCTGGGTCATAAGTAGACCTTTTACCGAATGCCTCGTAGAGTCCGTTGTAGGAGGCTTGGTCGACATAAACACTGGTGCGCAAATCAAGATTTTTGGCGGCGCGCACAAAATGCCAATGCCGCAATAAAAAGTGAAATCAGCGCGTTATATCCAGCTAGTGAAATGCCAAACAATTTCCACGCAGCCTCGTCGCAGGGGACGACACGGGTTGTTTGCATTTGGCTCAGAAGCCCACCAGCTTGTGTCGGTGATCCGGTGCCGGAAGCGCAGGAATTCGGGCCGGGCCAGAATTTCCATTCAACGCCAGCATGCCACGCCGAGAATATTGCGCCTGCCAGAAAAACAAGGACAACAAGCAGTAGAAGCTGCCCAGCAGGTTTTGGATTGTTGCCTGCCAAAACCAGAGCAGCCAGCGCGATTGGCAGACCGGCATAATATTGCCAGCGGCCAATGAAGCAGAGCGGGCAGGGAACAAGGTCGCCGTAAATCTGGAAGGCCCATGCACCGCCGATGGTCGCAAAGCCAATGGCGAGAAGCATAAAAACAAGTCGGGTATCGATTTTGTCAGAATTCACAGCGGAGCCTTTTGATTTTAGAGCATAAATTTGACGGCAAGAAATCCGCCAAAAAGGAGGACAAGAAAGACGGTGGTTACCAGTACCAGGCGTTTCTCGATGAAATCGCGGATCGGTGGCCCAAAGAGATAGAGGAGACCGGCTACCATAAAAAACCGGCCGCTTCGTGCGATCAGGCTGGCCAGCATGAAAACCCAAAAATTCAATCCGGTCGCCCCGCTGGCAATGGTGATCACCTCGAAGGGAAATGGGGTAAGACCAGCAAACAGGACGATCCAGGCACCATAATCATTGTAGCGCCCGGCAAAGCTGTCGAATTGGGTGGTAAGGCCGTAAAAATTCAAAATGCCCTGGCCGAGGGTGGCGAAGAAAATCCACCCGATCAGATATCCCGCCGCGCCACCAAGGATGGAGGCGATTGTGCAGATGGTGGCGTAAGCCCAAGCTTTGGTGCGCTTGGCGAGGACCATCGGGACCAGCATCACATCGGGCGGGATCGGGAAAAAAGAGCTTTCGGCGAATGCCACCAATGCCAAGGCCCACGCCGCGCGGGGGCGGGCGGCAAGCGTCATGACATAATCGTAAAGGCGGCGCAGCATGGCTGGTCCTTATCGGTGTTCGCTAATCATGTCCATATGAACGATTTTTGTAGGTGAACGATTCTTGTGGGCTAAATGCGGTTCAGTGATTGACGTCAAATATGTTCTCGCTATGATCCGCCGCGTGCCCCTGTGGCGGAACTGGTAGACGCGACAGACTCAAAATCTGTTGCCTGTATGGGCGTGGGAGTTCGAGTCTCCCCGGGGGCACCAAAACTAACACTCTTAGGCCAGCATTCCATCAGCCGTGGTGGAGTCAATCTCAAGCGCACCAAGTCATCTGCTGGTCGGCATGTTTCAGCAATTTTTTATATCAGCGCAAAACCTGACACAACCAATGAAACGTGATTCCTAAAGAAGATACTGACGCTATCATGTAGGTTCTGGATAGGCGCCTAGCGGTTGACCTATATCGCATTCACTCAGTGGCTCAGGAGATCAGACCGGCTTTGGCGCAAGCCTCCACTGCAACACTCCACAGGCGCCAACAAAAGCGGATACGCCAAGAGACCATGCAATGCCCGATGGCGTCGTAATCCACAGACCTGCACCAATGAATGCCAGGATCGCTGCAACCCAGATGGCATCCCCAAGCGCAAAAAACAAAATCCAGGCTCGATTGGGGTGCCGTAGTACGCTTGCCCAAAAGAGCAGCGCCGCATTGACCAAAAGCCCGGCGCCCAGAAACTGAAGCAACAGGGTTGGAGGGTCGCCAATGACAATTGAAATTGCTGGGGCGGCGACGGAAAAAAGGGCACCAAACAGGGCGCACGAGGCCGCATTGGCTCTCAGAACTTGTTGCAGCATTGTGGTTTCTCATTTATCTTGTTAACTCAGTTAACAAGTAGAGAGGTGGTTTTATAATGTCAACCAAGTTGACAAAAATATCTCCAGCGGCTGGATATGATCTGGTCGATAGTCACGCGCTTGCGCTGACTCAGGCAACAGAGAAGTTTAGGGAGCGCATCCTCGCATGGCTTCTTTTAAGGCTCCGGGAAGATGGCTTCGATGGCATTAAAGCCAGCCAGCTTAGCTTTCTCGGGTCTCTGGATTGCGGTGTGAACTTTGCCGCCGAATTGGCGCGGGGTCTTGGGATATCGCGACAGGCTGTGCATAAAACAGTTCGAGAGCTAGAAGGAGAAGGTTGGCTGGCAACGCGACCTCACGAAGAGCTGGGCAATAAGCGTGTGATTGTTTTTACGCAGGAAGGTGAGCGTATGATGTCGTGTGCGCGCACACATTTTTTGACTCTAGACACTCTGCTGGAGCAAAAATTTGGTGATGAGCGATTGGCCGAATTTCATGACTTTCTGGATTTCGATCCCCTCGCATTCTGAAGCTTTGTACCTGGCTCACTACGAACTATTATCAATTCGACTGCGCGCTGATCGAGCGATGGTGTATCGCTGTCGTTTTGGCTGTGCGTTGCATTCGGTAAACTGGGCCAGGAGTGTGAATTCCTGGCACTTGCCACGAAAATCCGAGAAGAGCGCGTTTCCGCTGATTTGGATATCATGGGCAGCCAGAGAAAAATTGTGCAAATTTTAGATTGTTCTGATCAGTCGCACCAATTTCCATCCGGTCTTGTTGAATATTATCCTGATTTTGTATCGGGAACATTCGGGGTCGGCCGTCTCTCAGTTCATTCAGTCTTGAGCGTCAATTTTGTACGGCGCTTTATGGGCTTTTTCATCGCAACTTTGAGCAGCCTTTGAAATTTGGGACATTCCAGATGACTTGGTGCCGGGCAATTGGCGGCATGGCGCAATCCGTCGCGCATGGCGACAAGTTGCTTGATATTTTTATCCAACTCATCTGCCTTGGCGAATAGCTGGTCCCGGTCGATCTGGGGGCGGCCATCGGCTGAGAACATGGCGGCGATCTCGCCAAGAGAGAAACCGGCATTGCGCCCCAACGCGATCAATGCCAACCGCTCCAATACATTTTTATCAAACAGCCGGCGCAAACCATGCCGCCCGGTTGATTGAATAAGACCCCGCTCTTCATAATAGCGCAATGTCGAAGCGGGCAGCCCGGAGCGCGATGCAACCTCACCAATATCCATTATCTGTTTCGCTTCACTTTTGTATTGACTTCAAGTTTACTTGAAGTTGTCTCATACTGAGAGCAGCTTCGATGCGCAACCAGATGGGAWATGGAAAAYCTACSCCGCTGGAGGATGCGYTAYCGGCAAATGAATTTTTAAGGAGACATTATGGATACGGAATTTTGGCACGCAAGATGGCAGAAGAATGAAATTGGATTTCACCAAAGTAAAACCAATCCATTTTTAGTTGCGCATTTCAAAGAACTTTCTTTGGAAGAAGGCAGCCGTGTATTCATACCCTTGTGYGGGAAAACACGCGATATTGGCTGGTTGTTGTCGCAGGGCTAYCRGRTCGCTGGCGTTGAGTTGAGCGAAATTGCGGTGCGGCAATTATTTGAAGATCTCGGATTGGAGCCGACAATATCCAAGGYGGGTAATTTACAGTGTTTCAGCGCAAAAAATGTGGACATATTTGTTGGTGATTTTTTTGATTTGTYTGCTGAGTTAGTCGGCCCCGTTGGTGCGGTCTATGACAGRGCGGCTTTGGTGGCGTTACCAAAAGATATGCGTCGGCTTTATGCAGCGCACCTGACCAAGGTCACAGGAAAATCACCACAATTACTGGTTTGCTATGCCTATGACCAATCCTTGATGGATGGCCCTCCTTTTTCAGTCAGCAATGATGAGGTCACTCAACTCTATGACGAGAGCTATGATTTGACCCTCGTTGCGACCATTGATTTGCCTGAGAAATTGAAAGGGAAATGTGCCGCACAAGAAAATACCTGGATGCTGCGCTAGCGGCCCTAATAGATATCGAAATATTCGCGGTGTTCCCAATCTGTCACTTCGGAGAGGAAGCGGGATATCTCAAACTCTTTCAGGGTGATCAGATAATCGATGAACGTTGAGCCGAATTGTTCGCGGTAGAGATCGCTGTCGCGGAGTGCAGCAACCGCTTCCATCAGGTCGTGGGGGAGAGGTGTCGCATCAGCCTGGTAGGGTGTTTCGGTTGGTTGGCCCGGATCTGTTTTGCGCTTGATACCGTCCATGCCGGCAATCACCTGGGACGCCATATATAGATACGGATTGGCGGCGGGTTCGCCGATCCGGTTCTCAATTCTGGTGGCGGGGCTGCCATCGCTGATGACGCGCACCATCACGCCGCGATTATCTTTCGCCCAGACAATGCGATCTGGCGCGAGGGAATTGGGGCGAAAGCGTTTATAACCGTTGATGGTTGGCGTGGTGAAGACGGACGCTGCACGGGCATGTTCCAGAATGCCCCCCATATAATTCATGCCCATATCTGATAACAGTGCATCATTTTCCGGGATAAACGCATTGGTGCCGGTCTTTATATCTATCAACGATTGGTGCAAGTGCCAGCCGGATGAAAACAGGTTTGGCAATCCGGGCCGGCACATGAAGGTGGCGTGCAGGCCGTGCCGCCGGGCAATTTGTTTGACCGCGCTTCTAAACAGGATCATGCGGTCAGCAGCAGCAACGCCTGTTGCCGGCTCAAATGTCATCTCAACCTGACTTGGGCCAAATTCCACTTCCATGGTGCGCGGTTCAAGGCCGAGCTGCGCCAGATTGGAGCGGATGATTTCAAGCACCGGTTCGAGCTGGTCGTAACGGTTTTCGGTCAGGTAGCGAAAACCGTGAGTCACCAGGCTCACGTCTGGCGCAGCTGCCGGGTGGGTACTTGAYTCCGGATTAAGATGTGGGTCTTCAAGTACAAAGAGGTGAAATTCCACTTCGAGCCCRGACATCAGGTCGAACCCGGAATTGTTCAATTTCTCCAGGGATTGGCGATAAAGGTGGCGGGTGGAAAAGGGCACCGGCGCACCGGTGCCAAAATAGATATCGCACAGCATCCAGCCGGTTTTTTCAGCCCATGGYAAARYCTGGAAYGTGGTCGGRTCSGGGACCATGATAAARTCSCCKGCCCCGGTCATYTCGTCCATGTCGAAMCCRCCACCWGACGAAAATACAGGATAGGCGGTATGGTGCGAGGTATCTTTTGCCAGCAGAGTGGTGGTCATGGAGATGCCTGCTGAAAATGCGCTTTTCAGCCCGGCCGTCATAACCGTCTTGCCGTGCAGGATGCCGTGTTGATCAGGAAATGAAAACCTAATCGAATGCAACCCGTCCCGCTCGATACGAGCGGTTACATCGTCAGCAAGTCGTCTCTGCTCGTTGCTCCAAAGGCCAAATTTTTCAATAAAACCACCGGTCTTGCTACCTGTTGACGCCATTTTTTTGCCCGCTCGTTGCTGAATTATTCTTGCCAGGGGTCTTTTGCCCAGCCGGATTTTTCCCGACGCTTCAAATCGGCTTCCTTCCAGCTTGAGGCCCAATTGTCGCTTGGTGCGATGGCATCAATGGCGACAGGCCCGCGGAGTTCGTGGCCGTTGGTTTTTGAGATTTTAACTTCGCCACCATCGGCCATGGTCTGCATGGCACCAAGAAGCTGGCGGCGGTATCGGGTGATYCCGATATCGCTGGTGCCRAGATGTTCCTGGGTGCGRTCYTGRATRGYGCCCAAWGATTCAACCGCCCATTGGTCATGGGTRTTRATGTCCATGCCCAYGCCGGTATAGGTCGMWGTTTTCTGYTCTTCGAYRTCAAARCCRTAATTRTTGGCCTTGTTGCGGWWYGGMAWATAGTCCGGCAAMGAACAGGATTCGAGACGCTGGGCGCGCATGGTTTTGCGGTCCACTTTGTCGCCGAAGCTGGTAAAAATCGCGAACCAGTAATTGCTCACATCATCGATCGGTACATGCCATTGGGTKATGGTCATTTCTTCCGACATGGGGATCGTGAAGGCATTTGGGAATAAAAGATTTGTGATCCGCACATGGGTCTGACCATTGTCAAGCTCGCGCAGGGTTGTCAGCCGCAGGCCTGAATCGGTTTCTTCCACATTGATTGTTGGGCGCGAATATTCCCGCAATACTTTTGTCGCCGGAATTCCTGAACCCGCGACCGAATCCCGGAATTGTTTGCCGTAAGCTTCTTCAGGGTCTTCATCTTCAAAGAACCGGTGCAGGTATGATGCATGTGCCGGGTCGATGCCAACCTCGACCGCCTGCAACCAGTTGCATTCGTTCAGGCCCTTGAAAGCGAATGTGTAATCTTCCGGTGCATCGAGGCAATCAAATGCCGGCAGGGGCGGCGCGTCGCCTTCCCSCAGATAGCCAAAGATGATGCCGCTGCGGGCAATGCATGGATAGGCGGTGGTTTTTAGCTTTTCATGAAACTTGCGTTCCGGCGGTTCGGCTGGCATTTCCAGGCAATTGCCGTCYACATCAAACAGCCARCCATGGAACGGGCAGCGCAGGCCRCCATCTTCCARKCGCCCAAAACAAAGRTCRGCGCCRCGATGGGGGCAATGGCGATCCATCAATCCGTAGCGGCCGTCCTCATCGCGAAATAAAACAAGGTCTTCGCCGAACATGCGCACATATTTGACCGGGCGGTTGGATTCAAGTTCTTCGACAAGCGCAACCGGTTGCCAATAATTGCGCAATAGTTTGCCTGCCGGGGTGCCGGGGCCAACCTCAGTAATCTGYTTATTCTGCTCTGCGCTTAGCATGTTTTCCTCCGTCAGGCTTCTGCTTGTGAATTGAAGAACCCGCGCGACATTTTTTAGCGCARGCTCTGTTATGTCAACTGGGATAAATGGCCTAATATCCGGGATTAGCAGGATTTTCAGGCCAGATCATTTTGTTGATTATAAAATATGAATTGTTTGCATCTTGCAGATGATAACGGAAAAGGTTACGCCAGATAAAAATCATGAGGCGAGCGTTGCATATCTTCCGGATCTTTCTGTTGGCAATTTGCCTGTTTACTTTCACAAGCCCGGTTAGCGCCGGGCCTTTGCTTGTGATGGATGTCAGCTCTGGCCGCGTGCTTTATTCTGAAGATGCATTTGACCCATGGTTCCCGGCGTCTCTAACCAAATTGATGACGGCATACCTGACGTTCAGGGCGATCCGCGAAGGGCGCACGAACCTGGAAGCGCGGGTTAGCAACACACCGCTGGCGCAAGCCCAACCGGCCAGCAAGCTTGGCTTGCCAACAGGCGTCACTATTCCGATGGAAACCGCGCTTCAGGCGCTGATCATTAAATCAGCGAATGATGTAGCTTATATGCTGGCGGAACATGTATCGGGCAACGTGGATGCGTTTGTGGCGGAAATGAACCGCACCGCGCTCGAACTTGGTATGGCCGGGACACATTATGTGAACCCAAATGGGTTGCCGGCGGAAGCGCAGGTTACCACAGCCCGCGATCAGGCCCTTTTGGCGCGCACAATCATCCAGCAATTCCCTGAATATAACGAAATGTTCGGCATGCCGTCATTTCGCCTCGGACGGAGAAATTTGCGTTCCTACAATAGCCTGCTACGTACCCTGGACGGTGCGGACGGTATGAAAACCGGTTTTATCTGCGCTTCGGGGTATAATATTGTGGCCAGCGCCACGCGCGACGGGCGGCGATTGATTGCGGTTGTTCTTGGCGCTGAATCCGGTGACCAGCGGGCGGATATTGCAACAACATATTTGGAGCTTGGGTTCCAAAATGCCTGGATCAACCCGGTGGCGACGGCCTCATTCGCTTTGCCCGTCAGCGTCGAGCGTTTCATGCGGATGCCAAGTCTGGGCACCCGGCCGGTTCATATGGGGCCAGTTGTCTGTAGTCGCCGGTACCGGGCTGGAAACGATCCCTACGAGCTGGACCGGAATGCGCGGCAATTTGTGGTCATGCTATCGAATGTTCCGATGCCTGATTTGCGCCCCGGGCCTTTGCCGTCAGGCATGGCTGTGCGCTCATTTAGCGAAGTCCCGTTGCCAACGGTTCGCCCCGGCGCTTAATTCAGTTTTCTCTGACTAGTGGTAACGTGAGGCAGGTGGGCCCACCCTGGCCCGGATGGCTGATATTTTCACCGGCGATTTCGTGAACCATAATTCCTTCATTTTTTAGCGCCTTGCTTATCAGCGGATTGCCTTTGAGCAGGATCACCTGGTCGTTGCCAAGGGCCAGAATATTGCAAGCCATGGAATTGAATTCAGTGTTCGCCACTGGCAGGATCGTCATATTTTGGGCGTGCAGGAATTCCACCAAAGCGACCGGCATGAGGGGCGGATATCCGACGACCAATCGCGCGTTGATGGGGCTTAGCACCGACATCAGGTGGAAGACATCATCAGGGCCTTTGTAATTTGGCATATCGAACCCAAGGACTTGATAATCGTCACCTAAAATTTTTGCGACCTGGTCGATGCCTGATTGGTTTGTGCGCCATGTGCGGCCGATTAAAAGTGTCTTGGCGTCTATCCAGACGCAATCGCCACCTTCCAGTGTACCGGGTGCTTCGATGGCACCGGCAATTGGGATATTGTTTGCTTTAAATATTGCGCGCAGGCTTTCAGGCTCCCGGTGCCGGGCCTCTTTGCCCATCCGCGCCAGCACCATGCCTGATGGCAACGGCAACGCCGCGTCACGGACATAAAGCGCATCGAGCGACAGGGTATCGTTATTGTCAGCATAGATGATTTCCGCACCGATGCCTTTGATAATTGATGCAAGGAGTTCATGTTCCTTCGTGGCAGCGGCGAGGTCCGGCTCCTGCAAATAATTGAGAGATTGCCATTGCGCCGTCACGTCTTGCTGATCATGGACAATTGCGCCAGGTGCCCGGAGCAATATCTTTTTCAGTGGGGCCGTTTCAATCATGTCTGTAATCCTGCGCGTAATTTCCTGACCGGCTGGTCATCTCGTAATTCCTGAATTGTGATGCTAGAGTTTTTCACTCAGGTCTGTAAATCACGACAAACRAAGTCACAGACATATTCAGGAAGGTAGCGATTAGAATTGACCATACAAGCAAACGATATTCTAGATTTCTGGTTCGATGCCGGGCCGCAAAAATGGTGGGTCAAGGATCAAGCTTTTGACGCGACCATTGCCGAGAAATTTTCCGCGATCCATGAAATTGCCACTGACGGTGGTATCGATGGCTGGATGGAGGGGGCAGATTCCGCGCTGGCTCTGGTTATTATTCTCGACCAGTTTTCACGCAACCTGTTTCGTGGCGATGCCCGCACTTTTGCCCAGGATGAAAAGGCGCTGGCTTTGGCGCGCGCGGCAATTGATGCCGGATTTGATCGTGAGGTTGGGAAAACCAGAGCGCAATTTTTCTATTTGCCGTTCATGCATTCAGAAGACCTCGCCATGCAGGATTTCTGTGTTGCCCTTTACAGGCTTACCGGAGACGTGTCGCTGATGCATCACGCCGTTGTGCACCGGGATATAATTTGCCGGTTTCGTCATTTCCCGCATCGAAATGGTGTGTTGGGCCGCCTGACCAGCCCTGCTGAACAGGCGTTTCTCGACAATGGCGGGTTCGGGGGTTGAGTAAATTACCAATCTGATTTCAAGGCTAATATTATCCTAACTGCTTGCTTGCGTTGGATGCTTCTCTTTTGAAACATCGATCACGCTGAAAGCTGCATCTTGTGCCAATCCGGGACAAAATTTCGCGGCACAGGGATTGCAGTCCGTATGTTTAATTCGATTAAGCAATAAGGGATCGGCAGCATGACCCGGCAAACATCAACAGAATCAGTAGTTTCAGTGGAAGATATTGCACAGATGGCAAAAATCCTCCGGGAAAAATATGGTGAAAAAGCCGTTGAAGTTGCTGACGTTTTAATCCGTGATCATGTTCAGGCGCAGGATAAAAAGCGCGCTGCCGCATGGGTTGCGGTCTCCAGATACCTTTGTGATGACAAAGGATTTTCGATCAGCCTGCACTAGATCTGGAGCCTCAACACCGAGATCAGAACCGTTTCTTAAAACTAACCAGATAGGTTTTCGTCAAAACAAAACGGGATTTGGCGGATCTTATAATGAGTGTGGAACAGGATACCGGACAAGCTGGCGTGGCTGGTTTGAGTGGTCAGTTGATGCAGGCTTTGAGCGTTGGTCGTGAAATCCTGAAAGCCGGTGACAAACGCTCGTTGGCCCAACGCACCGCCGTATTTTCATTTCTAATCCGCGTTGTCAGCGCAGCTGTCGCCTATTTGATGCAGGTGGCTTTGGCGCGCTGGATGGGCGGATATGAATATGGCATTTTCGTCTTTGTCTGGGTCTGGGTCATCATTGTCGGCTCGATTGCGGGCATCGGCTTCAATACATCCGTCTTGCGGTTTGTGCCCGAATATACCGAACAGGGTGATATGCCGCGCTTGCGCGGGTTTCTGTTTGCCGGGCGATGGATTCCAAACGGTTGAGTTCGGCTTCCAGTGATGCGACCGAAGATTCTTGGTCATGTACCCGTTTGGCGGCCGCAACCAAGAGCTTGGAAACATCGCGCAGTTCTTGTTTTAGCTTGGCCGCACGCGCCTTTTGGCGGTCGCGTTCTTGTTGTTGGCTTTTGATTTTTTGTTCGACGTTTTTTA
>JAESRU010000164.1 GCA_016764455.1 Hyphomicrobiales bacterium | reverse complement strand
GATTTTCGAACAGGCTCCCGATGCGATGGCGTTTGTCACCATCGTTGGTGCGACAACCGCGTTCTTTGCGGCCAGTGTCGGGTTGGTCCAGAATGACATCAAACGCGTGATCGCCTATTCCACATGTTCCCAGCTTGGTTATATGTTTGTGGCGCTCGGCGTCGGTGCATTTGGCGCCGGGATGTTCCATCTCTTTACGCACGCCTTTTTCAAAGCACTTTTGTTCCTCGGCTCCGGTGCGGTCATCCACGCCATGTCGGACGAACAAGATATGCGGCGCATGGGCGGGTTGCGGAAATTAATCCCTGTGACTTATGTGATGATGGTGATCGGGACTTTAGCGCTGACCGGGTTTCCGTTCACGGCTGGATATTTCTCAAAAGATGCAATTATCGAATCTGCCTTTGCTGCCAATTCCGGTGTYGGCACTTACGCATTCTACATGACCATAATTGCAGYGCTCTTTACGGCTTTCTATTCGTGGCGTCTGATATTCATGACCTTCCATGGGCGCTCCCGCGCCGATGCTGAAGTGCTCGACCATGTCCATGAATCGCCCTATGTCATGCTGGTGCCGCTCTTCATTCTGGCTGGCGGTGCGCTGGCGGCGGGGATTTTGTTCCACGATCAGTTTATCGGCACTGAGATTGAACAATTCTGGCGTGAATCGCTGGCTGATTTTGGTGGCGCTCACATCATCGAAGCAATGCACCATGTGCCCGCATGGGTTCCATGGAGCCCGACTGTGATGATGGTGACGGGCGTATTTTTTGCCTGGCTATTTTATATCCGAAAGCCGTCTATTCCAGCCGGTCTGGCGAAGCAACATCAGGCGCTTTATCAGTTCTTGCTCAACAAATGGTATTTCGACGAATTGTACGAATTCCTGTTTGTTCGCCCGGCGAAACGGCTTGGTTATTTCTTCTGGAAACGCGGCGATGGTTGGTTGATTGACGGCTTTGGWCCSGAYGGMRTKTCSGCCCGSGTGCTKSAKSTYACCSGYMRYATRRWKMRMMTKCAAASCGGRTTTCTTTATCATTATGCCTTTGCGATGTTGATCGGCGTTGCCGCTCTGATCACCTGGTACATGTTCTGGGGGAGCGCACGATAATGAGCGGAATGCCCATTCTTTCCATTGTCACATGGCTGCCCGTATTGGGGGCGCTGTTTGTGTTCTCGATCCGGGGAGACACTGAATTTGCGGCGCAAAATGCCCGCCGTGTGGCGCTATGGACAACAACAATCACTTTTGGCCTGTCGCTCCTTTTATGGACCGAATTTGATACCAACACTGCAGGGTTCCAGTTCGAAGAGCAATATTCATGGCTCGGCGATTCCATCACCTATCATATGGGCGTGGACGGCATCTCGATGCTGTTCATCATCCTGACCACGTTCCTGATGCCCGCTTGTATTCTTGCAAGCTGGACCACAATTCAGGACCGGGTGAAGGAATACATGATCGCGTTTTTGATCCTGGAAACCATGATGATCGGCGTGTTTTCTTCGCTCGATCTGGTGCTTTTCTACTTGTTCTTTGAAGGTGGCCTTATCCCGATGTTCCTGATTATCGGGATCTGGGGCGGCGCGCGCCGGGTCTATGCCAGTTTTAAATTCTTCCTCTATACCTTGATCGGTTCGGTGCTGATGCTGCTCGCCATCATGGCTATCTATTGGCAGACCGGCACCATGGATATCGTCACGCTGATCGAGAAAGCAGATATCCCCGCCGATATGCAATTTTGGTTATGGTTGGCATTCTTTGCCTCCTTTGCCGTCAAAATGCCCATGTGGCCATTCCATACCTGGTTGCCGGACGCCCATGTGGAAGCGCCGACGGCGGGCTCGGTTATTCTAGCCGGTGTTCTGCTGAAAATGGGTGGCTATGGGTTCTTGCGTTTTTCGATACCGATGTTCCCGCTGGCGTCTGAATTATTCGCGCCGATGGTGTTCTGGTTATCGGTGATCGCAATCATCTATGCGTCGCTTGTGGCGTTGATGCAGGAAGATGTGAAAAAGCTGATCGCTTATTCCTCCGTCGCCCATATGGGTTTTGTGACCATGGGTATTTTCACGGTCACCATGCAGGGCGTCCAGGGCGGTATCTTCCAGATGTTGTCCCATGGCATTGTCTCAGCAGCACTCTTCCTGTGCGTTGGCGTGGTTTATGACCGTATGCATACGCGAGAGATCGCGGCCTATGGCGGGCTGGTTCACCGAATGCCAATTTTTGCATTCACGTTTATGGTCTTCACCATGGCCAATGTGGGGTTACCAGGTACTAGTGGCTTTGTCGGCGAATTCCTGACCCTTGTCGGGGCCTTCCAGGTCAATGGCTGGGTCGCGTTATTTGCTACCTTCGGGGTTATCCTGTCGGCAGGCTATGCGCTTTGGCTGTACCGCAAAATAATCTTTGGGGCACTTGAGAAAGAAAGCCTGAAAACAATCACAGATATGAATTGGCGCGAAATTTCTTATTTCGTACCGCTCATTGTGTTGACCATTCTGTTCGGCGTCTATCCGGGTCCGATACTCGATGTGACGGCGGCTTCGGTTGAGAACCTGATTGAAAATTACCACGCGGCAATCGACGCCGCAAACGCTGTCGTAGCACATTAGGGGAGGCGAGATGATGACTGAGACATTGCCTAATCTCGTTCCAATATTGCCGGAAATCATTCTTGGCGTCGGCGCCATGGTGCTTCTGATGCTTGGGGCATTTAGAACCAAAGACGTTAGCGAAGGCATTTACAGCCTTTGCGTGCTGTTGCTTTTGGTCGCCGGTTTGGTCGTTTTGTTTATCCCGAACGGTACACAAGTGATATTTGACGGTGGGTTCATTTTCGACGAATTTGCCCGCTTCATGAAAGTCCTGACCATGGGGGCGTCAGCGCTGGCAATCATCATGTCGCGCAGCTATTTCCGTGCCGAGAAATTCTCGCGGTTTGAATATCCAATTCTGATCGTGCTGGCGACAGCTGGCATGATGTTGATGATTTCGGCAGGCAACATGATGACGCTCTATATGGGGCTGGAGCTGCAAAGCCTGGCGCTCTACGTGGTTGCTGCGATCCAACGCGATTCAACCCGCGCGACAGAAGCCGGATTGAAATATTTTGTCCTCGGCGCTTTGGCATCCGGCATGTTGCTTTACGGCATTTCCTTGATCTACGGGTTTACCGGGTCCATGGAATTTTCAAAAATCGCCCATGCCGCCACCAACGATGATCGTAATATCGGGCTGGTATTCGGCCTTGTATTCCTGCTCGCAGGGCTGGCCTTCAAGGTGTCTGCGGTGCCGTTCCATATGTGGACGCCGGACGTTTATGAAGGCGCACCAACACCTGTGACGGCGTTCTTTTCTGCGGCACCAAAAATAGCTGCCATGGCGATTTTTATCCGTACTATGATCACGGCTTTCCCGACGATCGCCAATGACTGGCAACAGATTATTGTGTTCATCTCGATTGCGTCGATGGTGCTTGGCGCATTCGCAGCAATCGGACAGCGCAATATCAAGCGGCTTATGGCCTATTCATCCATCGGCCATATGGGCTTCGCCCTGGTTGGTCTGGCGGCTGGAAGTCAGGCTGGCGTTCGTGGTGTCATCATCTATCTGTCCATATATGTAGCCATGACGGTCGGCACTTTTGTCTGCATTCTTGCGATGCGGCGCAGCGATGGCATGGTTGAAGATATCGATGATCTGGCGGGCCTTGGTAAAAATAACCCGATGATGGCTTTCCTGTTGGCGATGCTCATGTTTTCGTTGGCAGGCATTCCGCCGCTGGCTGGATTTTTCGGCAAGTTTTATGTCTTTCTCGCAGCCATCGAAGCTGAATTGTATACGCTCGCGATCATTGGTGTATTGGCGAGTGTGGTTGGGNCATTTTACTATCTCCGGATCATCAAGATCATCTATTTTGATGAGCCAGCAGAGCGATTTGTACCAATGGCGGGTGAATTACGGATAATCCTCGGCGTGTCAGCGCTCTTTATTATTCTGTTTATCGTCTATCCGTCACCGCTGATATCAGCCGCTGGAAACGCGGCGTCATCACTCTTTTAAAGATGGCATCTCCATTTGAGGTTCCCGCTGGCTATTCGGTTCATCATTTTGCGGAGATTGATTCAACCAATYCCGAAGCCTTGCGATTAGCGAATGCCGGAACCATTGATAAATGCTGGATCGTCGCAGATCGCCAAAGCCAGGGACGCGGCAGGCGGGGCAGAGCATGGGTTTCAAAACCCGGCAACCTGTATACGAGCTTGCTGATATCGCCAAACAAATCGCTGGCGGAAGCCGCAACGCTTTCGTTCGTCGCTGGAATTGCAATGCACCGCGCAATTCTGGATTTGGCACCCCAGGCAACAGGTCTCATTAAACTCAAATGGCCCAATGATCTCTTGTTGGATGGCAAGAAGATCACCGGGATTCTTGTTGAAAGCAACACCAACGGGCGAGAAGAAAACCCCGTCATCGTGGTTGGGTGGGGCGTAAATTGCACGAATTTCCCGGATGTTGCGCAATATCAGGCTACCAGCCTCGCCCATTCCGGATTTAATATCTCGGCAAAGGAGCTTTTCAGTCAATTGGCGACCCGGTTCGATGAATATTACCGGGTTTGGTTGAAAGACAATRGCTTTGCGGAGATTCGCGCGATTTGGCTAAAGCATGCCGCTGGAATTGGAAAACAAATTATCGTTCGATTTGCTGATCATGAAAAGAGCGGTATTTTCGAAGCCCTTGACGAGCGCGGCCAATTGATTTTACGTGAATCAAATAACCAGAAAACAATTGTAACCGCCGGAGATATCTTCTTTTCCGGGGCTGGTGGTCAATTGCACACCTAGAAAGATATGGGTTGAAACATGGCTGCCAGAAAAAATGAACTGGTCTTTTGCCCCCTTGGTGGCGCCGGTGAAATTGGGATGAATTTGGGCCTTTACGGTTTTGGGCCAAAAGGATCACGGAAGTGGATCATTGTTGATCTGGGTGTCGCATTTGCGGATGCGACCATCCCCGGTATCGATGTCATCCTGCCGGATATTCGCTTCATCGAAGAAGAACGCGACAATCTGTTGGGCATTTTTCTGACCCATGCCCATGAAGACCATTACGGCGCGATTGTCGATTTATGGCCGCGTTTGAGGGCTCCGGTCTATGCAACGCCATTTTCAGCAGCCTTGCTGCGGGCARAGCTGATTGATGAACCAGGCGCCCCGGACGTCCCGATCAAGGAAGTTCCGCTTGGCGGCACGGTTGAATTGGGACCATTCTCAATTGATTTTGTGTCCCTGACCCATTCCATTCCAGAGCCAAACGGCCTGATCATCAATACCTCTGAAGGGTCGGTATTTCATACCGGCGACTGGAAAATAGATGCCGATCCGCTGATTGGTGAAGGTTTCAACCAGAAAATGCTCGAAGAGCTCGGCAAGCGCGGATGCCGGGCGATCATTTGCGATTCTACCAACGTATTCAGGGAAGGGGTCTCGCCCACCGAAGGCGAGGTCGCTACGGTTCTTGAGCGCTTGATCGGTGAAGCCACAAAGCGTGTTGGAGTCACATCATTCGCCTCAAACGTGGCAAGGCTCCGCGCCGCAATTCTGGCCGCCGACAAGGCCGGGCGGAAAACAATTCTGGCAGGGCGCTCGATGTTCAGGATGATCGGGGTTGGCGTTGAAACCGGGTATCTTGCCGATATCCCGCCGCTAACGCCTGTGGATCAGTTTGCCAGCCTGCCACGCGACAAGGTGATGATATTGATGACCGGAAGCCAGGGCGAATCTCGGGCAGCCTTGGCGCGTATCGCCAGGGACAATCACCCCGACATTCGTTTCGCGCCGGGCGACCAGATTATTTTTTCGTCACGCACAATCCCTGGTAACGAGAAAGCCGTATCCGGGTTGCAAAACGCCCTTGTCCGCAATGGTATCAATCTTATTACCGATGCCGATGATCTGGTGCATGTATCTGGGCATCCGCGCCGTGGCGAATTGAGCCAGATGTATGAATGGGTGAAGCCTGAATTGGCGATCCCGGTACATGGTGAAAGCCGACATTTATATGAGCATGCACGGTTCGCTAAATCCCTCGGTGTGCCGGAAACCCAAGTCGTTCACAATGGCGATATGGTGCGCTTGGCGCCTGGCCCGGCGACCTTGGTTGACGAAGTGCCGGCGGGCAGGGTGTACCGCGATGGTCGTATCCATATCAGCGAAAGTGACGATGCGCTTGGCGAGCGGCGCAAACTTTCCTACGCGGGTATGATCGCAATTTCTCTGGTTATTTCGGCCAAAGGTGAAATGAAATCAGACCCCGACGCGGTGATATATGGTATCCCCGACGAATTGGGGGATGATATTTTTATCGAAGATATTGTTTTCGATGCGATCGACACAACATGGCGTACGTTGCCGCGCGCGAGGCGCAAAGACCCCGATACGGTGGCCAAGGCGATACGGGGCGGTGTCCGTTCGGCGGTATCAAATGTATGGGGCAAGAAGACCATCTGCGAAGTGATGGTCAGCATTGTTTCTTGAATAATAGTTCTGGAGAATGAAATGATTGGTCGATTGAACCATGTAGCAATTGCGGTATCGGACATAACGGCTGCTGCAAAAATTTATTCCGACACCCTTGGCGCAAAAGTGACAGCGCAGGTGCAGTTACCGGAACACGGCGTCACGACCGTGTTTGTGGAATTGCCCAATACAAAAATCGAGTTGCTGGAACCGCTTGGTGAAAATTCGCCAATTGCGGCTTTCCTGGAACGCAATGCCAGCGGTGGTGTCCATCATCTTTGTTACGAAGTAGAAGATATTCTGGCAGCGCGTGACAAGCTGGTTTCTGAAGGTGCGCGGGTGTTGGGTGATGGTAACCCGAGAATAGGTGCACACAACAAACCCATATTGTTTCTGCACCCAAAAGATTTTTGCGGCACCCTTGTTGAACTCGAACAGGTTTGAGGTAGCGCCATGTCCCTGATCAACTCTCTGGCAATTTTTTTCATTATTTGGTGGGTGGTTTTGTTCGCCGTACTCCCCTGGGGTGTCCGTACGCAGGCAGAAGATGATGAGATTGTTCCTGGCTCAGCGCCGAGCGCGCCGTCACGGCCACACATGTTGCGCAAGGTTATTGCCACCACAATCGTAACGGCAATTATCTTCACGCTATTCTACATGTCACGGGTCAATGGATGGATTTCGCTGGATTCATTCCCGTTCATGCCAACGCGGAATTTTTAAATAACAATAGAGAAAAACAGACAAAAAAAAGCGAGACCCGAAAGCCTCGCCAAATCCAGTTTTCAGGATATTACCTGAAAATTCCGGCCCTCCCTAAACCTGAGCCGTMGCATATTKTTTATGCTTWTAAGCYGACATTCAAGAACRTCAACCCTCGATTGGCGCAACCTAGAGCATCGTCACTAATTTGTCATCATTTTCTTGAACAAGGTGTTGTTTTGTTACCGGATTGAAATGCGTTCTGGTATGGCACTACAGGAAACCCATGTGATATGGATCATCCTGGCCACTTCGTGCCGCCGATTCATGCCACCGATTCTTGAATGAAGTCCTCGAGTGGAAAGCAAACCTGACCTGATGAGCCAGACCTGATGAAATTGACTAATTATTTTTTGCCGACCCTTAGGGAAAATCCCAAGGAAGCGGAGATCGTATCCCACACATTGATGTTGCGGGCGGGAATGGTGCGCCAGGAAACTGCGGGCATTTATTCGTGGCTGCCGCTTGGCTTCAATGTCATGAAAAAAATCGAGCAGATTGTCCGCGAAGAGCAGAACCGGGCAGGCTTTGTTGAAATTCTGATGCCGACCATCCAACCCGCTGATCTCTGGAAATCCAGCGGCCGCTATGAAGATTACGGCAAGGAGATGTTGCGGATTGTGGATCGCCACGGTCGCGAAATGTTATACGGGCCGACCAACGAAGAGATGATCACCGAAATATCCAAGATGGGCGTGCGCTCGTATCGTGAYCTGCCGACGCGGCTCTATCACATCCAGTGGAAATTTCGCGACGAAGTGCGGCCTCGGTTCGGGGTCATGCGKGGSCGGGAATTCCTGATGAAGGATGCCTATTCGATTGATATCGAYAAGGAATCTGCRCGGCGYTCCTATTATCGCCAATTCATYGCYTACCTGCGSACATTCGAGCGGATGGGCCTCAAGGCRATCCCYATGGCYGCTGACAGTGGGCCGATCGGCGGCGATATGAGCCACGAATTCGTCATCCTGGCRGATACCGGCGARAGCGCGGTCTTCTGCGACCGTGATCTGGTGGAYMKKMYKGWKMYSGKYWWCGRCATTGGTTATGACGATGACCTTGAAGCCGTTGCTGCTGCATGGACATCGAAATATGCCGCAACCGACGAAAAGCACGATGAGGCGAAATTCGAAGCGGAAGTTCCCGAAGAACGCCGCATCAGCGCGCGCGGCATCGAGGTTGGTCATATTTTCTATTTCGGGACCAAATATTCAGAGGCCATGGGCGCGTCTGTCCAAAATGCAGACGGCAAGGCGACGCCTTTTGAAATGGGTTCCTATGGCATCGGCGTATCCCGCCTGGTGGCCGGTATAATTGAAGCCAGTCATGATGATGCCGGGATCATCTGGCCAGAATCCGTCGCGCCGTTCCATGTAGGTCTCATCAACCTGAAGGTCGGCGACAGCGAAACCGATGAAGCCTGCAACTCATTTTACCAAAAATTTGAGAATGCCGGTGTCGATATTCTTTATGACGACACCGATGAGCGGGCTGGTGGAAAATTCAAAAACATGGACCTGATTGGTCTGCCGTGGCAATTGATTGTCGGCCCGCGCGGGATCAAATCCGGCGAAGTAGAAGTGAAAAACCGCGCCAGCGGCGAACGCTTCAATCTGAGCCCGGATGCCGCCCTCAACATGCTTACATCCCGGAAGTGATTTTATGAAGAATTCCAGCACGATACCCTTTGCGGGATTTGAATGGATGCTAGCACTGCGTTATTTGCGGGCGCGGCGTCGCGAAGGGTTTATCTCGGTCATTGCCGGGTTTTCATTCCTGGGCATCGTTCTAGGCGTCGCGACGCTAATCATTGTGATGGCCGTCATGAACGGTTTCAGAATCGAATTGCTGGATAAAATCCTTGGCCTCAATGGCCATATGGTGGTCCAGGTATCGGATTCCTCATTTGAAGATTTCGAAGATCTGTCCGCCCGCCTTGAAGCCATCCCCGGTGTGAACGCGGCCATTCCCCTTGTTGAGGGGCAGGTGTTGGCGTCAACCAATTTTGGCGCAACGGGCGCGTTGGTGCGGGGTTTGCGTGAAGTCGATCTTGACCGTCTAACCAGCATYTCTGGAAACGTGCGTGCCGGATCGTTGGAAGGGTTCSATACCAATGGCGGGGTCATAATGGGTTCAAGACTGGCCCAATCGCTCAGCCTGATCACCGGTGAAGAAGTCACCCTGATTTCGCCACGCGGCGCGACGACGCCTTTTGGTGTGACGCCCAGGGTCAAGCGGTACCGGGTCGATGCTGTTTTCGAGGTTGGTATGTCTGAATATGACGCCACATTTATTTTCATGCCGCTTGCTGAAGCCCAGCTGTTTTTTAACAAGGGGGCAGGGGTCAGCGCACTCGAAATCATGGTGGATGAACCTGATCGCATGGATCATTACCGGCTGGAGGTGGAGCAAGCGGCGGCCCGCCCCATATTCATTGTCGATTGGCGACAGCGCAATCAAACCTTCTTTACAGCGCTCGAAGTGGAGCGGAACGTCATGTTTCTAATTTTGACGTTGATCGTGCTTGTCGCGGCCCTGAACATCATTTCCGGTCTCATCATGCTGGTCAAAGACAAGGGGCAGGATATCGCGATCCTGCGCACAATGGGCGCAACACGCGGAGCGATCATGCGGGTGTTTTTCATCACAGGTGCCAGCATCGGCGTGGTGGGGACATTTTCCGGCTTGTTGCTGGGCATGGTGGTTTGTTGGAACATCGATCATATCCAGCGCGGTATTTCATATCTTACAGGGACCAATGTCTTTTCGCCGGAGCTTTATTATTTGAGCAAATTACCAGCCGTAATTGATACCGAAGAAGTGACGATGGTGGTGTTCCTGTCGCTTGTTTTAGCATTGATCGCGACCCTTTATCCGGCGTGGCGTGCTGCCAAGCTCGATCCAGTGGAAGCGCTTCGTTATGAATAAACCGGCTTCAAAAGTAGCGCTCAAACTGGACAAGGTCAGGCGTTCATTTACGCAAGGCCACCGCACCATCGAAGTGCTGCGCGGGCTTGTCCTTGATCTTCATGCGGGCGAAATCATAGCGCTGGTTGGCCCATCTGGTGCTGGCAAATCAACCTTGTTGCAAATTGCCGGGCTGCTGGAAGAGCCATCCTCAGGCAAGGTGTTCGTTGACGGGGTAGATTGCAGTTCCATGTCTGATGCCGAGCGGACCAACGTTCGCCGCAACAAGATCGGTTTCATCTACCAGTCGCATCGCCTGTTGCCGGAATTCTCGGCGGAAGAAAACATAATGTTGCCGCAACGCATCGCCGGGCGCAGCAAAGCTGACGCGAAAGCTCGTGCAGCAGAATTGTTGGCGTTGATGGGACTGGAAGAGCGCGGCGATCATCGGCCAAGTGAATTGTCCGGTGGTGAACAACAGCGCACAGCTTTTGCCCGCGCCATCGCAAACGGCCCGGAAATTCTGCTAGCGGATGAGCCAACTGGAAACCTGGATCGTGAAACCGGTGATCGGGTATTCAATTCCCTGGTTTCGATTGTGAAAGAAACCAATCTGGGAACGTTGATCGCCACCCATAATATGGAATTGGCGGCTAGAATGGACCGGGTTGTGAGTTTATCTGATGGTGTGCTGACGGAGGTTTGAGGCAATGAAGGTCATTTTCGACGAAGCCCAAAAGCGCCATACGCCCAGTTTTTATCTTGTGCGCGGTAAAAGCCGCCCTGCAGCAGAACAACCGGAACGTGCCGATATGTTGCTGAAAGGTGCGGTCGCCGCGCAGCTGACAACAATCGCCCCGGAAGATTTTGGCTCAGGTGCCAGAAGCGCAGTGCATGACCTGCGATATCTCGCGTTTTTGGAAAACGCTTACGATGAATGGCACGCGCTTGGTGATGTTTCAGAAGAAGTTGTCGCCAGCATTCGCCCGGTAATACGCCCGGCTACCTACCCAAACCATATCATTGGCCGCGTTGGCTGGCACATGATGGACACGTCTTGCCCGTTGGGGGCAGATACCTGGCAATCAGTTGCCATGTCTGCCAATTCATCCGTTACAGGTGCCGCCCTGTTGATGGATGGCGACCAGCAGGCCTATGCACTTTGTCGCCCGCCTGGGCATCATGCCTATAGCGGATATTGCGGTGGCTTTTGTTTTTTGAATAATGTGGCAATGGCCGCGCAGCATCTAAGACAAGCTCACTCACGTGTCGCAATTCTTGATATCGACGTGCATCACGGAAACGGAACCCAGGGAATTTTTTACAACCGGGCTGATATTTTGACCATATCCCTCCACGCCGAGCCGAAAGATTATTATCCTTTCTTCTACGGCCATGCCCATGAGCGCGGCGAGGGCGCAGGCGAGGGGTATAATTTCAATTACCCAATGCCGGTGAAATCCGGCGATGACGTGTGGCAGGAAACCTTGATGAAGGCGCTGGGGACCATTGAGACCTATGCGCCAAGTGTTCTGGTGGTTGCCTTAGGGCTGGACGCCTATGAAAAAGACCCGCTCAATGGAGGGGCCGTAACCAAAGCAGGCTTTGGTGATATGGCAAAAGAAATTGCCCGTTTGGGATTGCCCACATTGATTGTGCAGGAAGGTGGCTATCTCCAGGGAGACCTTGCCGACAATCTGCAATCGTTCCTGACCGGGTTTCTTGATAACCGCACTTAAGGGTCTCGTCCCGGTCAGGAATTCTTTTTTTAGATGACTTTGCGAACTTCTTGAATGAAGTCGGCAATGCCACCGCGCATCTCTTCGCCTTTTTGTGCCAGCTCGTTGGCGGCTTCCAGAACCTGACCCGCAGCTTCACCGGATTGACCGATTGACGAACTGATATCTTGGATGTTGGTGCTCACTTCACTGGTGCCAACGGACGCCTGTTCGATGTTGCGGGCAATCTCCCGGGTTGCAGCACTTTGCTCTTCAACAGCAGCAGCGATAGCGGATGCAATCTCGTTGATCCGCGCAATTGAACCACCGATTGTTTCAATCGAGCCAACCGCCTGATTGCTGGCTGCCTGGATGCCGCCAATCTGGGTTTCGATTTCTTCTGTCGCTTTCGCAGTCTGGTCAGCGAGCGCTTTAACTTCAGACGCAACAACCGCGAAGCCCTTGCCGGCTTCACCAGCCCGTGCGGCTTCGATTGTTGCGTTCAGGGCAAGCAGGTTTGTCTGGGCCGCAATATCGGAAATAAGCGATACAACCTGACCGATTTTTTCAGACGCGTCCGAGAGGCCGCTAATGTCTTTTTTGGTTTGCTCCACGTCCTTGACGGCGCTCAGCGTGGCTTCTGTCGATTGCGTAACCTGCTGGTTGATTTCATCAACCGAGTTGGTTAGCTCTTCGGTGGCGGCTGCAACAGACCCTACATTGGCAGATGCCTGCTCGGCAGCCGTTGCCACGTTATTTGATTGGTCACTTGCAGATGTAGAGGAGGCAGATAGGGTTTCAGCAGATGCCTGAAGCTCAGTTGCAGCCGAAGCAACGGCCTCAACAACTTCACCCATCTGACCCTCAAAGCCTCCGATCACGGCGGAGAAATCTGTAACCTTTTGTTCCATCGTTTCCATGGCGTTATTCACAACCTGGCTTGCCTCACCAAAAGCACCCGACATGCCTCGTATCGAAATGCGACGGAAATATTTGTTTGCGGCTACATATTCAAGAGAGGCACGGGTTTCCCGGACATAAGCGTCCGATCGGTCAATCAATCTGTTGATCGCGTGCAGCAGCCGGCCAGCATCGCCTTTTTCCGTGATGTTGATGATACGTGCTTCAAAATTACCGTCTGCGACGGCTTCGCAAATCTCAACGGCTTTTARAACTGCRGATTTGTAATCATTGTTAAACATATTTRGCTGYTTCCGTTWGRTKSAAWTTNTCAGGCCANTRWTGGCCCGYCCGGNKMWWWTTAAGCGTGGAGAGWGGCWACGAATTCGTCATATGCGACGTTGCGTTCGCTCAACATGCTGGAAATCATTCCCGTTGAGGCTTCTAGGCCTGACTTCCGGTTAGAATGACGTTGTTCTTCCTGAAGGAGATCGCGATAAAGCGGGATAATCGCGGATTCAAGAACCTTGCGGTCAGGGACACGGCGGTTGGAATGATACCCGACAATGTTGCCGGAACCATCACGGCTCGGGGTCACGTGGGCATTGACCCAATAATGATCACCATTCTTGSAACGGTTCATCACATAAGCAAAAATTTCATGGCCGTCCTGAATGGTCTCCCAAAGTAACCCGAATATACAACGCGGCATATCAGGATGYCTGATCATGCTATGYGGTTGGCCCAGACATTCCTGCTCGGTATATCCAGCCAGACGTAAAAATACGTCATTACAATAGGTAAGTTTGCCTTTGAGATCGGTTTTGCTGACGATGAGTTCGTTTTCTTCGAAAAACTGTTCAACGCCCGTCACTGAATTATTCTGCTTCATTTGAATCTCCCTGGGTGCCCACAAGGGGCGCATGTCCCCAAAAGAATGCATGGCTTTAATCTGTGTTCAATTCTCGCGTTTACATTCGCCGAGAAAGGTTAACGAAATGCTTTCTTAAGGGGAAAATAAATATTTAAGACACGCATTGCGTGTCAAAAAAGACGTGTGTCTTTCGGGGAAAGTTGTACGGAATAACAAGATAACATTTCCCTAATCTTTGTTGCCTCTACGGAAATTGTATTATCCTTGACAAAAGAACAAAAAGAGAACATACAGCGGGTAATATTCACAGAATGAGGCAAGTCAAGAATGACCATATCAATTATCAGAGATGTTTTTGCAGCTGTTTCCCTGGTTATATTTGCATTTGGCGCCTTTGGGTTTACCGGTTTGCTTCAGTTAGCGCTTTAGGTGTGTTTTGTTGATCAGCAGGTGTGAACGCGAGAACCTGTTTTAGGCTGCTATCTTTCAAACGCTTGTGGACGTTGCCATTCTATTGGTGACAATGCGGGGCACCTGGTCCACCATCAATTATTGATGGGGCGNGWSKTTTATGGYTGACAAAWYACCTGATGGAGACGGCCCGGGCTTTGTGCATTTGCGTGTGCGATCAGCCTATTCCTTGCTTCAAGGGGCATTGCCAGTGTCCCGGTTGGTTGAATTGGCTACCGCCGACCAAATGCCTGCGCTAGCGGTCACTGATTCGGGAAATTTGTTCGGTGCGCTGGAAATAGCTGTCAAATTGGCCAAAGCCGGTGTCCAGCCAATCATCGGGTGCTCTCTGCCAATTGATCTGGATTGTCTGGAAGAAACAGATATCTCCGGTGAACAGGAAACCGGACCGCTTCAAAACAATCATTCGGTCAATCAGTCGTTTCCTGAAATCATCCTTATTGCCACCAATGAAAGCGGGTACAAAAACCTGCTGAACCTTTCTAGCCGGGCATATCTGGGGTCAGATGGTACTGGTCAGGCACATATCACCAAGGGCGATCTGGAACTGTTCTCTGGTGGGCTTATCGTTTTAACCGGTGATGCTCACGGCCTTTTAGGTGAGCATATCCTGGCTGGTGATGTAGGCGCAGCCCGTGCCATTTTGTCCAATTTGCTAAAAATTTTCGACGGCAGGCTTTATGTCGAAATTCAGCGTCATGGTACGGATTCAGAGCGCAAGACTGAACCAGT
The DNA here is from genome assembly GCA_016764455.1 of Hyphomicrobiales bacterium. Lineage (GTDB taxonomy): Bacteria > Pseudomonadota > Alphaproteobacteria > Rhizobiales > NORP267 > NORP267. The sequence goes on along the minus strand of JAESRU010000164.1, from coordinate 821 downwards.
TTTGATCAAACTTGCATATGAATTGTCCGTGCCACTGGTCGCGACAAATGATTGTCATTTTCCGACCGAAAGCGATTTTGAAGCCCATGATGCCCTTATGTGCATCGCCGAGGGAAAGGTTGTCGAAGACCCCAACCGTCACCGCTTGACGCCWGAACATTGGTTCAAGAGCCGGACAAAAATGCAAACGCTGTTCGCTGATCTGCCGGAAGCGCTGGCCAACAGCGTTGAAATTGCAAARCGGTGCCATTATTGGCCCACGCCTTCAGCACCAGTGTTGCCAACTTTTTCTGATGGTGACGAAGATGGAGAATTGCGACGCAACGCGGAGGAGGGGCTGAAGGCCCGCCTGGAAGCGCATGGATTGGCCAATGATCATAGCCAGAAAGACTATATTGATCGCCTCGAATTTGAGCTCGACGTCATTATTGGCATGCATTATTCGGGCTATTTTTTGATCGTTGCCGATTTCATAAAATGGGCCAAGGACCAGGGCATCCCGGTCGGGCCCGGTCGTGGGTCGGGGGCGGGCTCGCTGGTTGCATGGGCGCTGACGATTACTGATCTGGACCCGATGCAATTTGATTTGCTGTTTGAACGATTTCTGAACCCCGAACGTGTCTCCATGCCGGATTTCGATATCGATTTTTGTCAAGACCGTCGCGATGAAGTCATTGCCTATGTTCGCGACCGGTATGGGCGCAATCAGGTGGCGCAAATCATCACGTTTGGCACCCTGCAATCCCGCATTGTATTGCGCGATGTAGGCCGGGTTCTGCAAATGCGCTACGGCGATATCGATGCGTTGTGCAAGATGATTC
>JAESRU010000163.1 GCA_016764455.1 Hyphomicrobiales bacterium | reverse complement strand
TTACCGAATTACAGACAGAAGCCACCTGGACCAACAGCGAAATGTTGGCCTTTTTCGCCAAAGCAGGTTTTGAGCGGGCGGCACAAACAATTTTGACACGGGATGTTGCCGCTGACCTTGAATGGTAGCGGGATAGGAGCAAAACAATGACACAATCAAAACAACCTTTCATTCCTCAACGCGCTGATGAAGGTACTGAAGCCGATTACAGTTATCCAGACGGCCAGGATTTTGACGTCCAGTCGCGCGACAAGATATTTGTTCGCTCCATGCGCGAAGATGATCTGCGGTCGATCGTCTCGATCGACAAGAAAATTACCGGGCGGGATCGCACAAGCTATTTTGAGCGCAAAATTGTCGAGACCCAGGACGAATCTGCGGTTCGCGTATCGCTGGTGGCCGAAGTTGAAGGCTACCCGGTAGGCTTCATCATGGCGCGGGTGGATTTTGGCGAATTTGGCCATACCGAACCGGAAGCCGTGATGGATACGATCGGGGTTAATCCAGATTTTGCCCATCACGAGGTTGGGCACGCCATGATGGCGCAATTGCTTGGAAACCTGCGCTCATTGCAGGTGGAGAAAGTCCGCACCACAGTTCAGTGGAACAGCTTTGGATTGATCGGATTTCTCGACCATTGCGGTTTTGCCCCGGCGCAAAGACTTGCCTTCACAAGGAAACTATAAAGCGCGCCAATAATGGACTGCAAACCCTGCTCTTGACCCACGTCAAATGCAGAAACGTGATCCTTCAATAAACTCGAGAACATGAAACCATACTGGTTTTTGAGCCAATGAAAGGCATGTCCGCATGTCCTTCTTGGCCGGGTCTCATATGAAGGAAATTGCATGAACCACAAGCATCGCAAAGTACTCCACGCTCTGTATGCCCATCCGGCCAGCGCCAATATTTCGGCGCGTGCAGTCGAATCCGTTTTGAAGGAAATGGGAGCGGAGATAGAGCAACGCCATGGCGGCCGCTGGGGTGTGCGTCTAAACGAGCATTTTGTGGAAATTTCCCACAAAACCCATTCGTTTTCCCCGATGCAGGTGCGCCAAATGGCAAAATTCATAAAAGATGCCGGGATCGATGCAGAGCGGGACTATCCGCTGTAACTTGGCGACGTTCTCCTTCAACCGGGGTTGAGCTATATACGCTCAACCTGCTCAGGAAAATTTATAGATATTCATCAATTCGGCGTCTTTGTCCTCGTCGATCAGGTCGTCGAGCATTGGAACCATGCCCATTTCTTCCTTGGCGACGTGGGAACGAAGGCCGTCGATGAATTGGCCGGCTGACATTTTGAATTCGGCCCAGCTATCATCCGTGAAGCCGTCGCTGCCAGCTTGACCAGCCATTTCGGCGAGGCGCAGGCCGAGCGGCATCAAGACGCGGTGTTCGTTGATCAAGATGCTGTTCATGTCGCCGGCACCGGCCTCTTCAAACAACGGAAACAGATGCTCTTCCTCGAAGGCGAAATGCAGCTTTATCTCGGTGTTGATTTCCGCCTTCATAGTGCCAAGCAACAGGCGGGTGTCGCCTGTTGTCGCTTCCGGCGCTTCTGTCCCAAGGTTTGAATTCAAAAGTTGTTCGATTTTCTCGAGCAGGCCGAGCACGGCCATGTGCTCTTCGTGCATGACGCGCGAAATGGCRTAAGTGAATTCCATTGTGATCGCTCCAGTATCTAGCTGTTTAGCTGTTCATATTTTTCCTGCAACTGGTCTTTGTCCTCGGCCCAATCCGGGTTCGGGACAATGCATTCCATTGCAGGACACACCAGGATGCATTGTGGCTCGTCTTCCGCCCCGACACATTCGGTGCACATCATCGGATTAATTATGTAGAACGGRTCGCCTTCTTTGATGGCTTCGTTCGGGCAGGTTGGCTCACATGCGTCACACGCTGTGCAGCCGTCAACAATCATTAATGCCATGATATTTCCCCTTGTTTACGATGCCATCGGCAAGGCATCTAGTTTCGCTAGTTTGTCGTATCTGAAGGCGCCCCAGAGCGCTGCTCCAATGGCGCCGGCATAGATCGAATCCGTGTGGTTTTTGACCTCAAGCGGGTTGCCCTTGGCTTCAAGTTCTTCCCGAAGTGCTGCCAGCAAACCTTCATCAAGCGCCAGGCCACCAGTTGCCATGATTACACCGTCTGCGGGCTTGACCGATTTGATCAGGCGCGCCAGGCGRCTGGCCATGGAAAGATGAATGCCTTTCAGAATGTTTTCTGACGAAATGCTGCGCGACACCATGTTGATCACGTCGGTTTCGGCGAGCACGGCGCAAATGCCGCTGACCTTTTCCGGGTTATCGGCGGCACATGACAGCGGGCCAATTTCATCCTGGGCGATGCCAAGATAACGGGCAATATTTTCCAGAAACTGGCCGGAGCCTGAAGCGCACTGGCTGGTCATTTTGTACATCAGGACTTTGCCGCGTGTATCAATGCTGATGGCGCGGCCATGGAGGGCACCGACATCAAGCGCTGCGATGGCCTTGGGCTCAAGATAAATCGCGCCGCGGGCATGGGTGGTCATTGAATAAAAATGACCGGTATGGAACGGAACGGATTCACCTTCCCCAGTGGTTGCCACATACTGGACATCGTCGCGGGTCAACCCGGCTTCCTTGAGACAATCGTCATAGGCCTGGCCTGCCAATTTAAGCGGGTCACGCTGTCGGATCCGCAAAGTTTGCTTGGCGAGCCATTTGGTTTCGTTTTCGGTAACCTCAAAGATRGCGGCTTTTACGGCGCCKGTACCTACATCTACACCTGCTGCAATGGTCATAATATTTCTCCTAGTTYACGGCCCGGTGRGCGAAGGTCGCTGCGCCGAGGGCCCCGGTGTAAATTGAYTCCGGATCGATGTTGATTTTSACTTCGCCRTAATTTTCGAAGACSAGCTTTTTCAATTCACGAACCGCGGCTTCGTTCTTGGCGACGCCACCGGTGAAGGTGAATTCATCCGAGATGCCACCCGAGCGGGAAATGATCGACATGGCGCGCAGGATGATGGCGCGATGCAACCCGGCSAGRATATCTTCGCGTTTTTCACCAAGCGCCAGCCGGTCGCGYAATTCAGCCCCGGCAAACACSGTGCAGGTCGAATTGATCCGCACCTTCTTGGTGGATTTCATGGCGAGTGGGCCGAGTTCATGCAGCCCCATATTCATCTCGTCGGCGATATAGCCCAGATATCGTCCGCACCCGGCGGCGCAGCGATCATTCATYTGGAAATTTTCGACAATGCCGCTGGGATCAACCTGGATGCCTTTGGTATCCTGACCGCCGATATCGAGAACAGTCCTTGTTTTTGGATACATCATGTGAGCACCCAGCCCGTGGCAGAGGATTTCCGAGCRGATATGTTCCTTGGAGAAAGGAAGCGTCACCCGGCCATAACCGGTTCCCACAAGATAAACTTCCTCCAACTCGGTCGCGAGTGCCGCCTTGACGGCTTTCTCGACCAGGTTGGTGTCGATGCCAAAATCAGGCGCRTCCTTGACCACRKTKKTCAGGGAGCGCAGGAATTTKCCGCTCATRTCGTCCGAAGGAGGCCTATTTTCAACTTCGATAATCGACTTGTCATAAACGTTGAGCAACAAATCGAACGGGACGCCGGCTTCCTTGGAGGTYTCTTCAGCAACCGAAAGATAGCGGCTRCCGGCGATATCGCGAAAAAARTCWGATTTTCGTTCGCCACCSGGGGCGTACATGGCGGGGGCTTCGGCCCGCAGCTTTTCAAAGACAGCGGTCAGGACTTCTTCAACGGCCCTTTCCTTGCCAGCGAAACGGTCGCCGCTGATCTGCTGGCGACAAGTTTGTTCCAAATCAGCAAGTTGCTCGAGAAACTGTTCCARCCKGAAACCMRRTTCMAGCCGGGTCARCAGWYCGTCCAGYTTGCCGGMTTCATCCGCATTRTCGCCTTTCAWCTCGCGYCGACARAGKGTGAGGCGGGCGTCGATYACKGCTTCCTGTTTTGCCACCCGACAGGCGGTATCATAGTTGGAGCGGGAATTGGTGATGCCGCGGCCCAGGATTTCCGAATTTTCATCGGTGAGGACTGCCTTGGTTGTGGTCGATCCGAGATCGATGCCAGTAAAGGTCTTCATGCTGCGGCTCCTTTCATGCTGGCGCCTGCTTTTTTCTGATCGATCATCTGGAAGTAACTTTCCAAACGGTTCTTGATGTTGGCAGCGGAGAAATAACGTGGGTCGACCAGATCGCTTTCAACGAATGCGGCTGGTTTGCCTGTGCGTTTTTCAACTTCCCGCATCATCAGCAATTGGCCCGCCGAGAAGCTGTTGCAGCTCTTGATCGAGTTGATCAACAGGCCGTCGGCTTCATATTCGTTGATGTAATCAACCAGCATATCGACCCGCTGGGGCAGGCTGCGGTTGGTGTAAACACCGAGGCAATATTCAGCCAGGGATTCAAGCGGTCGGTCGGGATCGTGGCGAAAGCCGTAATCGTAGACACCGCCAACCTTGGTGTAACTGGACGCCACCACAACTGCGCCTTCGTCGTAGAACATTTTCCAGAATTCGCGGAAATTGGTGTAATTTGGCGGACCCTCGGTGACGAGGCGGTATTTTTCCTTGCCCATGGGGCCTTCCGGGGTTATYGGGCCGAGGCCAGAGGCGACGCGAGCGTCAATTTCCTTGCGCAGAGTGGCGTAATAATCAATCGCCTCTTCGGTGCCTCTGTAAGCGCCGAAAATTGGTCCGATATAATAGATGCCACCAAAATAGGCATCGATTGGTGAGGGCCGGTTCTTGGCTGATTCCAGAACGTAGACCAGGTCATCTTCGGCCTTGGCGGAACGAGCCAGATTTTCGCGCAACCGGTCAATGTCGAATTTGATGCCGCTGACCCGCTCGAGTTTCGGGATCACTTCTTCCTTCAACTGCTTGACCATATATTTGCGCATATTGTCGGTGATTTTGCCGTCGCCTTCATAGGGCGTATGCAGCATGATGGTTTCGCACTTATATTGCTCGCGCAGCAATTCGAACCATTTCAGGAACGTGAAACAGCCGGTATAGGAGAGCAGCAGCACGTCCGGGTCTGGAAACTGCTTGCCGTTTGGYGCCAGGTTACCTTTKGCCATCATGCCGATATCTGATTTCACATAGGTGCAAACATCTTCGGAATGGCCGAGTTTTTCGGCTTCCATGACAAACTGACCGCTTTTCTTGCGCAAACCGTTCTGGATCGCGTTGATCTCGGGCAGATTGTTGGCGAAATCAAAACACATGATGAGTTCGTTGAGATTGCCGGGCACGAACGTGGCACAGACTTTCTGGCCGTTTGCTGGTGCGTCGGTAATCTTGTCGAAATGCCGTGCCATCATTTCCTTTTGCTTGAGCATRGATTCGTCTTTGGAGACGTCTCTTGGATCAGGACGATTTTTCGGGGTGGTGATAACAGTGTTCATGCTTCGCTCCATAACTTGATCGAGTCTGCGAACGTGCCAGCCTGTTCGCGGATTGGCTGCATCTGGCCGGAATTTTCGGCATATTTGAATGCAATGTTTGGGATGTTTGCTGCGTTCAAAACATTTTGCAGCATCGGACGATCCAGCAGGGCGGGATCGCAGAAACTGGGGGAGGCGAAGATCACGCCCTCAGCACCGTATTTCTTTACGGCGCGGACCAGATATTGCCCCTTTTCCGCTTCAACAGGCTCGTATTTCGAAGACGTGCTCTCGGAATGATGCAGGAACGCATCTGACAATTTTGCGAGCGGGCGGCCTTCGGTAGAGACATCGTCGAGTAACCACCTGGATACCAGCAACAAATCGTCGTCGACGATGTAACAGCCAGAAAGCTCGATCGATTTGATCAGGTTAAGCGGCGGCTGTTCGCAGAACAGGCCGGTTACGATAACCCGGCAATTGTCCTTCATGGGCCGGTCTTCGGTTTCAACCGCAGCCAGCCAGTCTTGCAACATCTGGCTATGCTCTTCGACTGGCAATATGAGACCGGCACGGATTAGCAGATACACATCAGCGGCGGCCGCTCTCCAGGGCTGTTTAGCGCGGAAGGCATATACTTTGCGCACCAATTGGCGGTTTTCATTATAAACCGCGATGGAGCGGCGCAGGTTGTCATCGGTAATATCAACGCCGCAATGCTCTTCCAGGCCTTCGCGCAATTCCTGCAATTCGGAAATGTAGTAATTGCCGCCGATATCGTCGTTGAAATTTTGCGGCAGGTCGAAATAGCGGGAATAAACTTCGGGAAACATCAGCTTCCACATGCCGGACAGGTTGCGGATCACATCGCAGATGGACGGGAACAACATGCCATCGACAAAATCCAGATTGCCGCCAACGCCCAACTCGATGGTGGAGCGAGGGATCCGGCAAATGTAACTCTGGTAATAGGCGTCGCCGTGGATAACTTCCAACTGGTCGCCACCGCCAACGATGCCAAGCGGCAACATGCCACCGGCATGAATAATTTCGCGGGGAACGTAGATCGGCATGTAGCCGATAACTTTACGACCCGGTTTAGCGTCTTTCCATTCGCGCGCAGCTGTGAAGTTCAGGTCTTCATATAATTCCTGGCAGCGCTTGATGATCTCTTCGGTGGATTTCATGACCGACTTAGCTCCCTTGACTATTCCAAACCGGCGAAATGCCTGCTCGGTGCCCGCTAAGTGGTTGGTGCGACGTTCTCACGCATCCCCATGCGTCTTGACATTTGTCTAACATCGCTATTATCGTAATATAGTACGTATTTACTTAATTAAGGTCAACACGAATAATCTGCGACGTTTTGGCACGGATGGAAAAGGCAGGAAAAGCACATGTCAGACCAAGTAAACAAAGGCTCCGGAATTTCGATCGCACTTACAGGAAGTGGCGGTGCGGGGGTGATGACGGCAGGTGGTATGCTACTTGAAGCTGCTGCAAAATCGGGCTTTTACGGCTTGCAGACCCGCTCTGTTGGTCCACAAATCAGAGGCGGAGAAGCTGCCGCATTGTTGCGACTTTCAAATAACCCTGTGGAAATTCATCGCGGGGGATTCGATATTTTGTTCGCGCTGGACTGGAGTAATTTCTCCAGATTTGCCGCAGAAATCACTCTTGATGAATCAAGTGTTGTGATTTTTGACCCTGATGGCGGTGACGTTCCAGACATTGTAACAGCTGCCACCAAGAATATTATCGAGCTCCCAATCAAGAAAATTGCTGCTGATATAAAAGGCGGCCGCATGAACATGATCGCGCTTGGTATTGTTGCTGGCGCGATTGATTTGCCGAAAGAAACCGTGCTCGGGCTGATTGTCAGCAAGCTGGCATCTAAAGGTGAAGCGGTTTTGGAAGCGTCACGTGCCTGTCTTGAAGCTGGCTATAGCCATTCTGACGCCATTATCAATGCGCCAAAACTTGTAGAGACTGAGAAAACCTCGGACGTGCCGCGCTGGTTGATTACCGGCAATGAAGCAGCCGCACTTGGGGCGGTGCGGGGCGGCATCAAATTTGCTGCCGCCTATCCGATCACGCCGGCAACGGAAATTCTGGAATGGTTGGCACCGTCGCTCACCGCAATTGGTGGCAATCTGGTTCAGGCGGAAGATGAATTATCCTCAATCAACATGATTATCGGGGCATCGTATGGCGGCATTCCTTCAATCACCGCAACCTCTGGGCCGGGCCTGGCGTTGATGACCGAATCCATCGGTCTCGCCACAGCGGCGGAAGTGCCGGTTGTGATTATCGACGTTATGCGCGGGGGACCGTCCACGGGCATTCCGACAAAATCGGAACAATCCGATTTGAATATCGCAATTTATGGTTTGCATGGCGATGCACCGCATCTGGTCACCGCGCCGTTTTCCGTTTCTGATTGTCTGTTCACAACCCAATGGTCGGTGCATCTGGCGGAAGCCATGCAGGTGCCGGCCATTATATTGTCTGACCAGTTTCTGGGCCAGGCGCAGATGATCATCGACAAGCCCGCCGATGTGGCGTTCTTTGCTGACCGCAGCAAAGTTGAGAAAATCGATACGGCCTATACCCGCTATGCCCTGACCGCAGACGGGGTATCGCCAATGGCGATCCCTGGCACGGCGGGCGGGCAATATACCGCTGACGGGTTGGAACATTCAGTGACCGGCACACCGTCAGCTGCTGCTGAAGATCATCATGATCAGCTCGCCAAGCGCCGCCGTAAGATTGAAAGTTTCAATTACGGAACCCATTGGGCGGAGATTGAAGGTGAGGGTGATCTGGTCATCGTCACCTGGGGTTCCACGGCTGCGCCTGTGCGCGAAGCCGCCGAATTGGCGCGGGCCGAAGGGATCAGCGTCAAAACCATCGCGGTCAGATTGCTGGCCCCGTTGCGGGTTGAGGCGCTTGAAGCCGAGCTTGCCGGAGCCCGCCGGGTTCTGGTGATCGAGCAAAACGATTTAGCGCAATTTTACAGATACTTGCGGGGTCATGTTGATTTGCCGTCTGATACCCGCGCCTACCATCATCCAGGACCGATGATGCTTAGTACAACAGAAATTTTATCCGAAATCATGAAGGAGCATCGGCTATGAATGTCTCAGCCCCGCTAAAGGCAAGCGATTTCAAATCTGACCTGAAGCCCGTTTGGTGCCCTGGTTGTGGTGACTATCACGTGCTGCTTTCCGTGACCAAAGCACTCGCTGATCTGGAGCGTAAACCGGAAGAAGTAGCAATTATATCCGGTATCGGGTGTTCGTCGCGTATTCCGGCTTACCTCAATTGTTACGGCTTTCACGGTGTCCACGGGCGCTCGTTGCCATTGGGTACGGGGCTGAAAGTGGCCCGGCCAGATATGACCGTGATTGTTGCGGGCGGTGACGGTGACGGGTTCTCAATTGGCGGTAACCATTTCCTCCATGCCTGTCGGCGCAATATCGACCTTACTTATATTGTCATGGATAACCGGGTTTACGGCATGACCAAGGGCCAGCCTTCGCCAACAACGGAACCCGATTGGGACAGCGCCTTGTCACCGGGCGGTACCGGTCTCAACCCGTTCCACCCGCTCGTAATCGCGCTTGCGTCAGGGGCAAATTTTGTTGCGCGGGCTTTTTCCGGCGACATCAAAGGCACCACGAAAATGATTTCTGATGCGGTCGAACATCCCGGTTTCTCGTTTATCCAGATTTTGAGCCCGTGCGTCACGTTCCGGCCGGAGCAAAAGGAATGGAAAAATGCAATCCATGCTGCCCCGGTTGAAGAGACCAATGACCCGGCCCGGGCGGCGCGGCGGATCATGACCGATGACGGTTTCAATGTTGGTGTTCTCTATCGTGGTGACCGGCGTCCTTACAAAATAGGAGACGGGGTTGAACACAAAACAGTCACCGATTTGGAACAGGAGTTTCAGATATGAGTGTGAAATCAGACAATGAAATTTCGAGCCTGAGTGAATTGCTGACCCATGCCCATGCGATCGAGGAAGACGCAATCGACCGCTACCACATGCTTGGTGACCAGATGGAGGTTCACAATAATCATGAACTTGCAAAGCTCTTCCGCGATCTGGCCGGGCACGAAGAAAAACACGCAGCTGAAATAAAGGCCCGCGCCGGGACAATCGGGCTGATGAACCTGAAATCCAGTGAGTATAAATGGCCAGATAGTGAAGGCCCGGAATTGGCGGCGCTGGAAGACGCCCATTACAAGATGACCCCGTGGCACGCTTTGCAAATGGCGCTGAAAGCAGAAATCCGTGCTTTTGAATTTTTCGATCATATTGTGAATACCGTCACCGACCCGGACATCAAAAAATGGGCGGCGGAATTCCGCGAAGAAGAGGCCGAGCACGTCACACTTGTGGAGCGGCTTCTTGAAAAACACCCCGAACCACCGACCGGTTGGGCGGATGACGATGATCCCCCCAACCTGCAGGAATAGAGAAGGAGACTACACATGAGCGTATTATTGCCTGAGGGCTGGAAAGCACCGATCGGTTATTCAAACGGAATTGTAGTTGACGGCGGCCGGATCGCTTTCATCGCCGGACAGGTCGGATGGAACGCCGATCAGGTTTTTGAAAGCGAAGAGCTAACCCCGCAATTTGCGCAGGCGCTTGATAATGTCATCGCGGTTCTGGCGGAAGCTGGCGGTAAACCTACCGATATTTGTCGGATGACCGTTTATTGCATCAATAAGCCAGCCTATCTGGCGGCCCGGCGCAATATTGGCAAAATCTGGCAAGAGAAGATGGGTAGTCATTTTCCCGCAATGAGCATGATTTTTGTTTCCGATCTTCTGGATCATCCCGGTATGGTTGAACTAGAAGCGACCGCTGTCATTCCGAAGGACTGAGAGCCTAAACCCGAATTTTGAGAGGACAATCTCCATGAAGGCTGCAATTCTGGAAAGCCGTGGCAAGGATGGCTTACGCATCGGTGATTTTGCCGACCCAAAGCCCGCACCCGGCGAAGCCGTGATGAAAGTCCGCGCAGGTGGGATCAACCGGATCGATCTTTATATGCGTGATTCAGGCAAGGGCATCACCCACGAATTGCCGATTGTGCTTGGTGTCGATGGCGCCGGTGAAATTGTCGAAGTGCCGGAAGGGTCACATCTGAAAGTGGGTGATCCGGTTATCTTGTACCCGATGGCATTTTGTGGCCGGTGCGCCGCCTGCAATCGAGGCGACCAGATAAATTGCATCAAATTTGATATTTGTGGCGAGACCCGCCACGGCACTTTTGCCGAATATATTGCCATGCCGGACAAATGTTTTTTGCCAAAACCGGATTCAATAAGCTGGGAAGCAGCGGCAACCCTGCCAGTTGCTTATCTGACCGCATGGCGGATGATGTTTGGTAAAGCGCCTTTGCGATCTGCTGAAACGATCCTGATCATGGGGGTTGCGGGCGGCGTATCTTCGGCCTGTTTGCAAATGGCGACGATGATTGGTGCCGAGGCGATTGTGACATCTTCAACTGATGAAAAACTTGCCTGGGCCAAGGGGCTGGGCGCGGCGCATGGCATCAATTACCGCAATGAGAAAGTTGCCAAACGGGTTATGGAAATTACCCAAGGGCGTGGCGTCGATATGGTGATCGACAATGTGGGAGACGCCAGTTGGGGTGATTCTCTGCGCTCGCTTCGTTCTGGCGGCCGGTTGGTAACTTGTGGAGCCACAACAGGGGCGCACCCATCGGCGGATATCCAGCGTATGTTTGCCCGTCAATTGACCGTTTATGGATCAACACTTGGCGGGGTTGAAGAATTTCGCGCGTTGATTGATGTGGTCGCCCGCGGCAAAATCGAACCGATTATCGACAAGGTTTTCAAGCTCGACGATATCGCCTCCGGGTTCGATCGCATGGATCGCGGTGAACATCAGGGTAATCTGGTGGTTGACATAGACTGCTGATCGTTATCTTCCCATTGGAATGGTTGACGCAGGGATCCTGCAACGGATTCCTGCGCCTTACGAGCAGATAAAGGAATGGGTTTATGAGCAAGCCGTATGATCCCGCGGAAGAGGGCGCCCAAATGTCTTTTGACGGGCGCATGTCMTAYGGCGACTATCTMRATCTWGACGCKATYCTTGGGGCGCAGCGYCCGCTTTCWGGTGCYCATGAYGAGATGTTGTTCATYMTYCAGCATCAGRYATCTGAACTCTGGATGCGGTTGGCAATCCACGAAATTGCCGCTGCACGATTGGCGATCCGCAACGACCAATTGCCGCCAGCTTTCAAGATGCTGGCACGCGTTACGCGAATTTTTGAGCAGCTCAACAATGCCTGGGACGTTCTGCGGACCATGACACCGAGCGAATATACCGAATTCCGCGATACCCTTGGTCAGAGTTCAGGTTTTCAGTCTTACCAATATCGCCAAATCGAATATATGCTCGGCAACCGCAACCACGCCATGTTGCGCCCTCACGCTCACAAACCAGATATTAAGGAAATGCTTGAAACTGAGCTGGCAACGCCAAGTCTTTATGATGAAGCGCTGCGGCTGGTGAACCGGGTCGGGATTGCGATTCCGTCGGCGGTTCTGGAGCGCGATGTTTCGCAAACTCACCAGCCGAACGATCAGGTCGAAACTGCGTGGAAAACGGTTTATCAAAATAATGAAGACTATTGGGACTTGTATCAGCTGGCTGAAAAGCTGGTTGATTTTGAAGATTATTTCCGTCGCTGGCGCTTCAATCATGTCACCACAGTGGAGCGGATTATCGGGTTCAAGCGCGGCACGGGCGGAACGGGTGGTGTGTCTTACTTGAAGAAAATGCTTGAAACTGAGTTGTTTCCCGAAATCTGGCATGTGCGCACCCAGCTCTGATCCAGGCTTAAGAATTTAGACGGGTTTCACCCATGTCGTTCCAGACTTGCTGGTCGGTCAGTTTGCCGTCTTTTACTTCGAACCGGTCGATAAAACGGATGCCTTCAAAGGCGGTTCCGTCCAGCCATGTGCCATGCAAGGTGCCGTAACAATAGACGACGGCACCGTCGGGTGCGGATATTTCATCAAACCCGGAATAGGTTTTCCCAACCGACAAATAGCGCGCTTTCGCCCAGCCCATCAATTGTTCAGGTCGGGTAAATGTCTCGCCGCCCGGGAAGGTCATGCAAAAGCCATCGCCTAAAAAACCGGTGGCCGTATCCAGATCCCGGTCCTCCATGGCCGCAAGATAATCGCGCACAATTTTGGTCCCGGAATTTGCGATGGACCCGCTCTGCTCTTGGTTGGCATTGTTCATGGCACATCCCTTTTTTTGGTAATTTTGCATTCGGTGGAAATTTTCATCAATACTTTTCTACAAGGAAAAATTCCTATTGGTTGGAAATATCTCTATCCTTCCAACAATGGAACCAGACACTTTTAGCGGGCAGTTTGATCAATTTTGGAGCGCATTCCTGCGTTGGCTGCGCGATATGGGGTTTTTCTTCAGTGAAGTAAATCTTCATTGGACCATTGGCCAAGTTCTTTTGATCATCGCGACATGGTTATTTGCGAGTTGGGGCGCGCGGATGATTGGGCCACAAATTGAGATCCGGCTGCGTGGGATCCGGGGCAATCCGGGCCTTTTGCGGTTTTTGGCAATCTTGTTCCGGCGAACGCGATGGTTTATTTTCGTCTCCGTCCTTTGGCTATTTATGTTGGTGATGCTGGAAATCACCTGGCCCAGCCGAAGTCGGATATTGCTTTCGGCAGCGAGCCTGGCGACGGCGTGGCTGTTTATTTCAGTGTTTTCGCGGGTGATCCGACGGCGCACAATCGCAAATATAGTTGCGGTAATTGTCTGGATCGCGGCAGCGCTCAATATTGTCGGTTTGTTGCCGAACACAATAAGCCTGCTCGATAGTGTCGCGTTCGAAATGCAGGATTTTCGGTTCTCGCTGTTGAAGCTCATGCAGATTATAGGGATCCTTTCCTTCCTGATCTGGCTTGCAGTCCTGATCGGGCAATTCATTGAAGGGATTATTCGAAATACTGAAGACCTGACACCATCGCTGAAGGTGCTGACGTCCAAACTCACGAAAGTTGTCTTGTTTCTGGTAGCGGTGTTTGGCGGCCTATCAATTGTTGGCGTAGACCTGACAGCGTTTGCGTTCTTTTCGGGCGCGGTCGGTCTTGGTCTTGGGTTTGGCTTGCAGAAGGTGATTTCAAATTTGGTAAGTGGCGTCATTTTGCTAGCGGACAAATCGATCAAACCGGGGGATGTGATCAGTGTTGGTGAAACCTTTGGCAAAATCGACCAGCTCGCCGCCCGCTACGTGTCGGTGATTGCCCGCGACGGGCGGGAATATCTGGTGCCGAACGAAGACCTGATCACAAACCCTGTGTTGAATTGGTCATTTTCCAGTAACCTGGTCCGGCTCGATTTGAAATTTGGTGCTAGTTACAAAGCCGATCCTTATGAAGTCCGGGCGTTGGCGCGGGAGGCGGCACAAGCTCATGATAGAACCGTCGAGGACCCCAAACCGGTTTGTCATATTACTGAATTTGGAGAATCGTCCGTGAATTATGTTTTGCGGTTCTGGATTTCAGATCCGGAAAAAGGCGTAACCAACATTCGGGGTGATGTGTTCCTGAATCTTTGGGATAAATTCAAGGAAGCGGGTATCAGCATTCCGTATCCTCATCGGGAAGTTTTCCTGCATCAGGCAGATCAGGACAGTGGTGAATGAGCAGGGTCTGCAATGACGAACATCACTTCGGTATGTTGCTTTACAACGACGGCAAATTATTTTTCCGCACGTTTGATTGCCTTCACTGATAAACTGAGGGTGATTTACTGGGTTTAGTTTTCGACAATGCTCTGACGATAGTATGGCAAACTATGCCGATAAATTAGCGCGCAATGATACCGGTTTCAAAATCTACCATCGGCATGAAAATGTAGGGCAAAGGAAAATTTACAAATGGCTCTTGCTGCACCCGCTCCGGAGTTTTTTCATGGTGAGTGGCAGAAGATGCCGATAGATTCAATTACCTAGTGTGCTTGTCAGACTCATTGGAGGAAAATTCGAAATTAGGGCTTGCTGTTCCAAGTATGGTGACGATTGAGCCAGATGGTGAACGGGTTTTCCTGCCCTATCCAAGGCTCGCGGGCAAGACCGGTTGGGCGTGCCGAAGAGCAATGGTGTGGCGATCTTCGTCCTCTTGGTTCTACGGTATGTAGCGAACAAAAGAGGTGAAAAAGACCTATTACGCCGCCTCAATGTGGTCCCCCTGGATATGGGCGCTGGATTATTTTTTGTTGTTCCAGTTCGGATTTACTGGCCGCATGGTTTTGGTCAAAGAAGCTTTGTTTGAGCAAACCCATAGCCATGGTTCGGCCGTATATATTTCAGTAACCTGCGCCGAACAAATTGCCAAGCTGCGCACTTTTTACGGCTTTTTCCAGGATTTTGCCGAAGAATATGATCCTGGCGGATCGGTGTTTTTCAAGCTACGCCGGAATTTTTTTTCTATTCATGTTTGCACAACGCAGAACTTTCAGGCTGGAAAAATTTCCTGCGGCGTCACTGACTGTTCGTGAATTCATGCGATTGGAATTATAATCGGCTGTGCGTTGAGTTGTTTTAGCAGTTTCCCGATTTCATCAATATAGAGCGGGTTCATAACCAGAATTTCCGTGATACCTTCACCCAACGCTTGTTCTGGGGAGAGAATTGGGTGCGCTGTTACGGGCAGAAATCCGTCCTGTTTTTTCTCGTTTATATCGATAAGGCAATGGATAAGTTCTCCGTCTGGGTCGATGAGGGACGCAAATGTACAGCCCTTGGCACCCGCGCCCCATACGGCAATTTTGTGGCCGCTATCGCGCGATTTCACGATATGGGCCTTCCAGTGTTTTTTGTAATTTTTATCTTCTGAAGATATATTCAGTGGCGCTGCGTCAACCGCATGGGCTTCGGTCCATAGATATTGTCCGCCAAAAATGGCTTCGATTAGGTCTGGTGCGAAGCTGGTTCGGGTAAGGGCCTCTGCCATGGAGCGATGATTGAGCAGGGTGCAATGCTCGTAAAAAAAGTCATGGGTGACTTTGTTCTCGATGATCCAATCGCTTGTCGGGGTTTCCAGAAATAACCTCGTGTCGCACTTATCCGGCAGGGCAGTGCGGATGGAGCGCAAAAACTGAGCCGGGTCAGAGATATGCTCGATCGTGTGCCGTGACACCAGGATATCGGGAACAGCACCAACTTTGGCCAAAGCCTTGTCATCAAAATACTGGCCATAAATGCGGGTGCCTGA
>JAESRU010000162.1 GCA_016764455.1 Hyphomicrobiales bacterium | reverse complement strand
CTCTACCACGGCCAACCCGGCGCCCGCTCGTGGCGACGGCATTTAAGCGAGTTTGGCGTCGTCGCAGATGCCGGCCTAGACGTTCTGCGCGAAGCGTTGGCAATGGTGGAAAACCATTCCCTCATCGCCGCTGAATAATTCCCCGTACCAGACTAGTCGGCCGCGAAGCAATAGAGCAGTCCGGCACCGCCGGTTGAGGCCAGATTGTCCTGGCTGCACCCGCGTGAAGCATGCGCTGAATTCCACGACGTGTTGCCGCCGCCATGGCGGTCATGATGGCCAAGCTGGGCGGTACCTTCACCGGAGCTGGTCCAGTTGTTGCAAGTATGGTCGCCTTCCTGCCATGGGAAATAGGCAGTGCCATCAGCCATCGATCCGGTCAGGATATCGTGGCGGTTGGGGCTATCACCACGCCCGTTGACGCGGTTGCCGTTTTCGTCCACCGCAGTGCGCAATACAATATTCGGGTTGAGATGCAGCTGGTCGATATCGCTGGCGATCAATTCGGCATTGGCATTGTACCAGGGACCAAGACCGATCCGGTCGCGCGCCGAGACCCCGCGTCGGCCATCTTCCTGGGTGCTGAGATAGGCCCGCCAGGTGCGCCCAGAGGTTCCCGAAGCTTCGGCCAGACTGGTGCAATAGGCGTCTGCGCCTTCAAGTCCGCCAAGATTTGCGCCCTGTCCCATGCCGACACTTGTTATGAAAAATCCCATGGGATGGTCGGCCCCGATGGCAGATGGCGCGAGCAGCAGCGAAGCAATTCCGGCGCAGGCAATGGCTTTGGCGATTTTCATGACAATGTTCTCCCTGAAATATAATTCTTTCAGGGAATATCATAGCTGGAAAAATGCGACGGTCACGGATCAAATATTCTGACATTTTCGTTAGATGCCAGCTGAACTCATAGTCCCTACGACAACATGCCGTTTTGTTTCAGAGAGATGAAAGCCTTTTCGCAAAGGGGTTCGATTTCAGCGCCAAACAACGACAACCGATCAGTGAAATGTGAGATCAACAGCCCCATCAAAACGGAAAAAATGGTGGCTTCCTGCTCCGGGGAACCGGGTTTTTCCGGGTCGCCAGAAATCACCGCGCGGATAATTTGCAGCAACAACCGGTTCAATTCTGAATTGAGATTTCTGCCAACGCCAATCGGCGCGCCCTGATCATAAAGATAAAGCCCGAGTGAGAAATCTGCCGGGTGCTGGATATAAAACCGGGCAAATCCCATGAAGCGCTCTTTCGCCGTTGCAGATTGTTGATCCTGTTTCAATATATAAGCGAGCAAAGCCAAAAGGGATTTTCGCAAAAGCTCGCCGTAAATCTCTTCCTTGCCTTTGAAATAAGGGTAGATCGCGCCGGTGGTGCAGCCTGCGGCTTTGGCAATTTGGCGCAACGAAGCGTTGCGCAATCCTTCTGCATCGAAAACCAATTGGGCAGCATCCAGAATGACTTCCCGGCGCTCAGTATTCAATCGTGCATTTCGGTCAACGACCTTGGTGGTGATGCTTTTTCTCATGCGCATAAATGGCCCTTCAATGTTCGGGCAATAACATACGGCAATCAGAAATTCTATTGAAATATAAAAATAACACTGTTATATTTCGATGGATTTTAATTCATTAAGTCAGGCAGCAGATCGCTGTTCTGCGGTTTTGGAAAATTAGTCTCATCAGGAAAATAGGAGGCCGGTATGGTCGTCGAAGTTGAAAAAAACGGACCTGTTACCACCATCATCAATAACAGGCCGGAGGCACGCAATGCCGGGGACCCGGAGACAACGGATGCACTGACCCAGGCATTCATGGATTTTGAAGCCGATAAAAATGCCAGCGTTGCGGTCTTTTGGGGTGCCGGCGGCACGTTCTGTGCTGGCTGGGATCTCAAATACGCGGCGACCCTCACCGACCCTGAAAAATTCAACAAGGAAGTGGTCCAGGACCTCGCCATGCCCATGGGGTCTGCGCCAGCGCCGCGCGGCCCGCTTGGTCCGTCCCGACTCGAATTGTCCAAGCCGGTCATCGCGGCGGTGGAAGGTGCGGCTGTGGCGGGGGGAATGGAATTGGCAATGTGGTGCGATATGCGCGTTATGGCAGAGGATGCCTATTTTGGCGTCTATTGCCGACGTTGGGGTATTCCCCTGCTCGATGGCGGTACTGTGCGCATGCCCAGACTAATCGGCGAGGGCCGGGCAATGGAAATCGCCCTGACTGGCCGCAAGGTATCGGCAGAAGAATCCCTGCGCATCGGGCTGTGTGAACGTGTTGTGCCTGCGGGTGCGGCGCGGGCAGAAGCGGAAAATCTTGCCAGAGACATTGCCAGGTTCCCACAAGCAGCTGTTCGCGCAGATCGACGCAATATCATCGAGACCTATGGCCTATCGATACGCGACGGCCTGCGCATGGAATGGGCAAACGGTGTTCACGCCCATGTTGAAGAAGGGGCTGCGGGTGCTGGACGATTTGCTTCAGGCAAAGGCAGAAGTGGCAGCTATGATGATATCTAAAACAATTTAGATTTTCTGATCGTATTCGCCGATTTCGTCGTATTGCGACAGATGCGCGTCGATCACAGCAAACATGGCGCGCATGTTGTCATCTGATGTGGGGCTTTCGCAAACAACCACCAGATTGGGCGTGTTGGATGATGCCCGGATCAGGCCCCAGGTGCCGTCTTCCAGCACGATGCGGATGCCGTTGATGGTGATGGCCTGGCGCACGTTTTGCCCGGCGATTTTCTCGCCTGCAGCTACAATTGCTTCGAAATGGGCGACCACTTTATCTACAATGCCGTATTTGTCTTCATCTCGGCAATGGGGTGACATGGTTGGTGACTGCCACGTCAGCGGCAATTCCCGGCGCAAGTCCGCCATGGTTTTTCCAGGGTTGCGGTCCAGCATATCGAGCACCGCAAAGCCTGCCGCGATGCCATCATCATAGCCCTTGCCAATCGGCTCGTTGAAGAAATAATGGCCGCTCTTCTCAAAGCCTGCCAACGCGCCGGTCTCATGGCTGCGCCGTTTGATATAGGAATGCCCGGTCTTCCAATATTCTGTCGTTGCGCCATTGGCGATCAGAACAGGATCGGTTTCAAAAAGTCCGGTTGATTTCACATCGACCACGAATTTKGCRTTTTCAAAGCGGGCGGAGAAATCCCGTGCCAGCAGAACGCCAATCTTGTCGGCAAAAATCACTTCGCCTTCATTGTCGATAACGCCGCACCGGTCGCCATCRCCATCGAACGCCAATCCCACGTCTGCCTTGGTTGCCAAAACCCGGTCGCGGACCGCGTTCAGCATTTTCAGGTCTTCCGGRTTGGGATTGTGGTTCGGGAAATTATAATCTAGCTGCGCATTCAGCGGGATCACTTCCGCGCCAATGGCGGTTAAAGCACGGGGCGCAAATGCGCCGGCGGTGCCGTTGCCAGACGCGGCCACAACCCGCAGCGGACGGGTCAGCTTTGGTCGGTCGGTGAGGGCTGCCAGATAGGTGTCGATGAAATCCGGGACAAATCGGTAATGGCCACCGCCACGAATATCCAGATCACCTTCCAGCACAATCTGCTTTAATTGGCTCATCTCGTCCGGGCCAAAGGTGAGGGGGGCGTTGCAGCCCATTTTGACCCCGGTCCAGCCATTATTGTTGTGGCTTGCGGTGACCATCGCCACACCGGGCACATCCAGCTCAAATTGCGCGAAATAGGCCATTGGGGATAGCGCCAGCCCGATATCGTGAACGTCGCACCCAGCCGACATCAAGCCAAGCGTAAGGGCTTGTTTGATGCTGAGCGAATAGGCCCGGTAATCGTGGCCAACCACAATGGCCGGCGGCGTAATTCCAAGCCGGTGCAGCAATGTGCCAAGCCCCTGGCCAAGGACTTGAATTCCGAGCAGATTTATTTCTTCGGGAAATCGCCAACGTGCGTCATATTCGCGAAAGCCTGTCGGCTTCACTTGCGGCGTGATTTCAAATTCGACTGTATTCAGCTTGATCGATGGAAGTGGCTTGGGAAACATATTTCAAATCTCTAGCGGTAAAGGACCATCTGGTCGCCCTTGATTTCAAAGCGTGAAATCGCGCCCAGAAAACTCATGCCGAGCAGGGAATGTTCGAGGAGGCCGGCCCTTACCACRMKGGYRCTGACATCGTGCATTTTGATGCCGCCAACAGAGAGGCTGTCGAGGGTAATTCGTGCCGCCATCGCAGAGCCGTTTGCCGTCCGGATCGGTGTGTTGAATTCAAGCCATTCCATATCAAAGCCGATGCGTTGGGCATCGCTTTCGGTGAGCGTGACAACGGTCGCACCTGTATCGGCCATCATCTGGACGTGRACACCATTGGCCAGGGTCTCAGCAGTGAATTGGCCAAGTCTCCCGGCAGAAATAGCGGTAACGGCCGGTCCTTGTTGACTGATAGCTGGTCGTGTTGGTCCGTTGCTCGCAYCGTCGGTCGTAAAACCAAGCGTCCGTTCATCAAGCGTGGTCGTGGCCAGYGCGATACTGGCGGCGACAAATAAAAGTGTCGGAATTTTACTCAAACTACTAACCCTCTACACAACAATTCGGGCGGGTGCGCATAAACTAGCGGTGGCTGTTCATAATCAGCCGGTCACCTTCAACCTTATATGACACGAGACGTTCTAAAAAACTGTTACCCAACAGGCTTCCATTTAAAGCACCGGGCTGGGCAACCAGCGCTCGGACACCGGAAAACACAATCGACCCGACCGCGATTGAACGAAGTCGCACTGGCGCCGCCATGGTTTGGCCATTGGCGGTTGATACCGGAATCACATAATCATCGGCGCCGATTTCAAACCCGGCAGCGGCCGCATCTCTGGCGCTCAACGTGACCAGGCTTGCGCCGGTATCGACCAGCATCTGGATTTCGGTGCCGTTTATTTTTGCGTTGGCGACAAAATGCCGATCATTGCGCTGCCTGAGTGTCACGCTGATGCTGCCATCGGCGGAGATGTCTTCTGCGACGTAGCCTGGAAGGAGAACCGCCAATGTTTGGTCAGCGACGTATTGAAGTTCGTAGCGAAAACCGTAGCCGACAACCAGGACAATCAACAGCAAGGCCCAAATCGCCATATCCCGCAAGGCTTTACCAAATCGGTGGCGATAGGCGTAAAACAAACCACTGGTCACAACCAGACCAAGGATTCCATAAAATACCAGCGACGCGATTTTGTCGCCGGAAAGATCACTGAACGAAACCGTATCGGAATTGAAATACCAAAATGCCAGCGCTCCAGCAAAAAAAAGAAGAATTACCCGGATGATCATTCGGTGCACCTGGCGTGCTTATGCCGCGCCGCGGAGATTATTCTGGGCCGTTTCTTCGACGGGAGGCAATGCTTTCATGACCCGTTTGCGCGGGAAGGTGATGATGACTTCAGTGCCTTCGCGAAGCTTGCTTTGAAGATCGAATGTGCCACCGTGAAGCTCAATCAGCCCGATCACAATCGGTAAGCCCAGTCCGGCTCCTTGTTCGGCAATTTTTTGTGCGTGCGATCCCTGGCCAAACGAGGTCAATACCTGCGGAATTTCTTCTTCGGGAATACCAACACCGGTGTCGCGAACACTCAAATATTGCCCGCCGCCCTCGGTCCAGCCGACGCTTATGGTGATTGTGCCGCCGTTGGGCGTGAACTTGATGGCGTTGGAAAGCAAATTCAACGCGATCTGGCGCACTGCCCGCTCGTCGCTCCACAATTTCGGCATCTGTGGTTCAAATTGCCCGACAAGTTTGACGCCGCGCTCGGTTGCCCGCAATTCAACCAACCGCACGCAATCTTCAACTACGCCGACAAAATTGATGGCGTCTTCGTTAAGCTCGAGTTCGCCAGCTTCAACCCGCGACAGGTCGAGAATTTCGTTGATCAAGTTGAGAAGATGTTCGCCGCTGGAATGAATGTCAGCAGCATATTCGGCATATTTCGGGTTGGAATGCGGACCCATGATCTCGGATTTCATAACYTCCGAAAAGCCCAGAATGGCGTTGAGTGGGGTGCGCAATTCATGGCTCATGGTGGCCAAAAATCTCGATTTCGAAATGTTCGCGGTTTCCGCCCGCCGCCGTGCTTCATCAGACAGCGCATTGGCTTGTTCCAGTTCCGAGATCAGCACTTCCTTTTCGGCGCGAAACGACAACATCGTGTAGGCGCTATCAAAAAGCCGTCTGGAAATCAGCAGGAAGTAAAATTGTGCACCAAGGGTTATGCCGGCCATTGCATAATAGATGACGCCGCCATTCCCAAGAAAGACCGCCACAATCGCAATCGTAATCGGCAATGTGCCGATATAAATTGCCGGATTGAGAACCCCGGACAGCATGGTTCGGATCGCGAGAATGGTGATCAAGGTTGCGAAAATGAAAACGTAGGTTTCCGGGTTGTGATCGGGCACTTTAACAAGCGCCAGCGATGCCCAGGTAACGGCGTAGAAAAATTCGGCCGACGCTAATTTTGATCGCCACACCTTTAGATCGAGGTCGGTGACACTGGCTTTCTCGAAGCTTCGGCACAGGCTCATCAGAATGCCCTGCGATACCAGGATCGAGCAGAGCCAGATCAGAGCCACCGAAATAGGAACCCATATGGTCAGCACAATTGCAACGGCGGTGCCAAACAAAGGTATGAAGAGAGGCGTGCCAAGCTGATTACTTGCGTAAATCAACATGATTTCGTAGTCAAAAGTCGGGCTGTTACCGGTATTAGATGTCAGTCGTTCTCGGGCCTGACGGATTWGGCTGACAAGCTCGCGTTGGCGGTTCGCCTCTGGCTTGTCCAAATCGGGGCCGTAAATACCATGTTTTGTTTTTACCTGCGACATGTTTGCGCAAYACTCCGGAAYGCAGAAACMNGMTCNTGCAACAANAAAATACTCTGRGRYCTKATTTTGGAGTGAATTCCTTAAGAATAACCTGAACAACATGGTTAACCAAAAGTGAACGTGACCGACGTGAGGCATGCATCGATGATTTTAGGGTTTCTGAGGGACCGGGTTGGCGCGATTTTGGTCGCGATTGTGGTTTTGGCGGTCATTTATATGTTGCCATCGGGCCTGCCTGAAACCTTGCGCGGTCCGGCATTTGTGGTTGACGGTGATTCATTGGAAATCATTGGCAGCCGGGTTCGTCTTCAAGGTATTGATGCGCCGGAGGGGCGTCAAAATTGTACCCGAGACGGGCGCAATTGGGCCTGCGGTCAAGACGCTGGCGCTGCACTACGCAACAAGATCAACGGCCGCCTGGTCGATTGCGACCCGCTTGAATATGATCAATATGATCGTATTCTGGCGCGCTGTCATGTGGGCAGTGAAAACCTGAATGCCTGGATGGTGTCTGAAGGTTGGGCTGTATCCTTTGGCGCGTATCGACGCGAAGAGCGCGAAGCGCGGAACAATAATCGTGGCATCTGGGCCAGTGAATTCTTGCGCCCTTCTGAATGGCGTCGTCAAAACGGGATTTGACGATTTGAGTTCCAACCGGGCTTGAACCATGCGCACCGCCATGATCCACTCGGGCCAACGTGAACTCACCAGGAAAACAAGATGAAAATTTATGAAAACAAAATAGCGCCAAACCCGCGCCGCTTGCGGATATTTTTGGCCGAAAAAGGCATCGACGTTCCAATGGAACAAGTTGATATCATGAAGCTTGATTGCCAGACTGATGAATTCACTGCCAAGAACCCGATGCAAAGGGTGCCGGTGCTGGAGCTGGATGATGGCACCAATATTTCTGAATCAATTGCGATCTGTCGTTATTTTGAAGAGACCAACCCTGAACCGGCTTTGTTTGGCACTGACCCGGTCTCAAAAGCCCAGATTGAAATGTGGAACCGGCGCGCCGAGCTTAATTTGCTGATGCCAATCGCGTCTGCATTCCGCCACACAAATCCAGCCATGGCCGAACTTGAAGTGCCGCAGGTCCAGGAATGGGGCGAAGCCAACCTGCCGAAAATCGATAAGGCGCTTGCCTTTTTCGATGGCGAATTGGCAAATCGTGAATTTATTGCAGGCGACACATATTCCGTCGCCGATATCACGGCTCTGTGCGGGATCGATTTCATGCGCGTGCTGGGCCGCAAGCTTGATGGTCAGAAAAATCTCATTCGCTGGCATGACGCGATGAAAGCCCGCKCCAGTTACGGCGCCTGATCATAGTGAGGTAAACGGGAGGCTGAATTGAAACTGACCTTCGTTGGCAGCGGTGACGCCTTCGGCACAGGAGGCAGGTTCAATACCTGCTTCCATGTAGAGGCCGCCCGGCAATGTTTTTTGATCGATTGCGGGGCGTCCTCGCTGGTCGCATTGAAGCAGCGCGGGATCGACCGGAATAGTGTTGGTCAGATTTTCATCAGCCACCTCCACGGCGACCATTTTGGCGGCCTGCCGTTTTTCCTGCTCGACGCCCAATTGGTTTCAGGGCGAACAGAAAAACTAACCATCGCCGGACCACCTGGAATGAAGGACCGGTTGCTGGCGGCAATGGAGATATTGTTTGTCGGGTCCAGTAAAATTCTCTGGAATTTCGATCTGGAAATTGTTGATATCCGGCTCGAAACCTCTACCGACATTTGTGGATCGGAAGTGTTTACCCGCGAAGTCAGCCACCCATCGGGCGCACCTTCAACCGCTCTGCGGATCAAGCTGGATGACAAGATAATCGCCTATTCGGGCGATACCGAATGGACCGGCGTGTTGCTCCCGATAGCCCGGGATGCGGATCTGTTTATCTGCGAATGCTACATGTTTGAGCGGGTAGTGAAATTCCACCTCAGCTACAGTATCATCATGCAGCATTTCGATGATCTTGCCGCCAAACGTCTGGTGCTGACCCATATGGGCGAGGACATGATGGCGCATCTTGATCAGGTTGATATTTCGCGGGTGACAATCGCGGAAGACGGTCTGGTCATAGAGTTCTGACGATCAATGACAGTTTTGGAAAAATTACTGGGCGAYATCGYCAATTGCCGGATTTGCCGGGAYRAYCCTTCGCAGAARAATCCMTTRCCGCACGWACCGCGMCCARTTGTCAGGCTTTCGGCMACRTCAAAAATTGCGATTGTCGGGCAAGCCCCCGGCACCCGTGTCCATGCCAGCGGCATCCCGTTCGACGATCCGTCCGGCGACCGGTTGCGCGACTGGATGGGGGTGGATCGGGATGCGTTTTACGATACGTCCAGAGTGGCAATTATCCCGATGGGATTTTGCTTTCCGGGTCTTGACGAAAAAGGCGGCGATTTGCCACCTCGCAAAGAATGCGCGCCGCGATGGCGGGAACAGGTTATGGCTCAGGCCGAAACCATATCCTTGACTTTGGTGATCGGTTTGTACGCGCAGGCATGGCATCTCGGGCGAAAGCGCAAACGCAACCTGACCGAAACCGTCAAAGCGTGGCGGGACTATTACGACCCTAATCAGGATAAGCGCATCATACCTCTGCCGCACCCSTCNTSRMRMWWCRRYGRSTSSRYYMAWRRSAWMSYYTKGWTTGAAACCGAATTGCTGCCCGTGCTGCGAAAAGATATTCAAATGCTTTTGAAAGACTGATTGCTAGCCAATCCCGTCCATCCATGCGGCCACCGCTTCGCCGATTTCATGCGGGCTATCTTCCTGAATGAAATGAACGCCTTTGACGGTAACTTCCGTCTGGTTCGGGAATTTCCGGCAATGGTCGCGGTTTGCCCCGGTCAGGATCGCGCCGGGTTCGGCGTTGATGAATAATTTTGGAACATCGCTGGTCAGCAACCAGTCTGAATAATCGCTGACAATTTCAACAACGTCAGCGGGTTCCCCGCCAATCGGGATTTGCCGGGGCCAGGTCAGGGTCGGGCGGYGATCTTCGCCGGCATTCAGGAACGGGCGACGATAGACGGTCATCTCTTCCTCTGTAAGGTCGCGAAGAATGGACCCGGTCAGGACTTTTTCAATGAAGATATTTTTCTCTAAAATCATTTCCTCACCAGCTGGCGAGCGGAATGCCTGAAACACCGGACGGGCGGCTTCAGACCAATCGTCCCATTCAGGAATTGGCCGCACGATGCCTTCCATATAGGCGATCCCGCGTACTGCATCGGCGTGGCGTCGTGCCCAGTCAAACCCGAGTGCGGAACCCCAGTCGTGGATAACCAGGGTTACGTTGGAGGTTACCCCAAGCGCTTCAAGGGCTGCTTCCCAGTAAGAGCGATGCTCGACAAAGGTGTAGCGATCGGGTCCGGAATCATCGAGCTTTTCGGAATCCCCCATACCGATCAGATCGATTGCAATACAGCGGCCCTTGTCGGCCAGATGCGGCATGATATTGCGCCAGAGATAGGAGGAGGTCGGGTTGCCATGCTGGAAAATGATCGGGTCGCCTGATCCCATTTCCACATAGGCCATTTTGCGGCCCTTTACATTGATGAATTTTTTGTCGTGCTCTGTCGTGGAAAGTTCGCTCATGAGTATCTCGCTTTTGTTAGTCCGGTATGTCTTCTTGAAAAAATGCCGTCATCTCGGCTTCAAATTGTTTGCGCTTTTCAATCGCCAGCCCATGGGCAGCACTGCCAAACATTAGTAGATCAGAATAGGGGATCAGCTCGGCGGCTTCTTCCATTATATCAGGTGTGAAAAGAGGGTCCTTCGCGCCGCCGACAATCTGAACCGGCACCTGAATTTTTGGCAGATGCTCGCCAAGGTCAGCCGCCATCATCGCCTGCAGGGCTTGCGTCAAGCGCTCCGGACTTTCTGGAATTCCTGACCCGATGGGCAATAAAATCCGCGCCATGGTTTTGTTGAAAGAGCGGCGAAACCCGGTAAAAGAGGAATTCGCCATGGAATCCGATAAGGCAATCCAGTTCTGCGACATTGCCAACTCAAGCCAGTGGGCGACAATATCCTTGCCCTCATCGCTGAGCCGGTGGGCGGCTGAATTCACGCTGACCCGGCCGATATTTTCCGGCTTATGGGCGACAAGCGCCAAAGCTGCGATACCGCCAATTCCGGTTCCTGCAATATCGACGACGGGTTCATCTGGCTTTTCGCGGACCAGGGTGGACTTGATCGCCACATCGATATCTTCAATTAGATTGGCAAGCCCCATACCGGGCGGGCGCTGGCTGGAGCGCCCTAAAAAATAAATCGTGTGGGTTTCGCATAAACGCGGCATGATCCCAGCATAAGCGTGCGGATATTCGCCTGGGGACGCGAACGCATCGCTCAACCCCGGCAAATAGATCAGGATTTTGGTCCCGCCCGCAATACGCAGATACGGGAAGCCTGGCCGGACAAGCCCRACTGAAACCTGATTGACCCGCGCCTGCCGGTTTTTAATGCCCGCTAATTTCAACATCCAAGGAGCATAGCGGGAATTATCCAGCGTGCCTCAAAAAAAGTGCCGACAACGAAAATGTGATCGGTGATTGTTTTCATGACCATCTCAATCTACAATTTTCAATACCGAGGAAATCAAGCTCGTTCAAGCAAAGCAAGGGGGAAAACCATATGTCTCTTGATCCAGTCGCCGTAAAAGAAATGGCTGAAAATTATGCCAAAGCCTGGAGTTCACAAAACGCTCAATCTGTGGCTGCCTTTTATGACGAAAACGGCAAAATTACTGCCAACGATGGCGACCCGGTCATTGGCCGCGCCGCTTTTGCTGAATTCGTCCAGGGTTTCTTCGATGAATTTCCTGACCTGGCAATATCTCTTGATGAAGTGCGAACGGTGGGCAACCGTGCCGTGTTCTTGTGGACCCTGGAAGGGACAAACAAGGAAACCAACAATTTTGTTCGCTTGAGCGGTTGGGAATCCTGGCTTCTTTCCGACGAAATCCTTGTTCTTGAATCTGAGGGCCGGTTCGACGCCGAGGAATATGAGCGTCAGGTCCGGGAGGGGATTTAAAYCCCTGCCGGATGTTTCTATTCTCGCGATTGAAGCTTAGATGGCTATTTTTGTAGCCGTGCCAAYAGGCTGGAAGTGTCCCAGCGACTGCCGCCCATTTTCTGCACTTCAGAATAAAACTGGTCCACTAACGCTGCCACCGGCAGGTGTGCACCATTGGCGCGGGCTTCGCCGAGGCAGATGGACRAATCCTTGCGCATCCAGTCGACCGCGAAACCAAACTCATATTGGCCATCATTCATGGTCTCATACCGGTTTTCCATCTGCCATGATTGCGCCGCTCCCTTGGAGATCACGTCAATTACATTGACCACATCCAGCCCGGCCGCCTTGGCGAAATGGATGCCTTCGGCAAGGCCCTGAACTGCGCCCGCGATGCAAATCTGGTTGACCATTTTTGTCAATTGACCGGCGCCCGCTGGACCCATCAGACCAACCATTTTGGCGAAATTATCAATCACCGGCTGGGCCTTGTCGTAATCCGATTGCGCCCCGCCGACCATAACGGTCAGGGCACCACTTTCGGCGCCTGCCTGACCACCGGAGACGGGAGCATCGAGTGCGCCGAAGCCTTTGGCACGCGCCGCTTCATCAAGCTCACGGGCAATTGCTGCTGATGCAGTTGTGTTGTCGATAAATACCGCGCCAGCGCCRATTGATTTGAACGCGCCATCGTCACCAAGGGTGACTTCGCGCAGGTCGTTATCATTGCCAACGCAGCAAAATACGAAGTCTGACCCTTCGGCTGCTGCNNCNGGGGTGGTTTTGAAATCGCCGCCAAATTCGCCAACCCATTTTTCGGCCTTTGCGGCGGTGCGGTTATAAACCGTGACGTCGTGACCGCCTTTGGTTTTTAGAAATCCGGCCATTGGATAGCCCATAACACCAAGCCCGATGAAAGATACTTTCGCCATATTTGTCTCCTGTAGAAATCGATTGTGATTTGAAAAATTCGTTTTGATTGTCAGCGGGGCGCGACGCCAAGTTCCGGGAAGGGGAGAAACCTGACCAGATCGCCCGGCGTGATTTGTTCCAGATCTTCACCAAGTTCGATCAAGCCGTCGGCGACCCGGAGCGAGGTGATTAACCCAGAGCCGTCGCGCGGAAACCGGCGCACGGATGTCTTTCCATCTTCATCGCGCTCTATATAACCGCGCAGAAATTCCCGACGCCCAGGTTTTTTTGTCATCTCGAATGTTGCAGGCACTTGATACCCCGTTGGTTCGGGCCATTTGGCACCGCCAAGTCTGAACAGCACAGGGCGCACATAGAGCAGGAAACATATCATGGCCGCCACCGGATTGCCGGGCAGGCCAAGAAAAAGACATTTTCCAATCTGGCCAAAGCCCATGGGCCGTCCGGGTTTGATCGCCAATTGCCACATRTGMAGRCTACCAAGCGCATCRACRCTTTTCACCACATRRTCTTCGTCSCCSCGGCTGGCACCGCCGGTRGTGAGRATGGCGTCGTGRCTGGTCGCGGTATCRGARAGTGCGGCGCTGACAATCTCGGCCTTGTCTTCAAGAATGCCGAGATCGGTAATATTTGCGCCGATGCTTTCCAGCAAGCCGCGCAGCATGAAATGATTGGCATCATAAACTTTGCCGCGGGTGTGCGGGCTGCCGGGGCGCAAAATCTCGTCTCCAGTGGAAATCAGAGCGAGCTTGAGCGGGGCGAAACAGGAAATTTCACCGATGCCGGTTGAAGCAATTGCGGCAATATCTTGGGGCCGGAGCCTCGTGCCGGCTTCAAGAATGAGATCGCCTTCGCGCACATCTTCGCCCGCCTTGCGGCAATTGGCATTGGCTTTCAGACCGGGCGGAATGGTGGCGATATCCGGGTCGCCCGAACCCGGGTTGCCGGAAACGACGTCCACGTCTTCCTGCATGGCAATGGAATCTGCCCCCAAAGGCATCACCGCGCCTGTGAAAATCCGGGCAGAGGTGCCGGGCGCAAGCTTTTCGCCGGCAGGGTGCCCGGCGGCTATCCGCACCGATATCGGCAAACGGCCATCAAGTGCCAGATAATCTGCGTGGGCAAAGGCATAGCCATCTACGGCGGAATTATCGGTTGACGGGATCGGCCGGGGGGCTTTGATGGTCTCTGCAAGAATGCGCCCGTTGGCTTTGTCCAGCATGATTTTTTCGGTGCACACAACAGGCTGAACACGCTCTTTCAGAAGCGCCAATGCATCTGCATGGCGCATCCGGTCGCCATCATGCAGGAAACAATCGTCAAGCAGTTTTGGCGGCATCGGCGGCTCCTTTTCCTGACCGGGCCACGGCCTTGGTCCGCTCGAGAACAAAATCGGCAATATCTGAAACCATATCCTGACTGAAGACCGGAATTTCGCTATCCGGGATATCGTAATCGCTGGCAATGGCGATAATGTTGGGGTCGGTTTCAGACAGCGGATCGTCTTTCAGGGTCTCCCGGCGCCGGGTCTCGATTTTCAAATGTGGCTCGCGTTTATACCCTTCAATGATGATGATATCGGTAGGCGACATCCGCGCGATCACACTATCCAGACTGGGCTCGGCTTCGGCATCCAACTCGTGCATCAGCGCCCAGCGTTCGCCGGATACAAGGGCTACTTCGTGTGCGCCTGCTTCCCGGTGTTTCCAGGAATCTGTGCCTTCATGGTCGATATCAAAATGATGATGGGCGTGTTTGATGGTCGCCACCCTGAACCCGCGTCCGACAAATTCGCCAACAAGATTGGCGACCATGGTTGTCTTGCCGGAATTTTTCCACCCCGTAACGCCAATGATGATGGTCGTGCCATCGATGATGGTTATGCCATCAATGATGGTCATGCCACTGTCTCCGAAAAAATGGCTTCAGCGGCTTCCAGGTCTTCTGGCGTGTTTACATTGAAAAACGGATCGCGTTTGGTGCCGCCTATATCAATGTCGGCGAAATCGACGCCCATCAGTTCGTGGCGATCAACCCAGGCCAACACCTTGCGGTTGGTGCCGGTTGCCAGCCATTCAGCCAGATCATCAGCAAGTGATATTGGCCAGAGCCCAAATACCGGGTGCAGTTTGCCGCCCGATTTTGCAAGAATAATTTTGTTGGGATCATCGCTGGCGGCAGCCACAAAACGAGTGACAAGGTCATCGGGGAAAAACGGCGTATCGACAGCRACGGTAACAATCCATTTCGCGGTCGGCACATTGGCTTTGGCCCAAAGCATGCCGGTCAATACACCCGCCAAAGGCCCGGCAAACCCGTCGATACTGTCTGGCACCACGGGATTTTTAAATCCGGAATAAGCGCCCGCATCGCCATTGGCATTGATGATAACGGGACTGGCCTGTGGGCTGATCCGATCCAGAATATGCGCGATCAACGGGCGTCCGCCAATTTGCTTGAGGCTCTTGTTGTCGCCCCCCATGCGTCGCGATAATCCGCCTGCCAGCACCACGCCTGATACCTGTGCAGATTGGGGCTTTGCGTTTGGCTCAGCAGCGCGCTTTGCGCCTTTTTTTGAAGTGTCGGGGCCTTCCGTTCCAACTTCATCAAATATAATGCGGTCGTAGCCTGCCAAAGCTACAAAGCGTTTGCCCCGGGCGCGACCGATCAGTGTCAAGTTGGCTTCACGCGCTAATTCAACGCCCCAAGCTGTAAAACCTGACCGCGACACCAGGATCGGAATGCCCATTTTTACGGTCTTGATCACCATTTCAGAGGTTAGCCTGCCGGTCGTATAAAACATCTTGTCGTCAGGTGATATTTTGTTCAGGAACATGTAACCGGCAATTTTATCAACGGCATTATGCCGCCCCACATCCTCCACATAAATTAGCGGTCGGTCTTTTTCGCAAAGGACACAGCCATGGATCGCGCCCGCTTTCAG
>JAESRU010000037.1 GCA_016764455.1 Hyphomicrobiales bacterium | reverse complement strand
ATGACACCCGCCATGTCGTCCAATCGGATCATATTCGGCCCGTCCGAGGGCGCGCGATCCGGGTCCTCGTGTGTTTCCAGGAACACGCCGCTGATGCCCAACGCCACGGCTGCGCGGGCAATAACGGGCGCAAACTCCCGTTGTCCACCTGACGATCCGCCAAGCCCACCGGGTTGTGCAACGGCATGGGTCGCGTCCATCACCACGGGATACCCTGTCTTGGCCATCTCTGGCAGGGACCGCATATCAGTCACCAGTGCGTTATAGCCAAACGAAACGCCACGCTCGGTCAGCAGCAAGCGCTTGTTGCCGGTGCTGGCGACTTTGCCCACAACATTCACCATATCCCAGGGGGCCAGAAACTGCCCCTTCTTGATGTTGATCGCAGCGCCCGTTTCACCAGCCGCCAGCAACAGGTCGGTCTGGCGGCACAGGAACGCGGGGATTTGCAGGATATCGACAGCCTCGGCCACAGATGCACATTGATCAGGCGCGTGGACGTCCGTCAGGACCGGGCAACCAAACTCGTCTCGGATCGCGGCCAAAATCGACAGTCCCGCGTCCATACCCAAGCCGCGTTCGCCACCAAGAGAGGTGCGGTTGGCCTTGTCATAGCTGCCCTTGAAGACAAATTGTGCGCCCGTATCAGCACAGACCTGCGCCATGTGCTCCGCAATCATGCGGGCATGATCCAGGTTCTCCAACTGGCACGGGCCGGCGATCACCATCAAAGGCGCGTCGTTGCTGACACGCAGCTTACCGATCTCAACAATCTTCAAGGGCAAACTCCCGGAGCCACTGGCCCCGGGTATACATGGATCAGGAGCTTACCTGTTCCCGCAATATCGAGGCGGTCATTGATATCAGAAGGTAGATGCCAGAAAAGACGACAAGTGCAAGCAAGGTCTTTTCAAATGCCTTGGGATATGCCGCTTCGTCAGGGGCGATGGGGAACACACCCATGGAAATATAAAGTGACTGGCGGCTGGCCTCTGACCGGGCGGATTCCATCGCTTGCAACGCTTCTGTCAGCATCAATTGCCGGGTTTCCAGATCCGCCTGGGCGATCACCAGTTCCGAACTGATGCGCGCCAACGAAACTTCGCCTTCGCCCTCATCGGTCAGGGACGAGCGAAGCTCCGAGATAACGGCCTCATAACGCGCGATGGTGGCCTCAGCCACCTGAACGCGGGTGGGGTTGGGGCGTGGTGAGGCGTTGATTTCGGCCAAGCGAAGGCGTTCTTCGGCCATCTGCATCTCAAAGTTGGCGATCCGGTTGAAGACCTGGTTGACCTCGGCCTCCGCCGACAGAACCCCGCGTTGCTCCTGCAACTCCAGCACCCGCATTTGCGCAAGCAATGATCGCTCTTCGGCTTCGCCAAAACTTTCCCGCGCGCCAGACATCTGGTCTTCGCGCAAGCGGGAGGACATCTGGTCGACCCGCTCTTCCGCATACCCGATCAAGGCCTGGGAGAACGCCTGCGATGTTGCGGGATCTGCGGCCAGAACCTCCATCCGGATCAGGCCCTCAGTCGGGTCATAACCAATCGTCAGATTGCGCAGGTAGGTGCCATACATCGACTCGTTTGATGCGTCGGGGGCAAGGCGGACCAGCGGATCAATCTCTGCAGACGAAAAATGCGCCCGGAACCCCAGTTCTTCATCAAGACGTAACATCGCCTCACGACTTTCCAGATAACTTTGAACCGTGATCGATTCTTGCACGGTGGCGAAACTGGTGCCGCCCAGAAGCCCGCCAAGCCCGCCGCCGCCGCCCGGAGAGGATTCGGCCTTCTGGATCACAAATTCGGTGTTGGTGGCGTACAGCGGCGTGGCCACGGCGTAATAATAGTAGCTGACCATTATTGTCGGCAGCAGCACAAACAACGCCAGCCGTGTGGCCAATTGGCCAACCATCTGGTTCACCATGTTCTGGCGATCTTCCGGCGACATCTGCCCGGCGGCATCGATTTGTGACTGGTCGGGGCCGGGCGCATCTTCGATACGCTCTTCAAGCGCCGCCAGCCGGGTTGTAACGGCTTCACGCCACGGCGCGTCTTCAGCGCTTTCGCGCAGCAGCGACTGCCAGGCTTGGCGGGCTTCAAGCAAATCACCGTCCTGCTCAAGTGCGATGATCAAAAGCAAGCGCGGGCGAACCAAAGTGGGGTCGAGATTGACCGCTTCGACCAAAACTTGCCGGGCTTCCTGAATGATCGTACCACCATTGACACCAACCAAAGCTTCGCCGAGGCCGGCCAAGCGCGGCGCATTGGCCCCCAAGATGCGGCCCGCATTGGCATATGCCCTGACCGCTTCATTGAACCGCCCCATGCGCAGGTAGATCGGTGCGATCAATTCCCAACCCTGGCCATCTTCCGGCGCTTGGACCAGATGTTCTTCGATTTGTGCCAACAAGGCCGGTATTGATCGATCTTGCGAGGTTTCGATTACTCGTCCGGCAAATGGCACACCAGAAAATTCCGGCTTGCCGTTAAGAGCATAAACGCCAAGCGAAAATAGCACGGCGACAGTTGCCAGAAAAATCGGAAATGACGGCCCGGAAAAAATGCCTGTGCCGAGGTTGCTGTTCGCGACGCTTCGTTTTCCAGCCGCGAGTAGACGTCTGGAAATTTCGATTTTTGCAGTTTCCGCTTCGCTGGTCTCGATCTGACCGGAATTCAGTTCGGCTTCCRGCGTAGCAAGCTGGTCCCGGTATACCAACAGATCAGCATTGACGGTTTGCGCGGTCGCTCTTGCCGGGCGCAAAGCAACAAGCACGATTGTGCCAACGCTGGCAGCCATCAAGGCAAATATGATCCAGAGAGACATATCGAGCTCCATCGGTACTTAAAACGCCTTAATCACCCAGATTTCCAAAATCCAAAGCCGCCATGTCGCACAAATCATCATTTATGTCGAAAAAAAGCTGTAGACCAGACTATAAGCGGTGATAATACCCTCACACACAGATTGAAACGTACCTATACAAGAAAAAATATCATGCAACGCTTTTCGATCTTTTCGCTTGCCCGCAACGCGCTCTCTTACCATAAAAATTGGCAAGAGCATTGGCGCAGTCCTGAACCAAAGCCCGAATATGATGTGATCATAATCGGTGCCGGCGGTCATGGCCTGGCGACCGCCTATTACCTGGCCAAAGAGCATGGCATCACCAATGTCTGTATTTTGGACAAGGGCTGGCTCGGCGGCGGCAATACCGGCCGCAACACCACCATTATCCGCTCCAATTATCTGCAAGACGAAAGTGCGGCGATTTATGAGCTGTCCCGCTCGCTCTATGAAGGGCTGAGCCATGAATTGAATTACAACATCATGTTCAGCCCGCGCGGACTGATAAATGTTTGCGCAACAGAACATGAAATGCGGGCGTTCCAGCGCCATGCCTATGCCAATAAACTGTCAGGCATCGAGACGCGGATGATTACGCCCGCTGAAATCAAGAAGATGGTGCCGATCATCGAGATCGGCAAAAACGCACGTTACCCGATCCTTGGCGGGCTGTATCAGCCCCGTGGCGGGGTTGCACGTCATGACGCTGTAGCGTGGGGATATGCCCGCGGGGCCGACAATCTTGGCGTCGATATCATCCAGAATTGCGCCGTGACCGGCATCCTGCAAAGTCGCGGGCGGGTGGTCGGTGTTGAAACACCAAAGGGTGAGATCAAAGCCAAAAAAGTGGCGATTGTCACCGCTGGCAACACCACAATGTTGACCGATATGGCCGGGTTCAAAATGCCGATCGAAAGCTTGGGCCTTCAGGCTTTGGTATCTGAACCGATCAAGCCGATTATTGATGTGGTGGTGATGGCCGGGACCGTGCATGGCTATGTCAGCCAATCTGACAAAGGCGAACTGGTTATCGGCGGCGGGGCTGACCCTTATAACAATTACGCCCAGCGCGGCGGCATAACATCCTGGGAACATACGGTGCGGGCGCTGGTGGAAATTTTCCCCGTCTTCAGCCGTCTCAACATGATGCGCCATTGGGGCGGGGTCGTTGATATGACAGGAGACCGCAGCCCGATCATCGGGCTGACGCCGGTCAAGGGCTTATTCGTCAATTGCGGCTGGGGGACCGGCGGCTTCAAGGCTATTCCAGGATCAGGATTTGTGTTTGCTGATACAATTGCAAATGGTCGCCCGCACCCGATTGCGGCACCGTTTAATATGGACCGGTTCCGGGAAGGCAGGCTGATTGATGAATCWGCAGCTGCCGCCGTGGCRCATTAGGAGGGCARRATGCTTTTAATCACATGCCCGGTTTGTGGTGCGGTCGGAGACGAGAGCGAATTTCTTTGCGGCGGCGAAGCTCATGTAAAACGGCCAGCTTCCAGCAAGCCTACTAACGTTTCCGACGAAGCCCAATATGAATATCTTTACGTGCGTAAGAACCCACGCGGGCCGCACMGGGAAATATGGCAATGCGCGCGCGGTTGCGGGAAATGGTTCAACGCCATGCGCGATACCCTGAGCCTGAAATTTCTGGCCTTCTACAAGATTAGCGATCCGATACCGCCGCTGCCCAGAAAGAAGTCTTCGGCCAAGACCAAAACGCCAATTCAGGGACGCCGCAAATGACCAAACCATTCAGGCTTCCCCTTGGCGCTGGTCTCGACGATCGCGCGCGCGTTGGGCGATGGGTCGATCCGTCTTCGAAAGTATCATTCACCTTTGACGGCAAGCATTATACCGGGCTTGAGGGCGATACCCTCGGGTCTGCGCTATCTGCAAATGGCGTGCGGGTAGTGGGCCGAAGTTTCAAATATCATCGTCCCCGGGGCATTCTTGGCCTGGGCAGCGAAGAACCCAACGGACTTGTCACACTTGGTGCCGGCAACAAAATGGAGCCAAACGTCCGTTGCACCCAGATCGAATTATTTGAAGGCCTGACAGCGCGAAGCCAAAACCGTTGGCCGAGCCTCTCGTTTGATATCGGSGCGATCAACAATTCTCTAAGCCGGTTCTTGCCATCGGGCTTCTATTACAAAACCTTCAAAGGGCCTGGCCGTTCGGGCTGGATGCTCTACGAGAATTTTATCCGCCGGTCAGCCGGCCTCGGGCCAGCTCCGTTTGAAGCCGATCCCGACAGATACGAACATTTCAACGCGGTATGTGATGTGCTTGTGGTGGGAAGCGGGGCTGCGGGCATTGCTGCTGCYAGGGCGGCCGCTGCAACCGGGGCGCGGGTGATATTAGCCGACGAGAGCGCTCATTTTGGCGGTCTTGCAGACAGCATGGGCGGCACCATTGAGGATCAGGATCAGATTGCCTGGATCAGCGGCGAAGTGGCAAGTCTGGCAAATGCTGAAAATGTTCAACTATTGCCGCGCACGACTGTAGCTGGTCATTACGACCATAACTTTGTGYTGATGCTRGAGCGGGTTGGTGATCATGACCCGGCCAAGGTTGAYGCCGGYGCACCGCGCCACAGGCTTTGGCGGTTGCGYGCTAGGGAAATCATTCTGGCGTCAGGTGCCATCGAGCGCCCGCTGACATTTGCCAATAATGACCGACCCGGGATTATGATGGCCGCCGCCATTCGCGCCAATTTGCGCCGCTATGGYGTYGCRCCSGGCAAGCAAGGGGTTTTGTTCACAAAYAACGACAATGCTTATTTGACCGCCCTTGAATTRCAGGAAGCAGGCGTCACCATCGCCCGCATTATCGATGTACGGGCAAATCCAGGCGGATATCCCGTTAACATGGCCAAAGCAACCGGCATGCCATTGATGTTTGGTAGCGCGGTCCATGATGTGCTGACAGAACAGCGCGGCAAGCAAATCAAGGGCGYCATGGTTGGCGGATTGCAGCAAACCGGGCGGGCAGAAGACAGCGAACTTGTGCCGTGTGATTTCGTTGCTGTATCTGGTGGGTGGAACCCGGCCGTACATCTTTATTGTCATGTGGGCGGCAAGCCGACATTCGATGCCGAGCGCCAGATTTTCCTCCCAGGCCCCGCGCAAGATCATTTGACCGTGGTGGGCGCCGCCAATGGCACATTCGGTCTGGCAGACATAATCGTTGAGGCCGACGAAGCCGGCGACCGCGTCGCGCGTCGCGCTTTGGGCAAGGCCCCGGTTCATCGGGCTGCGTCAAAAATCCCCAATGCCACCAGCATTCAGGAAGACCCATGGCAATCTATCTGGTTTGTTGCCGGGCCAGATTCAGAACATCAAGGCCGCAAGCATTTTGTGGATTTCCAGAATGATGTCACTGCCGCTGATCTGGAATTGGCGGTGCGGGAAGGCTATCGCTCGGTTGAACATGTCAAACGTTACACAACCCTTGGCATGGCGACCGATCAAGGCAAGACCAGCAACATCAACGCGCTCGGATTGCTTTCAGAAACCCTCGGCAAAACCATTCCGGAAGTTGGCACAACAACTTTCCGCCCGCCCTATACGCCAATTTCATTCGGCGCAATTGCAGGCCTGCAGGCAAAGGAATTGTTCCAACCGGTGCGCCAATCACCTGTGTCGGCGTGGCAGGCCGACAACAGCGCTGATTATGAGCCCATCGGCCAATGGCAACGACCCTTCTGTTACCCGGCCGCCGGTGAGAGCCGTGAAGACGCTATCAACAGGGAAGTTCTGGTGGTGCGGGAAAAGGTCGGGATCATYGATCTCTCGACCCTTGGAAAAATTGAAGTCAAAGGGCCTGATGCTGGTGAATTTCTGGACAGGGTCTATTCCAACATCATCAGCTCGCTGAAACGTGGTCGTTGCCGTTACGGATTGATGATGGACGATCAGGGGTTTCTGTTTGACGATGGCGTTATTGTGCGGATGGAAAAAGACCGGTTTTTGATCCACACAACRAGCGGCAATTCAGACCGGACMRCMGCRTGGYTRGAACTTTGGCTACAAACCGAATGGCCKGAYYTSARRGTRTTTRTKACSCCGGTCACCGARCAATGGGCGCAGTTTGCSGTTGGTGGSCCRCAYGCYCGCGACGTYYTGAAAAAAYTRCGMGGRACRATCAAATGGGGCGCTGATGTATTCCCGCCCCTCACCGCACAATTCGGGAAATTGCTTGGCACAAATGCCCGCGTTTATCGGATCAGTTATTCTGGTGAATTGAGTTTTGAGATCGCGACGCCAGCCAATCACGGCTTGGCACTTTGGGAAGCAATTCTGGCGGCAGGTGAGGAATTTGGCATTGCGCCGTACGGCACCGAGGCCCTTCATGTGTTGCGCGCGGAAAAAGGCTTTATTGCCATTGGTGACGAGACGGACGGAACCGTTACGCCGCTGGACTTGGGATTAAGCTGGGCTGTATCGAAAAAGAAACCTGATTTTATCGGCAAGCGATCACTGGAACGCTCCTTCATGGTTCCAGGCGCCCACCGCAAACAACTGGTTGGCGTGTTTACGCACGACCCAGCGGAAGTTTTACCCATAGGATGTCAGGCGATTGATACGGATCAGATCCAGCCGCCGCCAACTATGCAGGGGCATATTTCTTCCAGCTATTGGAGCCCGACGCTCAATCGATCCATTGCATTGGCGCTGATTAAAAACGGCGAAGCGCGCATCGGCGACACCATGTATTTCCCGATTGAAGGGAAAGTTGTATCGGCAACACTGGTCGAACCGATTTTTTACGATAAGGAAGGGATACGGCAAAATGGCTGATCTCAATTTCCACGGCGCCCTGTCAGGCAGCAATATTGTGGCTTCGCCATCCGGTTCCGGGGTTGATATTTCCGAGGTGCAAAACCTTGGAATGCTCGACGTGCGGATTTTGCCGCAAGGGCGGAATGCGCTAACAGCGGTAACGATGGAGCTAGGATTTTCATTTCCGCACACGCCGAGAACAAGTGCTTCAGGACGGGGACGCACCGCCCTTTGGTGGTCGGTAGATCAATGGCTTGTGACTTGCGCTCGCGCACGCGCTCAAGACCTTGCCGACAGGTTGGAAACCTCCCTTGGCCGCGCCCATTCGATGGTCACAAATGTCAGTGATGCTAGAAGTGTAATCCGCATTTCTGGAGACCAGACACGCGAACTTTTGATGAAAGGCTGCAATCTGGATTTATTGGCCAAGGACATGGC
Source organism: Hyphomicrobiales bacterium (assembly GCA_016764455.1). Classification (GTDB taxonomy): domain Bacteria; phylum Pseudomonadota; class Alphaproteobacteria; order Rhizobiales; family NORP267; genus NORP267. Next base: position 7,683 of record JAESRU010000037.1, on the reverse strand, counting down.
TCCAGGATATGTGCGGCGAACCCAGATCGCTGAAATACCTGTCGCACTTCACTTTATCAGTGATGCCCCTCTCAGCTTTGATATTTATGTGTTCAGGTCCTATGCCACATATATCTGGCAATGGCTGACAATTGCCGGGCGCGCATCTGCAGCACTTCAATTTTATGGGACCCAACCACCTCCCCCGGTCTGATTATTTTACTATGAATGGCCAGACGGTTTTGCATGACTAACCTATTGTCGTGGAACGAATGTCAGAATAGTCTTTAGAAAAATAATAAACTTCCAATTGTGGGGATTGGGTTTTGGAGATTTTTGGACTGCTTCTGATACCAGAATTTTCGATGTTGCCGGTAACGGCTGCCATCGAACCGTTGCGACTTGCCAATAGAACAGTTGGTGAGGAAATTTACCGCTGGTACACCATTTCGATGGATGGCAAGCCGGTAATGGCTTCAAACGGAACAGAACTACATGCCTCTTTGAAAGCGGAAGAGCTTCCTGCCAAAAGCTCTATCATTGTGTGTGGCGGTGAAAATATTCAGAATCACAATAGCAAACCTGTAATGAACTGGCTCCGCCGCAGAAGCCGCCTTGGTGACAATATCGGATCAGTTTGCACCGGGTGCCATATATTGGCAGAGGCTGGATTGCTCGACGGGTATCGCTGCACCATCCATTGGGAAAACCTCCCTTCATTTGCCGAAAACTTTCCCGAGATTGAAGTCTCCGGCAATCTCTACGAAATCGACCGGAACAGGTGCACCTGCGCTGGCGGCACCGCCGCACTGGATATGATGCTGGCAATTATCACGGCGCAACAAGGCGAAGACGTTGCAGCCTCCGTCGCAGACATGATTATCCATGCCCCGATCCGCCATCATAGTGAGCATCAGCGCCGTTCACTGCCCGCCCGTATCGGGACCAGGCATCCAAAGCTCAACCAGATCATTCAGGAGATGGAAACAAATATTGAGGACCCAGTCAGACCAGCAGAACTGGCCAAGCGCGTGGGTCTATCACCACGACAAATCGAGCGCCTGTTCAAACGATATTTGCAACGAACACCCAAGCGCTACTACCTGGAATTGCGATTGCAGAAATCGCGACTGTTGCTGCTGCAAACAGATATGTCGGTTATCAACGTGGCGCTAAGTTGTGGGTTTTCGTCGCCGTCGCATTTTTCTAAATGCTACCGCGCTTTTTACGGCAAGACGCCTTACCGGGAGCGGGGAACTTCATCCTCAAATGCAAGTGGAGTGACACCTGGAATAGCGACTTAACTGGAATGTTGAGCAGGTGTATCAGGCAGACTGTCTGGCCAGCGCCGCATCTTCTGATTCCACGGATTGAATTGCCAGAGATCCGCTGCGGCACAAAAGTTCCGCTATCTCGTCACCAAGTGCTATCCGGGTCAGACGTTCTGCAATATGCAGACGGGACGTCAGCGGAAGGCGCGAAGCCAAATCTGACCGTCGGATACGTTCTACAATCGCATCACCCATCATATTCAGATATTGTTCTGAATCCCGGCGTGTCCGCGAAAGGGTTTCGTTGAGCGCCAATTCTCCGGAAATTCGCCGACATTGATTCATGAGTATCAGTAGTTTTTCCACTGCGGCAATCTCATGTTCTGGAACTTCCGCACGACCTTTTTCGTCATAGCTGAGCACCGCTTTGATTTGTCGCGGTGTATCGCCGATCACTGAAGAAACCCGATCTGATAACCCGGTTCGTATTTTTCTGATCTTCTTGGCCCAGCTACTGGTTGAAGACATTTCAACCTCCACATTCAAGCCATGTGCGAGGGAATAATAGTCGCGGAGATATGAGCAAATTTTCTTTATGTTCTTCATCGGACCCAAAGCGTCCTGGGCCTGACGCGCCATGATGTTCGCTTCATACAGAACCAATTCTATCGCGACGCGGTAGGCATGTGATTCCAACTTGATTGATGCATCTGAATGCACGGCAGCTTTTGCCATCCTGATGATTTCTGCCGGATGCTCTAATCTCGCCATTACCAAGGCAAGTCCGAATGGCCGCAATTGCGGCGCACGGTTGCAGATATCTCCAAGTAATTTRGTCGATGTCTCCAGTAGATCGCCTTCCAACGCAGCAATATTTTGGGGCAAAGCAGAGCGAATTTCCGACAAGTCATCAAGGTTTTCAAAAATGATCGCAATGTCGCGAGCGTCTTCAAGTGCCTGTTCGCTACCCAGGTGACCGGCGATGCGCAACCGTTCATCGGGTTGCTCCTGGAACCTGTCAAAAATTTTATTTATGGCGGATACGGCCGAACAGCGAAGTTCATTTATGAGTTTTTGGATATCCGTGTTTCGACCCGCCAGAATATGATCACGAATTAAAGGTTCGGCTTTTTCTATTTCATCTGGAATGAGATCCCGAGACAACCAGGTCCATATAACAGGCAGCGAGGCGCGTTCGATGCGCGCGCTCTGTTTGGGGCCCACTGCGCGGTCAATCAGAAATGTCTCAATCGGTGAAAACAGCAAACGATCCGGCTCGGTAGTTCGTGGAATTTCATTGCCATATTTTCGGGAATGTTTGACAGCGGCCTGTAAAATCATCTCCGAAACGGGGTCGCTTTCAGATTTAAGGCGTGATTTCTCCGCCGCCCCCACAAGCAGCGCAATGGCTTCAGGGGTCAGGGTTAACATAAATTCTTCAAGCCGTTCAGCAACGGATGTTGAATTTGCCATCTGGGTTACGCACCATTTAAATCAAAAATATATATAACCATCCGGCATCCAAGGTCTCAAATATATATTAAGATTGTCTTGATCCTGTTCCCGTCTGGAAAGGTTGAAATTGGCGAAATTCTCAGACCGCAGGAAGTTTTAGCTCAACGCGCAAACCACCCATCGGCGCATTCGCCAACACCAGTTTGCCCTGATAGAGATCAACAAGTTCGGCGACAATGGAAAGGCCGAGACCTGACCCTGGCTTGGTTTCATCAGAGCGGGCACCGCGGCGCATCATTCTTTCCCGCTCCCCCGGGCTAACGCCTGGGCCATCATCATCAACGACAATCTGAAGATATCCAGGACTATCTGGGTCTTGCATGGAGATTTTTTCGATGGTGATTTCCACCCTAGTTTCACTCCATTTACAAGCATTCTCAACCAGGTTTCCTAGAATTTCTTCTAAATCCTGACGCTCACCTGCAAATCGCGCATTTGCCGGACAAGACAACGTGATCGCAATATCTCTTCCTGTATTGAGCCGTTCCATAGTGCGTTTGATGGCGTTCGCGACAGACGATATTTCCGTGATAGCACCAATCACGTTAGCTTGGCCTGCAACCCTGGCACGGTCAAGATGATGGGTGATTTGGGTCAGCATCAATTCAGACTGCTTTAGAATTTTTTCACCCACTGGATTGTCCAATTGCCGGGCTTCGTTTGAAATAACACTGAGCGGGGTTTTTAACGAATGTGCCAAATTACCCACGTGAGTGCGGGCGCGTTCTATGATTGCTGTATTGGACGTCACCAATTCATTCAATTCCGCCGCTAGGGGTTGAATTTCAGTCGGGAATTCCCCTTCCAACCGGCTCGCTCGTCCGGCGCGAATTGCAGAAATCCGGTCTCCCATCGAACGAAGGGGCTTCAAACCAAATCGGACCTGAAAATAAGCCGTGATCATGAGTGCAAATCCAAGAATGGCAAGTGCAGAGATCACACTGCGGCGAAACTCGCCGGTCTCGATATCAATATCTTCGAGATTTCCAGCAACCATGAAAAGATAACGGCTTTGACTRTCTGCAAGRCCWGCCARMYGCCARACAGACCGMAGRYTTTCGCCKCKAGGRCCMGAATGAACCATYATMCCRGATRWRTTRGGRTCATTYTTTTGAACYGGATTTWCCARMGTATCCATGGATAARGAYCKGGATGCGTAGAGCACGTCGCCKTCYSCGCCCAATTSTCTGATCTGCCAATACCAGCCTGACAGGATGGTATCAAAGCGCGGGTCAGTAATTGCCCCCACGCCATGGATCGTACCGTCATCTTGCCAATCAACCTTCGCAATCAGGTTCTCCAGGTAGAGCTCAAGGCTCTTCTCGAAACTTGATTGAACTTTGTCGCGATACAAGTTGGATAAAACGAACCCGCCAAGCAGCAATAGCAAGATACTCCAGCCGGAAGCTGCGATAAAAAGCCGAAATGCGAGGGACCTAACCCTCATTTGCTCCGCCACCAACCTGATAACCGAGGCCTCTTACGGTTTCTATAAAKCCAGCGCCCAGTTTTTTACGGAGCCTGCCGATAAACACTTCCACGGTATTTGAGTCGCGGTCGAAATCCTGCTCATAGAGATGCTCAATCAATTCCATACGCGGAACCAACCTGCCATTATGATGCATGAGATAAGAGAGAAGACGAAATTCCAGAGACGTGAGTTTCACTTGGCTTCCATTGCGTGTCACGCGAGCGGCTCTGGTATCGAGACGAATTTCACCAACTTCGATTTCACTTGATGCGTGCCCGGCTGCCCGGCGCAATAGCGCCCTGACACGGGCTAACACTTCTTCCATGTGAAACGGTTTGGCGACATAATCATCAGCGCCGGCATCAATGCCTGCAACCTTATCGCTCCAGCGGTCGCGCGCGGTCAACACCAGAACGGGCATGTTTCGATCATTGCGCCGCCATTTTTCGAGGACACTCAAGCCATCCATTTTGGGGAGGCCGATATCCAAAATGACAGCATCGTACGGTTCAGTATCGCCGAGAAAATTTCCTTCTTCGCCATCAAACGCTTTGTCTACCGCATAGCCGGCGTCGGAAAGCGCTTCGCAAAGTTGGCGATTTAGGTCAGGATCGTCCTCGACAACAAGAATGCGCATTAGCCTGTTTGTTCCTTCAAATGATCAGGGCTACGAAAGCCTTTGCCCGGTTTGGGCATTGATGATGATTTTGCGAACATCTCCGCCATTGCCCCGGACCATCAATTCATAAACATAACCATTGCCGCGTGAACATAGCGCAGCTGAATATATCTGGATATTGTGACGCGCCGCAATTGACCCCAGTGACAACACACTTCCTGCACTTACGAGATTGCGCGCCGCTGCTGAGCCAAGGCACGCGGCGGACGCCGTCGAGCCAAATGCCGAGACAGTAATTGTCAGGGCAATTACAAAGGCGGCCAGTGTGCGGCCCAGATTTTTCAAAWACATCATCTGAGCACTATACGATAAAGTCGCTGAATTTCAGATGAATGGAATATTTTAGTTATGGATAGAAAAAACGGCTGCCAATAAGCGCACTTGGCTCCCGATCAGTTGCCCATTCCGGGCATTCATAGTGATGATGAAAATCCAGCGCGCCATTTGCCGGGTCTACTTGATCCCCGTTCCAAACACGACATGCAACCGAAAAAGCGCGGCAATATTCGTTGTCACCAAACCCGGTTTTGCATGGGGTGCGCCCTTCGCGGCTCAACCCTTCATCGGTAAGAACAGAGTTGCAAGCGTCTGTCAGTGTGCCATCGCCATAACGGTTACGGTCAATTTGATCCGACTTCAGAGCATCCGCAGCTGTTTCCATGCGATTGAGTATTAGCCAAGCCAGGGCTGCTTGTGCATCAGCACTTTCTGAGCGCGCCAATGCCCAAATCGCGCTTGCGAAATAGTGCATATCTGCCTGAGAAATCTGAAGGGGCATGASAATGTCCAAATCTTCAAAATAGGTTTATAATCCTAGTATCTATGCATGGCTTTGGCAAAAATATGACGGCACAAATTTTTGTGATTCAATAGATCAACTCACCGTATTTCATCGGGCTCAGACGGCATGATGGTGTCCAGACATAAATGATCATAGACAGCATTATGTTGGCGGGCCTGTTCTATTGTTTCGTCGGTATCGTCAACTGACCAGCGAAATGGTTGATACGCTTGGCACGAGGTATCAATGACGCGAAGCCTCACCTCATCTGGGTGGTTACATGCCAGGCCAAGGCCAAGCACCATCACAAGGCAAATGCTCATTTTTTTCTCCTATAGCCATCATCATCCCGGATACGGYCTGGGAAATCTCGCTGTGACTTCAGAATTTTACGGCGTAGGCTGATGGCATGCGCGACCCTGCCCTGCTGTTCGGTCAGTGAAGCTGCGATGGCATGAGCCTGTCCGGCGTCCATCAACCGTTTATTGCGGGCCAATTGGGCCAGCCTCACAGCAACCTGCAAGGCCAGCCGAAGAATTTGCAACCAGGTCATCAGGCKGAAGCGATGCCTTTGCGCAGAAAGATCAGGCCAWWYKCTKYNNTRAGSMTTTGGCCCGCATCAATATCTTCAAACCCTGGGATCGTAATTCCAATCATTGCTGCACCTGCAATGATCAACATCAATGCGCCAACGATGTAGGTTTTGTTTCCGTTTAAAAATGTCATCTCAAATTCCTTTCAAAAAAAAGCCCCGGTCTGAGATCGGGGCGGTTAGGCTTCGTTCGTTGATATGGTGCCGGATCGGTGCCGGGTTCGGGTGTGGCCACCAGCGGCCATGGCAGTTTTTGGCCAGCGCGCGCCGAGGAAGCGGTTTTTCCGGACTTTGGTAATGGTGACGGCGTTTGACTGGTTTCCACCCAGCACATGATAGGTGCCCGCATCTTCAGATATGTAGAAACCCACATGGCCGGACCAGCCGGATTTTTTACCGCGCCAAAAAACCATTACCGCACCCGGTTGCGGTTTGCATTTCTTGCCAAATTTCAGCCAGTTTCGTGCACCAAGCAGATTTGCAGGCAACGCTTCACCACGAAGTTGCGATGAAATACACTGGGCCACAAAAAGCCCGCACCAGGGCACGCCATCATTCGGGTACCAGATTTTTAAACGTTCCGCCCAGCGCAGAATCGTTGGGTTTGACCCCTTGCCGCCAACCTCGCGAAGCCCAAGCAGACGCTTTGCCTCAATGAACCAGGGCATGAAATTTTCACGCAGGTTTTGGATGGATATTATCGCCGCTCTGTCCGTCCGGCCCTGAAACAATTTGGCTGATGTCAATCGCCCGACTATGCCATCAACATCAAGATTGTTGGCACCTTGGAAGGCCCGGACCGCCGATATGGTCAATGTTCCGCGATAGCCATCAATCGGTCCGGGATCAAATCCAGCCAATTTCAAAGCTTTCTGCATTTCTTTAGCTGTCATTGGTTTCTCCATAAAAAAAACCACCTCAGAGGGTGGCTTGGATAGTTTTAATGTGGCGGTCTAAGAGCCTGGGCGCTTAACAGCGCTCAAAGAAAAACATGCACGGAGGTGGCTTAAAATTAGCTTGGGTTAAGTTTAAAATTGCTTTGGTACTTCTTTTGAAGCCTTTGCTCAGGCGGAATGCAACATAAAGACTAAGTTTTTGCTGGCACCGGCTAACCGAGAAAATGCCTTTTCAGCTTTCTTCTCCTGAGCACAACGTTCCTTTTAAGAGACAAAATTTCTATCGTAACCTGCGTCAATTTTTGGGACGAAGCTTTTCGTTCAGGGTCGCCAAAGTCATCCCCTTGAATAGCCCCGTGTTTTCTAGACACCCAGCGGTTTCAGTTTTTGCTGCAATTCGAAGTCGGCGGGTGACAGCAGCCCGTTGTTAGCGTGTTTGCGTTTGGGATTATAGAACATCTCAATGTAATCGAACACATCCTGCCTTGCTTGATCTCTC
>JAESRU010000036.1 GCA_016764455.1 Hyphomicrobiales bacterium | reverse complement strand
TGCGGTCCAAAGCGCCCATGGTCCATCACAAAGGAAGCGCGGGCATTGCCGCGCAGCAATTTGATTTCGTAATCGACACCAAATCCGCCGCGATGTTCGCCAGCCCCGCCAGAGCCTTCACGAAGCGCGAACCGGGTGAACAGGATCGGGAATTTTTGTTCCATCACTTCAACCGGCGGCATTTTCGAAATGCCGATTGTGGAACAGCCATTTGTGAGGCCGTCATGGTCGGCATTGCCGCCATAACCACCGCCGGTCATCAGATACATGACGTAATCCTTGCCGGTTTCCGGGTCGTCGCCGCCAAGGGAAAAATTGCCGCTGGTGCCAGCCGGTGCAGCAGTAACTTCGTCGGGGATAGCTTGAACAAGCGCCGCGAATACGGCTTCGGCAATCCGCTGGGATACTTCCGCCGCGCAGCCAGAAACCGGGCGCGGATAATGGGCATCGAGGAACGTGCCTTCCGGGCGCTTGATGATCAGTGGTTCAAATACGCCCGCATTGATAGGCACGTCCGGGAAGATATGTTTGATGGCCAGATAAATCGACGAATAGGTTGTCGCCATAACCGAGTTCATCGGACCCGCACACGGCGCACTTGACCCGGTCATGTCGAAATGAAGATTATTGCCGTCCCGGGTGATCTTCATGACGATTTTCAAGGGTTCATTGTTGACCCCGTCTGAATCCACAAAAGCTTCACCAATATAGCTGCCCTCCGGGATGCGGTTGATATGGGCGCGCATCAATTGAGCCGAGCGGTTGCGGATTTCAACGATGGCCTGGTCAACCGTTTCGCTCCCGTAACGATCCAGCAAATGCGTGAGGCGACGGGCACCAACCTTGAGAGCAGCCTCTTGTGCCCGGATATCTCCAATGCGCTGGTCAGCGATCCGCATATTGGATTTCAGGATCGCAAAAATCTCCTGATCCATCTCGCCGCGCTTGAATAATTTAACCGGCGGCAGGCGCAATCCTTCTTGTTCAACTTCGGTGGCGTGGGCAGAAAAACCGCCCGGTACCATGCCGCCAATATCGGGCCAGTGGCCAGTATTTTGCAGCCAGCAATAGAGCTTGCCTTCATAATAGAACGGCATCGCGAACCGCACATCCATCAAATGGGTGCCGCCCAGATAGGGGTCATTGACGATATAGATGTCGCCCGGTTCCGGGGCCGCTGTAATGCCCTCTTTGATCCGTTCGATAATCGACATGGTGGAATATTGCATGGTGCCGACAAAAATCGGCAGGCCGAATTCACCCTGAGCGATCAACGCGCCGGTTTCACGATGATAAATCCCATCGGAACGGTCGTCGGCTTCAGCGATTACCGGAGAAAAAGCGGCTCTGGAAAATGCGATATCCATCTCGTCGCAGACCTGTTGCAAACCATTCTGGATCACCGTCAGCGTAATGGGGTCGATGGGTGTGGATGTCTCGGAATTGCTCATTCTGCTGCCATCCCTTCTGCGACGATACTTGACAAAGGCACATCCACAATCATGTTGCCGATCTGGTCCACAAGGGCGCTGGTGCCCGGTTCGATCAAAATCGTTGAATCCATCTGTTCCAAAATGGCTGGCCCTTTGATGGTTGCACCAAGGGGGACACGGTCGCGTTCATAGACCGGGATATCGATGGCCTGGCCATCAAATATAACCGACCGGGTTGCTGATTTGGCATCGGCGAGATTGGCGCAGCGGGCGTTTGCATCGAGCAAGGCGTCGAGCGGGATTTCCGGGCGGATGCCGACAACGCTGGTATTGATGTTGACCAGCACAGCTTCGATTTCCGGCAGGTGAACCTCGAACCGCTCGAAATATGCGGCTTCAAAAATCTCCTGAATTTTTTCTTTGGTCACGTCAGGACCAGGCAATTCAACGCGGATCAAATGGGTCTGGCCGCGAAACTGCATGTCAGCTGAATGGCTAATTCTTGTCTCTGTGATTTCACTGCCGGCAGCAGCGTTGGCCTCAATTCCGTGTTCGCGCTGGGAGAGCATCATTGTTTTCAGAGCTTCAATGGAAACATCGGCCAAAGGCCGGTTGATGGTGTTGACGATATCCTGGCGCAAATCAGCGACAAGACAGCCAAGGGCATTGACGAGGCCAGGCCTGGCCGGGATCAGAACTTTGGGCAGGGCCAGCTCGCGGGCCAGAGCGACGGCGTGCAACGGCCCGGCGCCACCAAATGCAAAGAGTGCGAAATCCCGTGGGTCGTGGCCACGGGATAAAGATACCATCCGGATCGCGCCCGCCATCTGGGTATTGGCCACGTGGATCATCGCAGCCGCTGCTTCTTCAATCGTCAGGCCGAGGGGTTGTGCGATCTGTTCGTCCATGATTTTCCGCACGTCGTCGAGCGTCACTTTTGGATTGTCTTTTCCGGCAAACACTTCAAGCCGCAACCGGCCAAGAATGATGTTGGCGTCAGTGATGGTCGGTCTGGTGCCGCCCCGGCCATAGGCGACCGGGCCAGGTTCGGCACCAGCGCTTTCTGGCCCGACTTCCAGTAACCCGGCGGCGTTGATTTTGCCGATCGAGCCGCCGCCTGCTCCGATGGTGCGTACATCCACCATGGGGACATGGATCGGCAGACCGTAATCGATGGCCAGTTCGGAACTTGTTGAAGGTTCGCCGCCGCGCACCAAAGCAACATCCGTCGAAGTACCGCCCATATCGTAGGTGATGATATTTTTGATGTCTGCGCGGGAGGCCGTTTTTGCCGCCGCGATGACCCCCGATGCCGGCCCTGACATAACCGTTTTGGCGGCTTCATCAACAACAATAGCGGCCGATACCGTGCCGCCATTGCCGTTCATAACAAGGAGGTCGCGCTTGTACCCGCTCTCTGTGAGCTGGTTTTGCAAATTTGTAATGTAGCGATGCAGAACTGGTTGAATGGCGGCGTTTACAGATGCCGTCGTGCCGCGCTCAAATTCGCGATATTCGGATATCAGCTTGTGTCCGACGGTGATGAATTCGTTTGGCCATATCTCGCGGGCAATTTCTTCGGCGCGTAATTCGTGGGCCGGGTTGGCGTAGGAATGCAGGAAGTGGATTACCAATGCTTCCACGCCATCATCGATTAATTGTTGCAGGCAGGTACGAAACCCATCTTCATCAAAGGGCGTGATGATATTGCCATGCGCGTCCATGCGTTCGTTCACTTCGAGACGAAATTCACGCGAAATCAGTGGTTCAAATTGTCCGGTCATGCCGTAAGGGTTTGGCCGGGTGCGGCGACCAAGCTCAAGCACATCGCGGAAGCCTTTTGTGGTGATCAGCCCGCATTTGGCGATCTTGCGCTCCAGAATGGCATTGGTCGTGATGGTTGTGCCGTGGACGATCAGATCGATGCCTGCAGGCGTTTGCCCGGCGGCTTCGATTGAATTCAATACGCCTGCTGCCTGGTTGCCGACAGTGGTCGGCGTTTTGGCGATTGTCATGGCAGTCGGCGCGCTGCCATCTTCAGGAATCACACACGTGATTACATCGGTGAAAGTGCCGCCGACATCGATGCCAGCCATTACCCGCGTCATTGTTCCAAAATCCCTCGCCATGCTCCGGATTTATTTCCGGATTATTCATTCGTGTACGAACGATAACAAAATTATTCCAAATACGCCAGTGCCTGTTGGGTTATTGTGGATAGAGGATGCAAACAGGAGTTGCCGGATGACAAACCCAGCCCAACCGAAAGACCCGCTCGGGGCTTTTATGGACTATCCGCAAATGCCAGTTGAGAATGCTTCAAGGGGTCCGCTCAAAGGCCTCACATTCGCGGTTAAGGATCTGTTTGATGTAGCGGGCTACCCAACCGGATGCGGGCATCCTGATATTTTGGCAAAAGCAAAACCCGCCAAAAACCATGCGTCTGCAGTGGCGCAATTGCTTGATGCAGGCGCCCGGTTTGGCGGCAAGACCCTGACCGATGAAATCGCTTTCAGCACGAATGGCATCAACCATCATTATGGATCTCCGGTGAACACGAAAGCACCGGACCGTATCAGCGGCGGTTCGTCGTCTGGTTCAGTAGCAGCTGTAGCTGGAGGAATTGTTGATTTTGCTATTGGGACCGATACCGGGGGTTCGATCCGTGCGCCTGCAAGCTATTGTGGTCTGCCTGGTTTGCGAACAACCCATGGCCGATTGAACCTTGAAGGCTGTATGGATCTTGCGCCCAGTTTCGATACGCTTGGATGGTTTGCGCGCGATATGGCGACCTATAAACGGGTAGGAAATATCCTGTTTGATCCGGTCGATGCGGTGGAAATCGGTGATCTGAAACCAGCAATTGTTTTGGATGTATTACCTCTCCTCGATCCGGGAGCCCGCGCGGTTTTTGCCGAAATCGTTGAGCGGCTGCAAGAGGTGATTGGTGAGATCGGCTCGATCGAAATTGCCGAGGGCAAGCTTGATGACTGGTACCGGGTGGGACGCACTTGTCAGGTTCATGAGATATGGAGCCAGCATGGTGAATGGATTGTCAGAGATAATCCTGAATTTGGGCCAGGTGTGCGGGAGCGCCTGGAATGGGGGCGGCAATTAACCGGGGAAGAGGTTAGGGACGCGACTATCAAACGTGTTTCCATCAGGACGCAGATCCATGAGGTAATACGTCGTCACGGTATTTTGGTGCTGCCGACGTCGCCGGGGATCGCTCCTTTGAAATCGTTGCCCATGGAGAAAATCGAAAAATTCCGCGACCGGGCGTTGAAGACGCTATGTCTCTCCGGCCTGTCGGCTGTCCCGCAAATCAGTATGCCGATCGCTGAATTTGAGGACGCGCCATTTGGCATATCCCTGATGGGATCTCCCGGCACGGATGAAGCGTTGATGGATCTGGCTGAGAAAATTGAATCTGCGTTGGGAATGGTTTGATCAGCGTTAACAGGGACTGAAGCCAAAAGTTGCAATTTGGTCGATAGATTTCACCGGATATTTTTGTGGGTCTGGCATATTGCAATCACATCAGCCAAGCCGGTCCGCCAACCGGCCCCAAAGGCCGACGTCGTGTTGAGAGGTCTCGCGGCGTCGGTTTTTTTAATTTTCAGTCTCCAATCGCAGCGCCTTCGCGGCGGGGGTCAACACCGCCCAGCAAGCCGTCTGGGGTGACCCGAATGATATGCAATCCGCTGGTCATTGATGGCCGTGCGATTTCGTGGCCAAGGGCTTCCAGTTCACTGGCAAAGCGATCCATATCTGCGCCTCGTTCCAGTTCCGCTGGACCGTTGCGGCTGCCGAATGTGCCCAACGCGGACGCTGTTTGAGGCTCCATATTCCAATCGATCATGGCGACCAACGCCTTGACCACATAGAGAATGATCCGGCTGCCGCCTGGAGATCCGAGCACCGCCCAGAGTTTACCGTCGGCATCAAACACCATGGTCGGGGACATTGATGAGCGGGGACGTTTGCCGCCTTCGACGCGGTTGGCGACGGGCCTGCCATCGTCATCAACCGGGCGGAACGAAAAATCCGTCAATTCGTTATTTAGCAAAAACCCTGACACCATGCGCCGTGATCCGAATGCGGATTCAATCGTGGTGGTCAGGGAGGCGGCGTTGCCAAATTGGTCGATGATTGAAATATGTGAAGTGCCGGGGTTTTCACCGGAATGATCACGTCCAGGCATGGCGGCTAATTCAGGTGGCGTGCCGGGTTCGGCGCGGCCCATTGTTTGGGCCGGATCGATCGCTAACGCCCGTTCAGCGAGATAGTCAGGGTCCAGCAGGCCTGCCGGCACATCTACGAAATCGGAATCCGCCATGTAGCGGTTGCGATCAGCATAGGCGAGTTTCTCCGCTTCGATGATCAGATGAATGGCGGCGGCGTTTGGCTGGTCTCCCAGATCGCTTGCTTCAAGCAGACCGAGGATCGCCCCAACCGTCATGCCGCCCGAAGACGGTGGCCCCATGCCGCAAATCGAATAGCCGCGATAAGTGAGGCAGACGGGTGGACGGGCGATCGTTTCATAATCCCGTAAATCGTTGATATTAATTGTTGCCACCCCAGGCTCGCTCGCGGCTGCGATGATGCTTTTTGCAATCGGGCCGGAACCCAATGCTATATGGCCCCTGGCGGCAATCTGTTTGAAGGTAAGCGCCAAAGCCGGGTTTTTCAGAACTTCGCCAAGGGCGCGGGCTTCGCCTGTCTCGTCAAAAAAATAATTTCTGCCCTCTTCGTTGAAAGCGTCTGGCCCCATCCCGGTCAGCAAAAGGTTGAGCCGGGGGGAGACCCCAAACCCGTTGGATGCGAGGTCGATGGCGGGAGCGAATAACTGACCCCATTCGATGCGGCCATATTCGCCATGGGCTGCTTCCAGCATGGGTACAATGCCGGGCACGCCGATTGAACGACCGGTGCCGACAGCGTCCGGCCAGCGGATCGGGGTGCCATCATCATTGAGAAACCTGTCAGGCCCGGCGGCGGCGGGTGCGGTTTCGCGCCCGTCCAGAGTTATCAGCTGTTGCCTGTTGGCATCCCAATAGAGCAGAAACCCGCCTCCACCGATGCCGGAAGATTGTGGCTCCACCAGATTTAGCACCATCTGAGCGGCGACGAGTGCATCAATTGCCGTGCCACCATCGCGCAACATCTGCCGCGCGGCGCGGGCGGCAAGTGGGTGAGCGGCGACCACCATCTGGCTGCGGACAGGGGCAGCGGGTTGGGTCGCCTGGCCTGAAGGGCCTTCAGGCGCGGCGCGGCTCAGTTGGGCTTGAACCGGATGGAAGTTCGCCCCCAAAAGACCCAAAAGAAATGTAGCGAGCATAATGGTGCCAACGATCATCGATTGGCGGTGGGCATGGTGCAAAATTTTTGTTCCGGACAAAATGGTCCCCTTGTTGGCAATCACCTATAGCAAGATAATATAGGCGATCATGATCAAGACGCCAGAACAGGTTTGGGGCTGAATGACAAAAGACAATCTGCCTTTAGATAATTTTGCATTTCTGATGGTCGCCCCCAATGGCGCCCGCCGGGGCAAGGCGGACCATCCGGCGATCCCGCTAACCGCATTTGAATTGGGTGTTGAAGCGGCGCGGTGCCGAGAGCAAGGCGCGGCGGCGATCCATCTTCATGTGCGAGATGAGAATGGCGGGCACAGCCTTGATGCGGATCGTTATCTGGAGGCCATCGCGCAGGTGAAAGCGACAGCTGGGGATATGGTGATCCAGATCACCACCGAGGCGGTCGGGATTTATGCGCCGCCCGAACAAATGTCGGTCGTGCGGGCGGTAAAGCCTGAATTCGTGTCTTTGGCCCTGCGCGAACTGATCCCGGATGCTGGCGCTGAAAATGAGGCCGCCGCATTCTTTGCCTGGATGAAGCGRGAGCGGATCGTGCCGCAATTCATCCTTTATGATGTTGAAGATATAGAGCGGCTGGCAGCGTTTCAGGAGCGCGGAATTGTCCCGTTTCATRCGCCGCCGGTGATTTATGTGCTGGGGCGGTACGCCGAGAACCAGATATCTGAACCAGCTGATCTTGAGCCGTTTCTAGAGGCAGCGGGAAATAATTTTCCAAACTGGATGGTGTGTGCCTTTGGCCCAAAAGAAGCTGCGGCAATCGGATGCGCCTTTGATCAGGGCGGTCATGGGCGTGTCGGGTTTGAAAATAATTTGCATTTGCCAGATGGGGAAATTGCACCTGATAACGCAGTTTTGGTTGGCGCGGCGGCACAGGAAGCGGCGCGCGCCGGACGTAAAATTATGACCCCGGSGCAGGTGTACGAATTGCTGGCAAAGGCGTTTGATTGATGGTTAAACTATTTTGGTACATTGTGATGTGGGGGATGGAATTTTATGCAACTGACAAAAGCGCAGCTGGCGCAGTTTGACCGTGACGGGTATCTGTTTTTCCCAAACATGTTCAGTGCTGATGAAGCCCGCCTTCTCAAGCAGGCGTCGACGGAAGTTTATGCGCTCGACCGGGAAGAAGTCTGGCGGGAATCTTCAGGTGTCGCCCGGACTGCCTTTGCGGCCCATACCTATAACGAAGCCTTCCGGCGGCTTGGCCGCCATCCCCGCCTGATCGAYCCCGTCACCCAGTTGCTGGATGGKGACGTTTACATGCACCAATACAAGGTCAACGCCAAGGCGGCCTTTGACGGCGAGGTTTGGCAGTGGCACCAGGATTACGGMACCTGGGCGCGGGACGATGAAATGCCGGAACCAAGRGCCATGAATATCAGCGTCTTTCTTGATGATGTAACGGCGGCCAATGGGCCGTTGCTGTTCATTCCGGGTAGCCACAAACAAGGTGTTGTTGACGCCGGGCATGATCTGGAGACAACGAGCTATCCGTTATGGACGCTTGACCGGGCAAAAGTGTCGGAGTTGGCCGAACAGGGTGGGTGCGTTGCTCCGACCGGGCCCGCCGGCAGTATGCTGTTGTTTTCATCYCTKYTGGTTCATGCCAGCCCACAAAATATCAGCCCGTTCGGGCGTGTAATCGTCTATCTCTCGCTGTGCCATGTGGATAACCATATTCGTAAATTCAAGCGCAAGGARTGGATCGCCCAYCGGGAYTTTTCGCCRATYAAACCGCTTGCCGATGATTGTCTGGAAGATCTGATTTCGGCGTCTCCRRTGGCCGCTGAATAGGGGRCGGWRYATTGTAYATWTWTGATGAGTTGAAGGCGCGGGCTGACGCCAATAACCCGGTCCGTGTKGCGCTGATCGGGGCCGGGAAATTCGGCTCGATGTTTCTGTCGCAAATACCGTCAACGCCGGGACTTGAAGTGGCGGTCATCGCCGATTTGCGTGTTGATGCGGCGCGGGCATCTTGTATCGAAGTTGGCTGGGATGACGCCCGGATTGCCGCGACACGCTTTACCGACAATGCGGCGGAGGCAATCGCTGCCGACGATGTGGATGTTGTCGTTGAAGCCACCGGCCATCCACCAGCAGGTGTGAGGCATGCCCGATTGGCGATCCGTCATGGCAAGCATATCGTTATGGTGAATGTGGAGGCGGATGTGCTGGCCGGGCCATTGTTGGCCAGTGAAGCCCGAAATGCGGGCATCGTTTATTCGATGGCATATGGCGATCAACCAGCACTCACCGCCGAGATGGTGGAATGGGCGCGTTCCTGCGGCTTTGATGTGGTTGCTGCGGGAAAGGGCACCAAATACCTGCCCACTTATCACGCTTCAACGCCCGACACGGTTTGGGATCATTACGGCATGACGGCTGAAGAAGCTGCACAAGCCGGGATGAACCCGAAAATGTTCAATTCATTTCTCGATGGCACCAAATCCGCTTTAGAAATGGCGGCGATTGCCAATGCCTGCGATCTGGCACCTCCATCTGACGGGTTGGCCTTTCCGCCATGCGGGATGGATGATCTGGCGGATATCTTGCGGCCCCGGTCCGTGGGCGGTGTGCTTGAAGCCAAGGGCCAGGTGGAAGTTGTGTCTTCGCTCAATCGCGACGGATCGCCGGTGGAGCGCGATTTGCGTTGGGGGGTCTATGTGGTGATCGAAGCGCCCAACGATTATGCTGCTCAATGTTTCAAGCAATATGGCATGAACACCGATGCCACCGGGCGCTATTCAGCTATGTACAAGCCGTTTCATCTGATCGGATTGGAACTGAATATTTCTATTCTGTCTGCCGCATTGTTGGGAAAAGCGACCGGGTCCACGAAAGATTTTAGAGGCGATGTGGTGGCTGTCGCCAAACGTGATTTACGCGCAGGTGAAATGCTGGACGGCGAAGGCGGCGCGACCGTGTGGGGCAAATTATTTCCCGCCACCACGTCTCTTGCTCTCGGAGGGCTGCCAATCGGACTGGCGCAGAATGTGGTGCTGAAGCACCCAGTTGCAATGGGTGTTCCGGTTTCCTGGGCAGATGTGGAATATGATGCCGCCGATGAAACGGTTGTTGTACGCCGGGACATGGAAACAATGTTTGCCGTGAAATAGAACAGGCCTGGGCTTATTTCGCTCGCGGCGAACTAGCGCCGGGTCGCCGTCGCGACCGTCCGTTTCTGTTGGGAAACAGAAACAGTGAAAAGTGTGAATTGCTGAAATCGCCCAGATCATATACGCACAATCTTCTGACCATTTTTGGAAATTTGCACCATGAGCAGCGCGGGCCAATTGGAAGATAAATACGGGGCTGACAGCTCCTATTCCTGGTCGCGGCTGATGGTCGCGTTGTTATTGAGCACCATTGGCGGCGTTGGTTTATGGTCAACCGTGGTTGTGTTACCGGTCATCCAGGCTGATTTCGGGATCGATCGTGGCGGCGCGTCCTTGCCCTATACCGCGACCTTGATCGGCTATGCCATTGGCGGCATTTTCATGGGCCGGGCGGCGGATCGTTTCGGGGTTACGCGCCCTATAATCTTTGGCACCTTGATGCTGGGGCTTGGGTATGTCGCCGCCGCGATGGCCCAAAGCTATTGGCAATTTATTGCGGCACAAGCGATTTTGATCGGCATGATGGGCAGTTCCGCGACCTACGGTCCGCTTGTCGCCGATATCTCGCACTGGTTTGTCAAACGGCGTGGGATCGCGGTGGCGATTGTGATCAGTGGCAATTATATTTCCGGCGCATTCTGGCCGCCCATTTTGCAATATGGCATTGAGACCGTTGGCTGGCGGCAATCATATATGTGGGTCGCGCTATTGTGCGTAGTCACCATGATCCCGCTGGCTTTGTTCATGCGCCGCCGCCCGAATATCGATACAGGCGATGTGCCGATTGCGCGCCGGGTCGCGATTGCGCTGCCAACTTCGCCACGTAAAATGCAGGCGCTGCTGGTATTTGCCGGTGTGGCGTGTTGCGTGGCCATGGCGATGCCGCAGGTGCATCTGGTGGCGATGTGCGTTGATCTTGGCTATGGCGCTGCGCGGGGTGCGGAAATGCTGTCGGTGATGCTGAGCCTCGGGATCATCAGCCGGTTGATATCGGGCATGGTTGCAGACCGGATCGGTGGGCTGGCGACTCTGTTGATCGGATCAACCCTGCAATGTATCGCGTTGCTGTTTTATCTCCCCTTTGACGGGCTGATGTCGCTCTACGTGATTGCCGGGATGTTCGGGTTGGCGCAGGGCGGCATTGTGCCGAGCTACGCGCTGATCGTGCGGGAATATTTCCCGGCCCGCGAAGCAGGGTCGCGGATCAGTATCGTTCTGATGTCGACGATTGCCGGGATGGCGCTTGGGGGATGGATGTCTGGGGAGATTTACGATCTTACCGGATCCTATCAGGCGGCGTTCCTCAACGGGATTGCATGGAATTTGCTAAATATGGGGATCGCGGCGTGGTTGTTGCTAAGCCGACTACGGCCCCGGACCCCCCAAACCCTCCAAACCCCATTGGCGGCATAATTGCAAATCCCCGCACTGCATATTTGCGCTTTGAGTGCTGGCTGGTATCACTAATTAATCTGAACAATTTGAAGACCAAAAATCATGACCCTGCTTGATATTATTGCGATGCTGTTCGCGCTGTCGGCGCTGTTTGGCTATATCAATCACCGCATTTTGCGCCTGCCCCATACCATCGGGCTGGTGGTGATCGCCCTTGTGGTGTCACTGTCGCTGATTGTGATCGACTGGTTTGTGCCGGGATTTGAGGTGGATGACACTGTTCGCGGAGCGATTGCGAGCATCGACTTTCACGCGACCCTTATGGAAGGCATGCTGAGTGTCTTGCTGTTTGCAGGTGCAGTGCATGTCGACCTGTCGGAACTGGCGGCAAAAAAATGGGCAATCGGCACCCTGGCGACTGTTGGCATTCTCACCTCAACTTTTCTCATTGGCGGTGTGGTTTGGTTGGTCGCCGATATGCTCGGGCAATCGATCCCGTTCATCTGGGCTTTGGTTTTCGGCGCTTTGATTAGCCCGACCGACCCGGTTGCGGTGCTTGGTATTTTGAAAACCGTCCGGGTTCCAAAACCGCTTGAAGCAAAAATTGCCGGGGAATCGCTTTTCAACGATGGTGTTGGCGTTGTTGTGTTTTCAATTCTCGTGGCGATTGCCGTTGGCAACGGGAATGGGGGTGGGTCAATCGGCGTTGCCGAGGTTGCGCAACTATTTGCTGTCGAAGCCTTGGGCGGTGCGCTGCTTGGTATTGTATCGGGGTATATTGCCTATCTCGCCATGCGCGGGATCGATGAACACAATCTCGAAGTCTTGATCACCCTGGCATTGGTTACTGCGTCATATGCGTTTGCGCTGCATTTCCATTTAAGCGGTCCGATTGCCGTGGTGGTCTCTGGTATYTTTATCGGCAATCACGGGGCRCGCTTTGCGATGAGCGAAAATACCCGCCAGCATGTGTTTCAATTCTGGGAATTGCTCGACGAGTTGCTCAATTCGGTGCTGTTCCTCCTGATCGGCCTCGAGGTGCTGGTGGTGGGATTAAACCCTGAATTTTTCCCRTTGATGTTGCTGGCGATCCCGATTGTTTTAGCGGCCAGGTTTACGGCTGTGGCAGTGCCAATTACCCTTTTATCGGTGCGGCAAGAATTTACCCGTGGTGCTATAACCCTGCTTACATGGGGCGGGTTGCGTGGCGGTATTTCGGTGGCGCTGGCTTTGTCACTGCCTGATGTGGCGTTCAAGCCGGCAATCCTCTCGATGACTTACGCGGTGGTGGTGTTCTCCATCATCGTTCAGGGGCTGACCATGAAGCCTTTGGTGCGGGTCATGATGCGAAAAGACGAAGAATATCTGGAGCAGGCGGAAGAATAGCCGGTCAGGCTTTGTCTGCCAGCTCGCGTCCCAGAACAATTGGTTCGCCGTGGGGGGTTGCGAGCGTTGCCCGTTCCCACGCATCACGCCGGTCGATCAGATCGGTGGCGTTGGTCAAGCCTTTATCCGAAGAAATTCGCTCCAACGCTGCCAGCCAATGCAGGTAATAGGTATCGCCTATATCCGGGTCACCGGCCTTTTGGGCGCGGGTGATTTCATCCGCAAGTGTGGCTGCCCATTCTGGCCAGGTGAAGACGCCTTTTTCGTAAAGCCGGATTGTCATGCTGAATGCCTGGGCCTGCCAGGGTTCGGCAAAGACCGGGCCTTCATTGTCGCGGGGAAGTTCCGGCACTGCGGCAAGGGCGTCTGTGACGCTATCGGGCTGGTTCAAGATAGGTCTCCCACAAATCCAGATATACTGCATGATTGGGATCGGTATCTTYACCCCATAATTCCGTTGCTTCAAAGCGGATGCCGTAGCAAATGCCGGGTTGTTCGCCTTCGCCGTGGGCGTTGGTATCCGGGAACACAAAGGCCCCATGGATATCGGCGATTGTGCCAACGTGGCCGCGCACGTAGCGTGGCATCCGGGTATGGGTTTCGGGATTGCGGTTGAGAACGCGCACGCGGTCGCCAATCGCAAAGCCTGGTTGGATATCAGCGTCACGCTTCGCAGACCCGCCGGATGCCAGAACTTTTGCGACATCCTTGGCCGCCAGGATGCGCTTGATTTTGACGCGCACTTCAGGCTTTGCGCCRGCAAGCTCTTCGCTGGATACAAAATCGCGTTCGCGCAGCAATGTGATCAAGGCTTCGAACCAGATCTGATAATAGCTGCTGGACAAATATTGTGGCGGGGGGACGCTTTCACGTGCAAACCGTGATGCATCGATATTCCAGGCCCCGGTAGCGCCTATGGCGAGGGTCAGGCCAAACACTGTCTTTTCCCAGTCGGCATGAAAATTAGGTTCATCGGCTTCTTGCACTACCGGGCCATAGCCATGCAACCCGCCATAATCGTGCGGTCCGTTCATGACAACAAACCCTGTTGCCGCGCGTCTTCTGGTGACATGGCGATGCCAGTGCCGATCATGGAATTGCGGGTCACCAATGTTGCCAATTGCTCTTCGCTTAATCCCTCTGTTCCATCGGGGCGCATGGGTAGCACCAGATAGCGCAATTCKGCGGTTGAATCCCAAACCCGGATTTCTGTTTCCGTGGGCAGGGAAACATCAAACTCATTCAATACGCCGCGTGGATCGCTGACGGCGCGRGAGCGGTAGGGSGCTGATTTGTACCAGACCGGCGGCAGGCCAAGCACCGGCCATGGATAACAAGAGCAAAGTGTGCAAACGACCATATTGTGAATTTCRGGCGTATTTTCYTTGATGATCATGTCTTCGCCCTGGCGCCCGGTAAAGCCAAGGGTGGCGATTGCGCCGCTTGCATCTTTGCGTAAAAATTCGAGAAATTCAGGATTGCTCCAGGCGCGCGCAACAACCATCGCGCCGTTCCGGGGKCCAACTTTTTTCTCGTATGTATCCACCAGMCGGTTCAGGGCTTCGGGGTCYACATARCCCTTYTCSACAAGGATTGATTCAAGCGCCCGGACCCGTAATTCGGTTTCGGTCAGGTGCGAATGATCGTGGTCATGATCATGACCGTGATGATGGTGGTCGTTATTTTCTGGCATTTCCGGCTCCGGAATGGTGTGGACCAATTCTAGGATTTGGAATTGGGACGCGCAACTTGTTTATGAAATTCACGCTTGCCCCGGCCTCAGTCTCCTGTCCCTGGCCCCTCTTGCCCCTGATGCGCGGCTGGGCTTTGATTGATCATTGAGGCAGCAATTGGGGGGATGATTCGATGGATCGTCGCGCATTCATAAAGAAAGCGGCTTTGGCAGGTGGTACTGTAGCGGCGACCGGCCTGGCGGCTCCAGTAATCGCGCAAGGGGTAATGGAACTCAAAATGGTCACATCGTGGCCAAAAAGTTTCCCCGGTCTTGGAACCGCAGCGGAGCGGTTTGGGGCGCGTCTGGAAGCAGCATCCGGTGGCAGGTACGTGGTGAAAATATTTGCGGGTGGTGAGCTGGTTCCGCCTTTGGGATGTCACGACGCCGTGCAGGACGGGACCGCCGACATGTATCATTCGGCGGATTATTATTATCAGTCCAAATCCAAAGGCTATGCCTTTTTCACGAGCGTGCCGTTTGGGCTGCGGGCCGATGAAATGGATGCCTGGATTCTCCATGGTGGCGGGCAGGAATTGTGGGACAAGCTTGGCGCAAATTTCGGTATCAAACATTTGCCGTGCGGCAATACCGGTGCCCAGATGGGCGGGTGGTTCAACCGGCCGATCAAGTCATTGGATGATTTCAAAGGTCTCAAGATGCGCATCCCCGGTCTTGGCGGCGAAGTGATCCGGGCGCTTGGTGGYACTAGTGTAACGCTTGCGGGGGCTGAAATTTTGCCAGCCCTTGAATCCGGTACTGTGGACGCGGTGGAATGGGTCGGGCCTTGGGGGGATCTTGAATTTGGTTTCCACAATGTTGTGAAAAATTATTATTATCCGGGCTTTCAGGAACCTGGCAGCATGTTGGGTCTGGGGCTCTCAAAAAAACTCTGGGACGGATTGTCGGACGCCGATAAATTGATGTTTGAGACCTGCGCGTTGGCTGAAAACAACTTTGATCATGCGGAGCATAATGCCAGGAATCTGGCGGCGCTAAATGTCCTGATCAACGAACATGATGTTGTCTTGTGGGAATTTCCATACGAGGTGTTTCAAGGATTTGGCAATGCAGCTAAAGATGTGCTCGCTGATGCTGGCAACAATGATGCCATGACCAAAGAGATTTACGAGAGCTTTTTGGCGTTTCGCAGGCAAGCAGCCGATTGGTCACGCTATTCCGATCAGGCCTATATGAATAAACGGGCGCTGGTGGATTTTTAGCCGCTTGTTGGCGATCCGGCAAAGCGAAGGGATTTGGTGCCGGTGCCTCATCTGGACATGGTGATCAGGCGGATTGATGAACCTGGTCTGGATGGCGATCCTCGCAATCATCATGCTTTTAGAAAACAAGGTCGCGATTATTACAGGCGCCAGCAG
>JAESRU010000121.1 GCA_016764455.1 Hyphomicrobiales bacterium | reverse complement strand
GCCGGTCCCCTTACGTTTTGAGCGGGCGTAGCTCAGGGGTAGAGCGAAACCTTGCCAAGGTTTAGGTCGTCAGTTCGAATCTGATCGCCCGCTCCATTTATTTTTCGTGAAAATAAAAGCAAACTTTGCGAACCCGCATGTTGCGGTGGTCTTGCGATTTTGTCTGGCTCCTGCGGCACCGGCCCGCAGAATTTGAAGCAACTCGCCACAAAATTCGCGGCATAGCGATGGCAGTAACTCCGTGCTAGACAGGTCGGCCCACTCCCAGTGCGAGACGATTAGACACAAAACCAAAAATAGATAACGAAAAACCTATAACGGCCCGAAGTTAATCGTGTTTATTGAAACATTCCGTAAATTTGGATTTCGAATTATCGCTCGAAATATACTGATCTGTCCCTGAGCTAAGCGGGCAGAGCTCAGGGGCAGAGCGAGTTCTTGCCAAGCGTAAGGCCGTGAGTTCAATTCTCAGTGCAATCCATACAAAGTGCCCGGCCTCACATTGCAAGGCCGGGCACTTCATTTTGGAAATTGACAAATTATGACGCATTGAAACGCCAAATCAGGAGACAGCCAAGTGTCGCCGAAATTGTCTTCTCGTCTGGCGGTCAGGTCAGCCGGAGAGCGACCGGAGCAGATCAATCACCCGCCGACGTACCGTCTGGTCCTGGATGCCTGCGAATGCAGACGCCAAGGCCAACCCGTCCGGGCTCGCGATAAAATCATACAGCGTCGCTGAATCATCGTTCTTCAGCTCACTGGCACCGCTCTCATCAAGTCCTTCAAAGAAGTAGGCGACCGGGACTTCCATAACCCGGGCAACATTGAAGAGCCGGCTGGCACCAATCCGGTTGGTTCCACGTTCATATTTTTGAACCTGCTGGAAGGTGACGCCCAATTTTTCGCCCAATTCTGACTGGCTCATTTCCAGCATACTTCGGCGAAGTCGCAGGCGTGCGCCAACGTGTTTGTCGATACTTGTAGGACCTCTAGCGCTCATGTTTTCCTCGTGCCTGTGGTCAATTAAAGTCTAACGCAACTAATACTCATCGCGCAATGCTGGGTCGCGATCCGGCTTTCTGCGCATCACCACCTAATCGGGTGGTTTGCTGAAACGCGTTGCAAATTCTGCATCAGCCGCTTTTGACACAGTTCGATGTCATCACATAGGGAGTCGCTGAAGTTTTCAGTATAGACATTCAGAACACCAGAACAGCTGATGACTTGAAAAACGTGACCAGCAACCGACCCATCGATTCGATCTCTGCTGATTATTAAGCACCAATTTCAATGAAATAAATAATAATATCAAATGAGTATTGCGGGAACTAAATGGGTTAGACGTGCCTTTTCCACGGGTTGTGCAAAATTACAAATACTTACCATAGATTGAGAACCTGAGCGGGCGTGTGAATGTGAATGCTCGCGCGACGAGCTGAACACAAATCTGCCGCTCTCCAATATTCGACGATTCGGGGGGCTGCGCGCCGTTATATGTCTCCCAGAGCAGGATCATGTTTGTGGGGATATGACTTCAATCTTGGAAAATTCCGATGGGTGGCAGAATTCATCCCGAAACCACGGATTGTCCGCGCTCCGGAAAATGGATTTGACCCAATCCCCGACACATTTGTTCCGGCCCACACGGTGACTCTCCGGCATGTATTTGAGCCATAAGTGGACATCTTGCTTGAAATCAAAATCTAGCAGCACCAGCTCGTCCTCAAATATCGGCGCCAGATAGGTGGGCAGCATGGCAATGCCGCCGCCATTGCGGAGCAGTTCGAGCAAGGTACCGCTCACATCTGTGCGAAAGCCGTATTGGATATAGGCATCGACGGTCTCAACCCGTCGCTTCCAGAGGTCCCCGTCGGACGAGTAGTGTTCAAGCTTCAAAAACCGGTATGATAAGGCATCATGTGCATTTTTTGGTGCGCCATAAGTGTCAATGAAGCGGCGCGAAGTAAATGGCATATAGTGAAGCCGGCCCAGCGAGTGCGCGGTGGATTCCATTGCCTTGTCAGTAGAAAAGGTGATGCTGAGGTCAGGTGTCGGCAGGGGAGCACTACGATCCGCCTCCCGGACCAGGTTGAGCTCCACCCCCGGGTTGGCCTGCAGGAATTTGGGCAGGTGTCTTGCGAGCCAATATGTAGCCAGCCCATCGGAAACCTGCAGTGTTACCTCGCCGGTGCGGGCCTTGTCCTTTCCACCCAGGCGCGATTCAAGGCGCACTGCCGAACGCTGGATCGTTTGCACGTAGTCCATGGCCTCATGGCCAGCTGAGGTCAGTACCAGCCCTCCGGCTCGCCGCTCGATCAATTTGGTGCCCAGGCGGCTCTCCAATTGCTGGATGCGTTTGCTTACAGTTGGTTGTTGAATTCCAAGGGCCGCCGCTGCCGCGCTCATTGAGCCGGTTCTGGCCACAGCAAAAAAGACCTGCAGATCGTCCCAGTCAAAGACACTGCGTTTCACGTCAACCAATGATTCTAGACTATCCATTATTCCAACTTCACTAAAGGCAATTTGGCCCACCGACGTTACAGCTCTACCGACGCAAATCGGAAAAGTTCAATGAGCACCGTCAATTGTAATACTATCTTACACGAGCCTCCCGCTCAATTCCATGTTTCGGAATTGGATAATTGTTTGGGGTATTATGGGTTTACACCTGTGAGCACCGGTCAAATCGGCACCTTCCATACGCTAGCAGACCGGTTGATCCCTGGAGAAATTGCTCGACCCGAGACCCTGAAAAGGGTGCAGGACTGGACGCAGTGCTCCCTGCATATGCGAACAGGAACAGCCGGCACCGATCTGGAGCCGGACGCTATACTTGCGTCGATCCGGTTGACCGGGGCCGGGCGCAAGGCTGTCCTCGACAGAAGTTTCGGTTTCGATGACGCAGCGCAAAGCTGGATCTGTCGGCCAGGCCAGGATTGCGCGGCCCTCCTCTCGTGGGGGATGGCCGGTGCAAGCCGTCGCGCTCAAACCGCAACCTTGAGAGCCTTGATGGCGAGCTGGAGGCAATTTTATGCAGCCACTCCGGTTTTGGCGAGAGGGCGTAGCGTGAGTGGTCAAAAATTATTGATCCGGTTGGGTTTCCGCCGGTTGGATACTCAAGGCTCCCGGTCTTCGGAAAATTACACCGGGTTCGACCAGGAAGCCCCCTCCAGCTCACAGGACCAGACCTATATTTGTGATCATTATCCGCGCCGCTTCGACGCGGACCTTGTTCGTTCCCCCCGTTTGTGCGGCACCAGGAAGGCAGCGTGATGAATATTCAATACTCCCGCATCCCCATCGAGACCCGCGTGGCCCGAACCTTCGACGAAGTGGTCATGGCCATGACATTGCGCGGGGTAACCTATTTGGGCGAACAAAACGCGCCCTACACCGAGGAGTATGACGGCAATGACCTTGTTGCAGCGTCACACTTGGTGGCCTGGCAGGGTCGAGAGCCTGTAGGTGTGCTTCGTCTCCGCTGGTTTGCGGAATTTGCCAAAGTTGAACGCGCCGCCGTCTTGCCGGCTTTTCGGAAGATAGGCGTGATGCGCACCCTGATGGCCGACGCAATGAAATATTGCGCCCGTAGAGGTTACCGAAAACTGCTCGGGCACGCCCAGATCGAGCGTCTGCCCTACTGGCGGTCACACGGATTTGAAGTTCGCCACGGCCGTCCTCAATTTAGTTTTTCCGATTATCAGTATGTCGAAATACTCAAAATTCTCGAACGTCCCAGTGATGTCATTGATATGGATGCGCCACCATTGGTGCTGATAAGGCCTGACGGGGATTGGGATCGGCCCGGCGCATTTGATTTGTCGACGTCTCGCGATATCCGCCCTGCAAATCAGCCGATCAGGGTGGCGTGATGGACTGGCACCAACCAACACCGACACTCATCCTGCTCGATTGTCAGCAAGGCCATTTCCACACATCCGGCGAGCAGGGCAATGACATTACAGACACCGTTCGGCACATTGAGCGCTCTCTGACAGCCGCGCGCTATTGTGGCTGGAATGTTATGCACAGCCAGTTGCGCCATGCTCCCAGCAATCGGGTCCGGGTRCACGCTCCCGAAGACGCGCCGATTGRAGGGCTTCGTCCGCGGGCATGCGAAGCGGTTTCGACCCGTTGTGAATTGTCGGCTTTTTCGGACCCTATGTTCGAGCAAATGCTGGCACGCAGCAGTGATGGTCCGGTCTTTTTGGTCGGCTTCTCCCTGGCCTTCTCCATCCTGGCGACAACGTACGACGCGTCAGCCCGGGGGTGCCACCTAACCCTGGTAGAGGAGGCGGTCGGCAGCGCCCCGCTGGGGCAACAATCGACAGCAAGTGTCCGTAACTTCTTGTTTGATCTCATCAACCAGCTCTGCGGGACAATGCGCTGGTGTGAGGTTCAGGATACCTGGATGAAACCGGGCCTTTCACAATCAACACCTAATTGGGGAATTCATGATGAGCACTTTCGGCAGCAAGGTCTTTAATCAATTCAAAGGCCCTCTCTCCAAGCCAGACCGCGAACGCCTTCTCGCAGCCCGCAAATCCGTCGAGCGTCTCGAGGCGGACCTGTCTGGCCTGACGTGGGATAGTAATGATCTGAATTATCTGGCTCGCATCATCCGACACGGCGTGCTTTTGGCGCTCGACGAAGCCGGTGAGAATATTCGGCCACTGGCAACCTTTGGGGGCCATAGCAGCGTCAACTGACCGTTTGTTCCGTCCTGCTTGATGGGCTTAGATGACCGTCCGGTTCACCGGGCGGTCATCTGCGTTATGAAATGAAGATGCGGCCTCACAACTCCGTGAAGGCACGGGGGCTGGTAATCCGAAAACCATCTCCCATATGACCATCATCGACGGGCGACAAGAGCCGGTCAAAATACACCAGATCGGAAAGGATCGGTTATGGCGCGTTATATTTCAGTGACTTTGGCTGGTTTGATTCTGTCTGCTGTTGCAGTGGCATACAGCTGGGCCCAGCCCAGCAGCCTCTTCATTAGCTAGTTTAACGGTATCACGTGGCCCACCCGTCTCCCCTGAACAGGTTTGGTCGCATCTCCGTTGAAACAGGCCTCGATCGAGCGTTCCCCCAGTCTGCTCATTGAGGTCTGACAGGCACCGCCGGGCTACCCCTGTCCCTGCCCGGCGGTGCCATATTTTTATGTTCTCCCAAAAATGAAAAGCCATATTGCAGATTCAACCGCCTAGGCGGCTTGCACATGCGCCAAACGGGTCTAGGGTCCAACAATTCTCGCAGGCTTAGGGAGCACGAGCCACATGGGGGCTGTCGTCGGAGTTGCGCACGCTTATCCGCGCGCGGAGTTCATGGGGGCGTCTCGGCGTCTCTGGCACGAACAATATGGAAGTGAGTGCGGGGATCCCGGCAACTCCTTCTTTTCCCAGATCTATGATGACGCCCTCGCTGAGGACCTTGAACAGGTCTCGGCCGAGGAATTAGCGCAGCTTGGTCTGAGTTTTTGGGATTATGGCGAAACCCGCAATAACGATGCCATCCTGATCCGTGTCCGCACTGCGACGCGCCCGGACGGGTCTGAATTGCCGAGGGATGTGCTTGAAATCATCAGTCGTGACAGACCTTTCCTGGTCGATTCCATCATGGGCGAAATTGGCGCCCAGGGTCACGATATCGTCGCCATGTTTCACCCGATTGTTCAGACGCGCCGAGCCGATAACGGCCAGCGTGTTCTGTCGGGTGGGAATTGTGTTGCCGAATCCATGATCCAGGTGCACCTGCCGCCGCTGGATGAATTGTCCCGCCGCACACTCATCGATGGTGTCAGCGAGACTCTGAATGAAGTGCGCGTTTCGGTCGAGGACTGGTCGGATATGCGCGCGCAGATGGATGAAGCCATCGCGCATCTCGAGCAGGCTGTCACGCATACAAGCGCCGAGGAATTGACCGAATCAATCGCGTTCCTGCGCTGGCTTCGAGACGATCACTTCGCCTTTCTCGGGTGTCGGGTCTATGAATTCAATGTCGCTGAAGATGGGTCGATGGTTGACCGGCAATCCAGTGTCAGCCCTGACACGGGCCGGGGCGTCCTGCGCGATCCGGATTGTCATGTCCTGCGAAAAGGGTCGGAACCGGCGGTCCTGACGCCGGAAATCGAATCATTCCTGCGAGAACCCAATCCGATCATCGTTGCCAAGGCCAACATGAAATCGCGTGTCCACCGTCGCGTCTACATGGATTATGTCGGTGTGAAGCGATATCGCGCTGACGGTGCCGTAATTGGCGAGGCACGATTTGTTGGCCTGTTTACCGCCGAAGCCTACGATCAGAGCGCCAGCAAGGTTCCTTTGATCCGACGCAAGGTTCGCCGCGTGCTTGAGCGTGCCGGCAAAACACCGGGCACCCACAACGCCAAGAAGTTGCGCAATACAGTCGAGAATTTCCCGCGCGATGAGCTCTTCCAGATGGAAGAAAATGACCTGCTCGAAATCGGCCTGGGTATATTGCATCTGCATGACCGCCCGCGAACAAAGCTGTTTTTCCGACGTGACCAGTTCGACCGGTTTGTTTCCGCGCTCCTCTACGTGCCGCGGGATCGCTATAATTCCAAGGTTCGGGAAAGTGCCGGAGAGCTGATTCGCGAAGCTTTTGGCGGCCGGTTATCAGCCTATTACCCGAAATTCGGCGACAGTCCGCTGGCCCGGGTTCACTACATTATCGGACTCAATCCGTTTGATCACCCGGAGCCCGATATTTCGGATCTGGAACGCCGTGTCGCGCGTCTCGCCCGAACCTGGGAAGATGATTTCGAGACACATGTCCGGCGCACGGCAGACAATGAAATACGGCTCCGCATGCCAGCCTATCAGGACGCGTTCAAGGCCGGTTATCGAGAGTTGTATGAGCCCGACGAAGCCCTGCAGGATATCATCAAGCTTGAATCGCTTGATACCCCGGACAAAATTGCCGTTCGTGTCTACCGCGAAGCCGATGATAAACAGACCGAATTGCGACTGAAAATTTATCGGGTCGGAAACCCGGTCTCCTTGTCCGGTGTTATGCCAATCCTGGAAAACCTGGGCCTGCATGTGGTGCAGGAAACGGGTTTTCCGGTTGATCGAAGGTCTGCGGATGGCAAAGCGCAAGATCGTGCTTTTGTTCATGATTTTGAACTTGAAACAGACGCTCTGCTGTCGCGCACCTTGGAGGAAATCACCCCGGTACTCGAAGAGGCCTTGCTCGCTGTTATTGAGGGCAATACCGAGGATGACGGTTTCAATCGCCTGATTCTGGATATTGGCGTCAGCTGGCGCGAAACAGCTTTCCTGCGCACCTGCGCGCGCTATCGCCAACAAACCGGTCTCGATCCGTCCCAGGCCATCCAGGAGGAGGCGCTGTCCTCCAACAGCGATATTGCCCTGCAATTGCTGGATCTGGTCCGGATCAAATTCGACCCAGAATTTGGCGGCACAATGGACGATCGGCGAAAGGCCGCCGAGACTGCGGGTGAATCCATCAGCCAGAAACTCGAATCCGTGGCCAGTCTCGACCACGACCGGGTCCTGCGTCGGATGTTCCGTTTGATCGAGTCTGTCTTGCGAACCAATTTCTTCCAGAGCGAAGACGATGGCAGCCAGAAAGCCAGAATTTCCATCAAGATTGCTTCCGGGCAATTGGAGGAATTGCCGCTTCCCAAGCCGTACCGGGAAATTTTTGTCTGGGCTCCGGATGTCGAAGGGGTTCACATCCGCTTTGGACCGGTCGCCCGTGGCGGCCTGCGTTGGTCCGATCGCCGTGACGATTTTCGCACCGAAGTTCTCGGACTGGTCAAGGCGCAACAGGTCAAGAATGCGGTCATCGTACCGGTTGGATCCAAGGGTGGTTTCTATCCCAAGAAATTGCCAAAATCCGGTAATCGGGATGAAGTATTCCATGCCGGACGCGAAGCCTACAAAACCTTTATTCGCGGGCTGCTGGATATCACCGACAATATTGTTGATGAGGCCGTATGTGGTCCCGCATCGACCATTTGTTGGGATGATGATGATCCCTATCTGGTGGTTGCCGCTGATAAAGGCACGGCGACATTTTCCGACACCGCCAATGGATTGGCCGAGGACGAATATGATTTCTGGTTGGGCGACGCCTTCGCCTCCGGTGGATCTGCCGGTTATGACCACAAGAAAATGGGCATTACGGCCCGCGGTGCCTGGGAATCGGTCAAGCGTCACTTCCGCGAAATGGGCAAGGACATTCAGTCCGAGCCGTTCACCGTTATCGGTGTGGGCGATATGTCCGGTGATGTCTTCGGCAATGGGATGTTGCTGTCACGCCAGATTCGTCTCGTGGCCGCCTTTGATCACCGGGATATCTTTATTGACCCTGAGCCCGGCGATCCCGGTCAGATGTGGGACGAGCGCAAGCGTTTGTTCGACACGCCGCGCACCTCCTGGCAAGACTATGATACCAGCCTGATTTCAAAGGGCGGCGGGGTGTTTCCACGCAGCGCGAAAACCATCAAAATCACCGAAGAGATCAAACGGCTAACCGGTCTCGAAAAAACCAGAGTCAGTCCGCTTGAGCTGATGAATGCGCTGCTTAAGGTGAAAACCGAACTCCTGTGGTTCGGCGGCATTGGAACCTACGTCAAGGCCACGCATGAGCAGCACTGGGAGGTCGGTGACAAGACCAATGATGCCCTGCGTCTGGATGCCACCGAAGTGGGGGCCAGTGTGATCGGCGAAGGAGCCAATCTGGGATTCACCCAGGCCGCCCGCATTGAATTTGCTCGTGAAGGCGGTCGCCTGAATGGCGACTTCGTGGATAATTCCGCCGGTGTCGACAGCTCAGACCACGAGGTCAATATCAAGATCCTTCTGCGTCCGATGATGCAGTCCGGTGATATGGAGCGCGAAGACCGGGACAAATTACTGGCCTCGATGACTGACGATGTGGCCGAGCATGTTCTGGCTCATAATTACACGCAAACCCTTACTCTGTCTTTGGCTGAGGCAACCGCACAAGGAGACATGGACGCTTATGGCCGGTTTATGGATCAGTTGGAGGCCGAAGACCGTCTTGATCGCGAAGTAGAAGACCTGCCTGATGCTGATGAAGTGGCAACAAGGTTCGAGAATGGCCCCGGCATGACCAGGCCAGAGATGGCAACTTTAATGGCCTATGCCAAAAATACACTGGTCGAAGACTTGGTTGCCGGAACAAGTGTTGACGACCCGCATTTTACCACAATGTTGCGACAATATTTTCCAAAAGGCGTGCATGAATTTAAAGACGAGCGCTCTAGCCATCGCCTGCACCGTGAAATTGTTGCGACAATATTAGCAAATGACATGATTGATCGTGGCGGGCCGACATTCCCATATCGCTTGTGTGGCAGCGCCGGCGTAAGCCCTGATGTCGGTGCTTTATGTTTTGAAGGTGTGCGCCAGCTATATGGATATGAACAATTAGTCAGTGAAACTAATAAACTTGATAATAAAATAAGCTCGGAAGCAATTTATTCGGCACATTTTGAAATAATGAGCGTTTTACGCCGCCAGACATATTGGGTAGCTAGGCGGCCAAATATGATCAAAGACGGACTAGGCTCAATGCTTGATGCTTATAGCGATGGCGTTCGTGAAATGAGCACTAATGTTGATAAATTTTTATCTCAATATGAGGTGGATAAATCTGCTGCCCGCAATCAAATATTACTTGACCTTGGAGTTCCAAAATCTTTGGCAACAAAAATTAGCCGTTTACGAACCTTGATATCCGCCAGTGATATAATTGACCTGGCAAGCAAGGAAAACTGGCCGTTATTATCGGTTGCCAGCTTGTACCATGGCTTTGGTGATGTTTTCTGGTTCGACCGCTTACGTGGTGCGGCCAGCACATTAGAAGCCAATGACCATTGGGATCGTTTAGCGGTTAGGCGTTTGATAGAAGATTTCTACCGCGCACAACAACGATTAACTCGTGCTGCAATGTCACATATTACGCTTTTATCTGGCAATTTGGGAGAGGGAATTAAAAAACCGAGCCGCGAGTGGCGAGATAAGGCGTTGACCTCGTTCATCGAAGTAAATGCACAAGTGGTCGAACATACTCAAAGTGCACTTGAAGAACTGGACAAAGGTAACTGGACACTGGCAAAATTAGCCATTGCCAACACCCAAATGCGCGAACTTTCGGTTATTGCGGTTAGCTAAATTAAACATAAGGTTTATTTATCGCGATAAATATCGGCTTCATAGGTTCCAACCCGTCGTAATTTGGAGCAGAAAAATCCAGCTTCTTCAATAGCTTGAGCGACTTTTGGTTGTTCGGGGTGACCTTTTATGTCGCAAAAAAATCTGGTTGCAGTAAAGCTGGCGCCTAATTGGTAGCTTTCTAACTTGGTCATATTTATGCCATTAGTGGCAAAGCCGCCCATGGCCTTATACAGTGCGCCGGCAGTGTTTTTGACCTCAAAAACCAAACTGGTCATATATTTCTTGTTCTGGTCATATTCAACAAGATCATGTTTTGTCCGCATTACCAAAAATCTGGTGGTGTTATGATCCGCATCTTCGATATTATTGGCAATTTTCTGYAAWCCATAAATYTCRCCWGCCAAATTAGAGGCAACKCYTGCRTCTTCTAYKGAKCCAAGYTYGGCYACCATTTYAGCAGMRCCAGCAGTATCRCYRGCRTGAACRGCTTTAATGCCAAGCTCTTTTAGTGAATTGCGACAYTGMCCCAAAGCCATGATATGTGAGTGAGCGCGYTTAAYYGTTGCWAGRCTTGCGCCYTTKATCRCCARYAATTGATGGCRWATGGGMAGGAAYTTTTCRGCCTCGATCTCCAAGTTGGAGTCAGGTAATAAATARTGAATATCGGCCACTCGTCCGGCCAAATTATTYTCAACCGGAATCATTGCYCGSTTTGCYMGSCCAGARCTTACCGCTGCAAATGCTTCTTCAAAGCTTTCRCAGGCYAAMGGWTSRTGGTCRGGAAAATATTTGATACAAGAGAGATGTGAATAAGCGCCCTCAACCCCTTGGAAAGAAATTACTTTATTCATGACTGTTTTCCAAACAAGACTCTGACTTTTTCCAAATCTTGCGGGTTATCCACGCCTTGCGGTACTTCATCCACCAAACCGACAGCTATTTGCATATTGTTTTCCAAGGCTCGCAACTGTTCCAGTTTTTCGCGCTTTTCCAGTATTGATGGTTTTAATTTAGTAAATTGTTCAAGAGCTTTGCGTCGATAAGCATAAATACCGATATGATGATAAAGTGTCCCGTCACCATAAGGAGCCGCTGTTCGGGTAAAATACAAAGCGCGAAATAATTTTTCCGACTGTTCATTATCGTCGTTTATTATCGGACTTAATACAGCCTTTACCACATCAGCGTTTGTCCGCTCTGCTTTTTCGGTTATTTTCGCAACCAGTGTAGCTATATCGGCGCTTGGAATATTTTGCAAAACTTTGACCACTGTCTGTATAGTCTTTGGCGCAATCATAGGTAAGTCGCCTTGTAAATTTACGACAATATCGGTTTCTGCGGCAAACCCTGATAGTTCAAGGGCGGCTTGCACCCGGTCGGTGCCTGATGGCAAGTCGGGGGAGGTTAAGACAACTTCAAAACCCGCGTCTTTGGCACAATCGAATATTTGCTGGTCACCGGCAGCAATTAATGGCTCGCCAAAGCCGGCGGATCTTGCGGCTTTGGCTACCCTCAAGATCATAGGAACTCCGGCAATGTCTGCCAGTGGCTTGCCCGGCAAACGCTTTGAGGCCAATCGTGCCGGTATGATAATACGGGTTTTCATTTAGTGGTTATCCTGTCAGAATTAACACTTGGCAATAGGGTTCTTGATAAGCTTTCCAAATCATTTGACGGTATACTCTTGAACTTGGGTTTTTGTCATGTAAAACACGATTATGAATCAGTCCCATCAATGGGTATAGGGGCTGTCAATTTAGCGAGGGTGGMGCCAGATGGGYGGTCTTTTCTGGAATAARATATTTGCAGCGGTTTTAGCAACTGCTTTGGTAGTGTTCGGTATTAAMGARCTAAGCCATAAATTCATTMACTCYGAACAACCGGAAACRCCGGGATTTGCAGTGGTTATTGAAARYRCATCTRRYGAYACKGCTGTTGCCGARATTRTYAAAGARGTTTCRTTGGCTGAATTRCTTTCCGGAGCAAGCGCAAGTTCTGGCGAACGGATAGCCAAAAAATGTACCGCTTGTCATACTTTCGAGAAAGATGGCGGCAATAAAATTGGCCCGGCTCTTTGGAATGTAATTGGTCGTGATGCTGCTGCTGCCGATGGGTTTAAATATTCTTCCGCATTAAGTGCATCAGGTCTAAACTGGAGTTTTGAAAACTTGAACTTGTTTTTAAAGAAACCAAAAGAACTGGTTCCGGGCACTTCGATGTCATTTATGGGTCTGAAAAAAGCAAAAGATCGTGCTAATTTCTTGTTATGGCTGCGAGAGAAAAGCGACGCTCCAATGTCTTTGCCTGCATTTGCTGCTCCAGTTGTTGAAGCTGCTGGCGACATGTTAGACGAAGTTACAGAACAGGCTTCATCAGCGGTCGAGGCCACCGGTGACGGTGTGGCAGAAGTCTTAGAGAAAGCAGCAGATATGACAACGGTTCCAACATCTGCTAACGAGTAATTAGAGCAAATTYCGGCTCAAGAAAACCGGCGGATCGAAGTTATCGGTCCGGCGGTTTTTTCTATTCTGTTTATAGCTTCACTTACCGGCTCAATCACTGTTTTCATCGATGCGGCATTTGCATGAAGAAAGTTATCGCGACAAACCATTACGCCCACATGACCTTTCCAAAACAGTAAATCACCACGGGTAAAATCAGATGTCCTTACTGGTTTTCCCAATTGCTCTTCTTGCATATCCGAATCCCGGGGACAGCTTATGCCAGCCGCTTGCAGAGAGTTTTGAATAAGAGCCGAGCAATCAAGACCGAAACTGCTGCGTCCACCCCAGACATAAGGACTGTGCAAATAGGTTTTTGCCACTTCAACCCAATCCTCGGCGGGCGAGTTTATCGCCTGAATATCACATTTTGCAACCCAACCCATTCCAACATGACAATAATCGTCGCTGGTTTTGGAAATATGTATTTGCGAGTTTCTGTGTAAATATCCGACTATTGGTGATTTTAGGTTAGCTTGCGAAAACACCGGTGTTCGAAGCGAACTTATCCAATGATCCGGTATTGCAGTTTGTTCTTGCAGTGCGCTTGCCCGTACATAACCTACATAACCATCGCGAACAGATTGCCCCCAGGCCCAGCCGTCTTTGCTCTCAAGGCATACAAATTGCTCTCCGAATAAAAGTTGGCTTTGTAGACTTTGATCCAATTTCGGCTGTGCCAGAAGATCAGACATTTCGGTAATCACTGACAAGGTATTCCCGCTGACAAATTTTTCAGCAGTAACTATTCCTCGTAAGTGTTCTGCCGCCAAATCAGACCGCGCCGGAGTTATTCTTGGGTCAAATTGCTGACTCATGAAGCATACTCTTTTTGTAGCATTGCAAATACTGCAAAAGGCCCTTGGGCATCACCACCAACAGGGTGGCCGGGGCGGGATTTTGATGACCAACCATAAATGTCAAAATGGATCCATGGCGTATCGGCAACAAACCGTTGTAAAAACAACGCCGCAGTAACCGAGCCGGCCATAGGGCTAGACGCAGTATGGCAAATATCGGCAATATCACTATCCAACAAAGCATCATATCCGTCCCACAAGGGCATACGCCAGACGGGGTCGTTCTCAGACTTCGCCTCGGCTTCCAGTTTTTGCGCCCAACTATCAGATTTGGTGTAATATGGTGCTAGCTCCGGACCTAATGCCACCCTTGCCGCGCCGGTTAGTGTGGCAAAATCAATCATCAAGTCTGGTTGATCTTCTATGGCTCTGGTTAATGCATCAGCCAAAATCAACCGCCCCTCAGCATCAGTGTTATCGATCTCGATACTTGCTCCCATTCGACTGGGCAATACGTCACTTGGTCGATAAG
Organism: Hyphomicrobiales bacterium; assembly: GCA_016764455.1. Taxonomy (GTDB): domain Bacteria; phylum Pseudomonadota; class Alphaproteobacteria; order Rhizobiales; family NORP267; genus NORP267. The sequence continues at coordinate 1,904 of JAESRU010000121.1, read as the reverse complement.
CATTGGCAGAAATTGCATTATCAACAATTGGAATAAATACGTTTAAGAAAACCGGTAACTTTGCCTGCATAATCATCTTCGCAGTGGCCAAAGCATTTGCGGCTCCGCCCATATCTTTTTTCATCAACTTCATATAATTGCCGGTTTTGATATTAAGGCCACCAGTATCAAAAATCACCCCTTTGCCAACCAGTGAAATTGCCGGATTTTTATCATTTCCCCACACCAGATGTACCAACCTTGGTTGTTGATCGGCAGCCCTGCCAACAGCGTGGATTAGCGGATAGTTTTGCTTTAATAAATCCTCGCCAATAACACTACTGACCTTTGCTCCAAATTCTTGCCCCAAACTAACGATAGCCTGCTCCAAAGCCTCGGTGCCCAGTATATTTGCCGGAGTGTTGATAAGATCGCGCGCATAAGTCACCGCACCTGCTCTAAGCAGTACCTGCTCACGGTCTGCGCCGATTATTTGTAATTTTGCAAATTCGGTTTTTTTGTTTTGAAGGTTTTCAAAACGATAGCAGCCCTTTAGCCATGCCAACGCTAATTTATCGCGATCCAGAGCTTGCGGTGCAAAAGCCAAAAAATATTTATTGTGTCCCAGTTTTGCCGGTAAAACGGCAATATCAGCAGCTACTGGATTTTTTCCTATTCCGGCAATAGTCAGTTTTCTGCCGTTTGAAATTGGTAGTTTTAGCACTTCACCTAATTTACCTGAAAACAGATTGATCCTGACAATGTCAGCAGTTGCAGCAGAGGTCTGCATTAGCCATGTTTCAAGTAATTCTGGGGTTAATAAATACAACGGATCAAGTCCGGTTTCGGTGTTATCAAGCAGACAGTTTAGCATTTTGTTCTTTCAAGCAAGTTATCGTTAACCAAATATTGATAGCATTTTATCAAATTAGTGCAGTGTTAACACAAGGACTTTTTTCATGCGCCCYYATTTTCKTTTRTTMTTAGCYGGTTTGGTTGCTCCRGTRGYRCTTAGYGGYTGTACAACMCCGATRAGTGAGGAAGARRCCTCWCTTACTAATTCGATGGTGCGHCAGATACAACCTCAAACCAGAGCGGCTAGAGATGCTATYGAACAGCAAGAYGTATTAACTAGATCAGCATTTTGGGCAGCAGAGTATGAAAATAATCCAGCAGACCGCGAAGCAGCATTAAAGCTAGCGCGTCTGGTTCGAACCATTGGTAATCCGGGCAGAGCTGCAACTATTGGCTCGCAATCTTTGGCGTTGTTTCCAAATGATAAGGACTTATTGCTGGTAACCGGACAGGCCTTGATCGAAGATGGTAATGCTATAAATGCAATTTCTTTTCTGCAATCAGCCTTAAAACAAGACCCTGTTGATGTAAAAGTKCTTTCGGCRTTGGGTGTGGCTTATGATCAAACAGAYMGGCATGAACTGGCAATGCAAACCTTTAACCGGGCATTGGCTCTTTCACCGGACAAYGCGAAGCTTTTGTCAAAYATYGGCCTTAGCCACGCCTTGCAAGGCGATCCGGATACTGCTGAAATATGGTTGCTTCGCGCCGCAGCTTTACCTGATGCCGATGCTAGGGTCAGGCAGAACCTTGCGCTGGTTTTAGGATTGCAGGGGCGTTTTGTTGAGGCAGAGATCATGGCCGCCAAAGACATGCCAAACGGTATTGCCAAAGAAAATGTCAGTTATGTAAAAAGCATGATCACTAGGCCTCATGCATGGCAAGCATTACGCGGCGATTAGAGTGTTTCGGTTCACTTTGAACCGAAACACTCTAAGTATTTGCTTTGTCGCATTTCTTATCGAAAAACCGCTTCACACTTTTTCGGAAAGGCTCTAGAGCACAAACATTCCAACGATTAGATAAAAAACAAACGTCAAACCGCCGCCAACCAAAGCGTAGGGAAGTTG